>NZ_LT607802.1:3619378-3931878 GCF_900090205.1 Vogesella sp. LIG4 | reverse complement strand
GAAACAACCCAGACCGCCAGCTAAGGTCCCAAATGATCAGTTAAGTGGTAAACGAGGTGGGAAGGCCTAGACAGCCAGGATGTTGGCTTAGAAGCAGCCATCATTTAAAGAAAGCGTAATAGCTCACTGGTCGAGTCGTCCTGCGCGGAAGATGTAACGGGGCTCAAACTGATAACCGAAGCTGCGGATGCGCCGTAAGGCGCGTGGTAGGGGAGCGTTCTGTAGGTCTGTGAAGGTGTGTCGAGAGGCATGCTGGAGATATCAGAAGTGCGAATGCTGACATGAGTAGCGATAAAGCGGGTGAAAAGCCCGCTCGCCGAAAGCCCAAGGTTTCCTACGCAACGTTCATCGGCGTAGGGTGAGTCGGCCCCTAAGGCGAGGCTGAAAAGCGTAGTCGATGGGAAACGGGTGAATATTCCCGTACTTTCGTATAGTGCGATGTGGGGACGGAGAAGGTTAGGTCAGCGGCCTGTTGGAATAGGTCGTTTAAGCCGGTAGGTGGTTAGGGTAGGCAAATCCGCCCTTTCATTCAACACCGAGAAGTGATGACGAGGGTCTACGGACCTGAAGTGACTGATACCACGCTTCCAGGAAAAGCCACTAAGCTTCAGCTATACGAGAACCGTACCGCAAACCGACACAGGTGGGCAGGATGAGAATTCTAAGGCGCTTGAGAGAACTCAGGAGAAGGAACTCGGCAAATTGACACCGTAACTTCGGGAGAAGGTGTGCCCCGGTAGCTTGTAGGAGAACATCCGAAGGGCGAAGGGGTCGCAGAGAATAGGTGGCTGCGACTGTTTAACAAAAACACAGCTCTGTGCCAACACGAAAGTGGACGTATACGGAGTGACGCCTGCCCGGTGCTGGAAGATTAAATGATGGGGTGCAAGCTCTTGATTGAAGTCCCAGTAAACGGCGGCCGTAACTATAACGGTCCTAAGGTAGCGAAATTCCTTGTCGGGTAAGTTCCGACCCGCACGAATGGCGTAACGATGGCCACACTGTCTCCTCCTGAGACTCAGCGAAGTTGAAATGTTTGTGAAGATGCAATCTACCCGCTGCTAGACGGAAAGACCCCGTGAACCTTTACTGTAGCTTTGCATTGGACTTTGAACAGGCTTGTGTAGGATAGGTGGGAGGCTATGAAGTACGGTCGCTAGATCGTATGGAGCCGTCCTTGAAATACCACCCTGGTGTGTTTGAGGTTCTAACCTTGGTCCGTGATCCGGATCGGGAACAGTGCATGGTAGGCAGTTTGACTGGGGCGGTCTCCTCCCAAAGTGTAACGGAGGAGTTCGAAGGTTACCTAGGTACGGTCGGAAATCGTGCTGATAGTGCAATGGCAAAAGGTAGCTTAACTGCGAGACCGACAAGTCGAGCAGGTGCGAAAGCAGGACATAGTGATCCGGTGGTTCTGAATGGAAGGGCCATCGCTCAACGGATAAAAGGTACTCCGGGGATAACAGGCTGATTCCGCCCAAGAGTTCACATCGACGGCGGAGTTTGGCACCTCGATGTCGGCTCATCACATCCTGGGGCTGTAGCCGGTCCCAAGGGTATGGCTGTTCGCCATTTAAAGTGGTACGTGAGCTGGGTTCAAAACGTCGTGAGACAGTTTGGTCCCTATCTGCAGTGGGCGTTGGAAGTTTGACGGGGGCTGCTCCTAGTACGAGAGGACCGGAGTGGACGAACCTCTGGTGTACCGGTTGTGACGCCAGTCGCATCGCCGGGTAGCTAAGTTCGGAAGAGATAACCGCTGAAAGCATCTAAGCGGGAAACTTGCCTGAAGATGAGACTTCCCTGGACCCTTGAGGTCCCTGAAGAGTCGTTCGAGACCAGGACGTTGATAGGTCGGGTGTGGAAGCGCTGTGAGGCGTGAAGCTAACCGATACTAATTGCTCGTGAGGCTTGACTCTATCATTTGAGGTGCTTTGCGCAAGCGAAGTGACAACAAATAGGGTGTGTGCGAGATACAAGATTCTACCGGCCAAGCAAAGAAAGATTGCTTGGTAAGGCTTCGACAGTTTGATGACAGTTTATGTCTGGTGGCCATAGCGAGGTGGTCCCACGCCTTCCCATTCCGAACAGGACCGTGAAACGCCTCAGCGCCGATGATAGTGCGGATACCCGTGTGAAAGTAGGACACCGCCAGACTCCCCCACAGAAAGCCCAGCTTGAGAAATCAAGCTGGGCTTTGTGCTTTGCGGCGTGTGCCAGCATCTACCCCGCCGCCCGCGCTCCCAGCCTGACGACCTCACCCCCCCACCTTGCGGCCAACGTTGGCCGCAGGCGATTTCTGCACGATTTACTATTCAATTCGCCTGTAAAACTGTTTACCGGATTAAGTAAATCCCGGCCCGATCGAGCCGGGATTTACTTTGCGTGAAGCCGGGGCATGGTGTGTGACAAGCCGCCCCCACGGCTCCCCTGTGTCACATTCACCGTTTCTGCCGATATTCCCTGCAATGCCGGCAGTTGTCCCGCTCGCCGCTTTGTTTCAACCATGTGTTTACGTGCTGGCTGTTTATGCTGTTGCTGCTGAATTTGCCGTTGCAATATTGATTCCGGGTCCACTTATTGCCGTTATGGATTAATGCGGTACCGCCTGCAAGCCATTACGGCGGGAAAATATTTCTCAATAAGCCGAAATCGTCAATACCGCATGGTTATTGAATAAATGGCCATGTAATAAAACAGCGGCCTTGTGTCGGCCTGGCGACATTACCGCTTGCAGTGTGTTGCTGGTGCGATGCAGGTAGTGGGGCAGTTGCATTGCAGCTTGCCGTTTGCCGTGCAAATGTCATGTTTTGCCGGTTATCGATAGCCTACTGTTGCAATTTCCTTCCTTGCGCTTGCTTCGCTGGCTTCTATTCTGGATTGTCCTCTGATTTGGCTGTACGTAGTTTATATTTTGTATACAATAGTCAGATCGAGCTGTTGGAACAATGGAGAAGCTACTCATGCAATTTCAGGCCTTTGCGCGCGAGCAAGCCGCGCTTCGTGACGCGATTACCGCAGCCTACCGTCGTGATGAACGCGAATGTGTTGCCACCATGATGGAGCAGGCGGCCATGCCGGAGGCGCAGGTGGCCTCGATCAAGGCGCTGGCCAGCAAGCTGGTTACCCAGGTTCGCCGCGAACGCACCAAATCCAGTGGTGTGGATGCCCTGATGCATGAGTTCACCCTGTCCAGCCAGGAAGGCATTGCACTGATGTGTCTGGCCGAGGCGCTGCTGCGCATTCCGGACCGCGAAACCGCCGACAAGCTGATCCGCGACAAGATTTCCGGTGGCGACTGGAAAGCCCACCTGGGCAACAGCTCCTCGCTGTTCGTGAACGCTGCCGCCTGGGGCCTGCTGATTACCGGCAAGCTGGTTTCTTCGCACAGTGCGCAGGGCCTGTCGTCGGCGCTGACCCGCATGATCGCCAAGGGTGGCGAGCCGCTGATCCGCAAGGGTGTGGATCTGTCGATGCGCATGCTGGGCAAGCAGTTCGTGACCGGCGAAACCATCGGGGAAGCGCTGGCCAACGGCCGCGAGCGCGAAGCCCGCGGCTACCGTTTCAGCTACGACATGCTGGGCGAGGCGGCGATGACCGAGGCTGACGCACAGCGTTACCTGAATGACTACGTGGTTGCCATCCACGCCATTGGCAAGGAATCCAACGGCCGCGGTATCTACAGTGGCCCGGGCATTTCGGTGAAGCTGTCCGCCATTCACCCGCGCTACGCCCGCATGAAGCACGAGCGCATGATGAGCGAGCTGCTGCCGCGCCTGAAGCAGCTGTTCATGCTGGCCAAGCAGTACAACATCGGCCTGAATATCGATGCCGAGGAAGCCGACCGCCTGGAAATCTCCATGGACCTGGTGGAAGCACTGGCCAACGACCCGGACCTGGACGGTTTCGAAGGTATCGGCATCGTGGTGCAGGCTTACCAGAAGCGCTGCCCGTACGTGATCGATTACCTGATCGACCTGGCGCGCCGCAGCAAGCACCGCTTCATGGTGCGCCTGGTGAAGGGCGCCTACTGGGATGCCGAGATCAAGCGCGCCCAGGTGGATGGCCTGCCGGGCTACCCGGTGTACACCCGCAAGGTATACACCGACGTGTCCTACATCGCCTGCGCCAAGCGCCTGTTGGCCGCACAGGACGCCATCTACCCGCAGTTTGCCTCGCATAACGCCTACACCCTGGCCGCGGTCTACCACCTGGCCGAGGGCAAGGACTACGAATTCCAGTGCCTGCACGGCATGGGCGAGACCCTGTACGACCAGGTGGTGGGCAAGGACAAGCTGGACAAGCCGTGCCGCATCTACGCGCCGGTGGGGTCGCACGAAACCCTGCTGGCCTACCTGGTACGCCGCCTGCTGGAAAACGGCGCCAACTCCTCGTTCGTGAACCGCATCGTGGACGAGAGCGTGTCGATCGAGGAACTGGTGGAAGATCCGGTGGCCGAGGCGGACCGCCATGGCGGCCTGCCGCACAGCAAGATCGCGCTGCCGGTAGCGCTGTACGGTAGCGAACGCAAGAACTCCAAGGGTGTGGATCTGGCCAACGAGCACGTGCTGCAGTCGCTGGAAAAATCACTGCAGGCTTCCGAAACGCAGCAGTGGCAGGCCGTGCCGCTGCTGGCCGAGCGTGACGTGGCAGTGGACAGCCCGCAGCCGGTGCGCAACCCGGCCAACCTGGCCGACATCGTCGGCCAGGTGCAGGAAGCCAGCCGCGAGGACGTGGAAGTGGCGCTGCAGGCCGCCGTGCGCGCCGCACCGCTGTGGGCCGCTACCGAGCCGGCCAAGCGTGCGCAGTGCCTGGACCGCATGGCCGACCTGATGGAAGAGCACATGCCGACCCTGATGGGCCTGGCGGTGCGCGAAGCCGGCAAGACCCTGAACAACGCCATCGCCGAAGTGCGCGAAGCGGTGGACTTCTGCCGCTACTACGCCGCCCACGTGCGTGCCGAATTCGACAACCAGCGCAACCCGGCGCTGGGCCCGGTGGTATGTATCAGCCCGTGGAACTTCCCGCTGGCCATCTTCATCGGCGAGGTAACCGCCTCGCTGGCCGCCGGTAACGTGGTGCTGGCCAAGCCGGCCGAGCAGACCGCGCTGATCGCCGGCTACGCCATCCGCCTGCTGCACGAAGCCGGCGTACCGCGCGACGTGCTGCAGTTCCTGCCGGGCCGCGGCGAAGTGGTCGGCGCCGCGCTGACTACCGATGCGCGCATCAAGGGCGTGATCTTCACCGGCTCCACCGAAGTGGCGCAGATCATCAACCGCGCGCTGTCCGGCCGTGGCGAAGAAGTACCGCTGATCGCCGAAACCGGTGGCCAGAACGCCATGATCGTGGACAGCTCGGCGCTGCCGGAGCAGGTGGTGACCGACGTACTGTCGTCCGCTTTCGATTCCGCCGGCCAGCGTTGCTCGGCACTGCGCGTGCTGTACCTGCAGAACGACATCGCCGACAAGGTGGTGACCATGATCAAGGGCGCCATGGACGAGATGCGTGTGGGCAACCCGGCGCGTTTCGATACCGACATCGGCCCGGTGATCGACGCCGAAGCGCAGGGCAACCTGCTGCGCCATATCGACGGCCTGAAGGGCCGCGCCCGCAGCATGTACCAGGCCACGCTGAGCGAAGAGTGCGCCGGCGGTACCTACGTGGCGCCGACCCTGTTCGAGATCGACAGCATCCGCCTGCTGGAGCGCGAGGTATTCGGCCCGGTACTGCACGTGATCCGCTTTGAAGCCAGCCAGATCGACCAGGTGGTGGCCGAGATCAACAGTACCGGCTACGGCCTGACCCACGGCATT
Source organism: Vogesella sp. LIG4 (assembly GCF_900090205.1). Classification (NCBI taxonomy): domain Bacteria; kingdom Pseudomonadati; phylum Pseudomonadota; class Betaproteobacteria; order Neisseriales; family Chromobacteriaceae; genus Vogesella; species Vogesella sp. LIG4. The sequence goes on along the minus strand of NZ_LT607802.1, from coordinate 3,926,068 downwards.
CACAGCCGCATCGACGAAACCATCGATGCCATCACCAGCAACGTCAAGGTGGGCAACGTCTACGTGAACCGCAACATCGTTGGCGCGGTGGTGGGTGTGCAGCCGTTCGGTGGCGAAGGCAAGTCCGGTACCGGCCCGAAAGCCGGTGGCCCGCTCTACCTGTACCGCCTGACCGGCGGCAGCTGGGACGCCAAGCTGGATGCCAGCCCGGATGCGGTGGATTTCAGCGCGCTGGATCAGTTGCAGGCCGCACTGCCCAAGCTGAAGCTGGATGACGGTGCGCGCAAGCATCTGCAGGAAGTGATTGCCGCGGCACGCCGCCACTCGCCGCTGAACCATGCGGCCAACCTGCCGGGCCCCACTGGCGAACTGAACACCCTGCTGTTTGCACCACGCGGCCTGGTGGCCTGCTGGGCCGACAACCTGGAAGCGCTGGTGATGCAGGTGGCTGCCGCCTTTGCCACCGGCAACCGCGTGCTGCTGCAGGACAACGCCGCTGCCCAGCAGTTGGCCGCACAGCTCAAGAGCGCAGTGCAGCTGGCCGACAAGGTGGAAGCTGCCGATGTGACCGCCGTGCTGTATGCCGGCCCGGATGCCGAGCAGCTGCGCCAGACGCTGGCCCGCCGCGACGGCGCCCTGATTCCGCTGTTGCTGGTCGAGCAGGGTGGTTACAACCTGCACCGACTGGTAGTGGAACGCGCCATTAGCGTGAATACCACGGCTGCTGGCGGTAATGCGAGTCTGATGAGCATTGGAGACTGATTGGACTTGCGCGGGGCGGGCTGCATTGAAATAATGCGCCTGCCTTGTTGTAAACGTTCGCCAATCGACAAAATCCATTGGCCTGAGCAAAACCTGACACAAATAGAGAAGATAAACGACATGCGACTGAACAAACTGACTAGCGTATCCCTTGCAGTTACCGCCGCCCTGGCTATCGCCGGCTGCAGCCAGAAGCAGGAAGCCCCGGCTGCAGGCGCCGCCTCCGCCCCGGCTGCCGCCGCTACCGGTAGCGCCATCAAGATCGGCTTTGCTGCACCGCTGACCGGCCCGCAGGCTCACTACGGCGAGGAATACAAGAACGGCGTGACCCTGGCAATCGAAGATGCCAACGCCGAGAAGCCGACCATCGACGGCAAGCCGGTGAGCTTCGAACTGGTCGCCGAAGATGACCAGGCTGACCCGAAGACCGCTACCCAGATGGCTCAGAAGTTTGTCGACAACAAGGTTGCCGGCATCATCGGCCACTTCAACTCCGGTTGCGCCATCCCGGCCTCCAAGATCTACTCCGACGCCGGCATCCCGATGATCGCCATGGCGACTTCCCCGGTATTCACCACCCAGGGCTTCAAGAACACCTTCCGCTCCATGACCTCCGACACCCAGCAGGGTTCGGTAATGGGCAAGTTCGTGGTGGACAAGCTGAACGCCAAGAAGATCGTTATCGTCGACGACCGCACCGCTTACGGTCAGGGTCTGGCCGACGAATTCGAGAAGGCCGTCAAGGCTGCCGGTGGTCAGGTGCTGAAGCGTGAATTCACCAACGACAAGGCTACCGACTTCGCTGCCATCCTGACCTCCATCAAGTCGGTATCCCCGGACGTGGTGTTCTACGGTGGCGCCGATGCGCAGTCCGCCCCGATGGCCAAGCAGATGAAGCGCCTGGGTCTGAAGGCTCCGCTGATCTCCGGCGAAATGACCAAGACCCCGAACTTCCTGCAACTGGCTGGCAAGGAAGCCGAAGGCACCATCGCCTCGCTGGCTGGCCTGCCGCTGGACAAGATGCCGAAGGGTAACGACTACGCTGCCCGCTACAAGGCACGCTTCAAGATGGACGTAGCTACCTACTCTCCGTACGGCTACGACGCTACCCGCGTGCTGATCGCCGCCATGAAGCAGGCCAACTCCGCCGACCCGGCAAAATACATGCCGGTACTGGCCAAGATGGAATACAAGGATGGCGTGACCTCCTCCAACTGGGCCTACGACGCGAAGGGCGACCTGAAAGACGGCGGCATCACCGTGTACAAGGTACAGAACGGTCAGTGGACCGTGATGGAAACCGTTGGTGGCGGCGCTGCTGCCCCGGCCGCTGCTTCCGCAGCCCAGTAATTCCCGCGACACCCGTCGCCAAGCAAAGCCCGGCAGCAATGCCGGGCTTTTTGTTTGTGCACGATGCGTGCTTTGCCATCGTCGATACGGTCCTGGCTGTTTGGCCTCCAGCACGGTATCTGCGGGGCTGGGGTGATGAAAAAGGTTGGCCGCAAGCCCGTACAGCTTGCGGCCAACCTTTTTGTGCGATCAGCGGCGGATATCAGCTAAACCAGCAGCCGGCAGTGCCACTGCGCCAGCTCGGCCGGTATGCCCAGGTCTTGCGGGTTGCCGAATGGCGGCCAGCTGGTTTCTCCGGTGGCCAGTGCCCGGGCGGCGTCTTCCGGTTTCGGGTAGGCGCCCAGCGCTTCGCCCTCATGCATGATGTGGTAGCTGCCATCGAGCGGCACGATCTCGAAGGGGCCGTATTGGGTGTCGTAGGTCCAGCATTTCATGATCTCTCCCTCCTTCTCCTTGATGGTAGCCGACGTGGCCGGCGGTGCCATGCCACTTGTGTGAAGGGTTATGTCGTGACAGCCGGTGCCAGGCGTGGTGCGCAGCCGCTCAGGCGTACTGCAGGCTCCAGGCGTACAGCTCGGCGCGGCTGCTCACGCCCAGTTTGAGGAAGGCGCGTTCGACATAGGTTTTCACGCTGGAGGGGCGCACGGCCAGTTGCTCCGCGATGCGGCTGCTGGACAGCCCCAGCAGCAGGCAGTGGCAGATGGACAGCTCGCGCGGCGATAGCCGTATGCCTTCGGTAGCCAGGCGGCGGTCGAACAGATAGGTCAGCGCCTGGGTTTGCGAGCGCTGGGTGGAGACGGTGAGCCGGGCGTGCTGCACCACCAGCGGCACGATCAGCTCGCCCAGCTGCCGCAGCAGCGACAGCTCTTCCAGGGTGAACGGCGTCTGGCCGATCTGGCGGTATACCGCCAGCACGTAGACGCCATCGGCCGAGCGGCCGAGCAGGTTGCATTCCTCTATCACCTGCGGCTGGTTGAAACCGTCCATGGCGTAGTCGTCGGCGGTGATGTCGCTGTTGCGGATCAGCACCAGTTGCGGGTCCAGCAACTGTTCCACATGCGCCAACAGCGGGTCCTGCCGCCAGTGGCGGGAGAGGTAGCTGGTCAGTGCCTGCTCCACGATGCGCTGGTCGTTGTAGCCGCGCGAGAACAGCCAGTCCACCGATTCCACCTGTTGCCCGGCGGCCGGCTGGTTGTAGCGCACCGAGGACAGGTGGCCGATGGGCAGCAGGGTGTTGATCCAGTCCCATAGCGCCAGGGGAAAGCCGCTGTTGCCCAGCTGGCTTACCAGGCGGGCCGCCGTGTCTACAGGTAGTTGCAGGCTGGCCATGTCTCTCCCTTGTTCATGTATGCGCTGGCAGTGGTAGCGGCGGATGGTGCCGCCGGCAGCACCATTCCGGCAAGCCCTATTTAGCTGCGGTGTCGTTGGGTTTTGTCCCCCCGTTGGAGGACAGCCGCGGCGGCGGCTGCTGCGCAGAATGTTTTCACCCGCACAACAAGAGGAGAAAACACCATGCAGTACCGCAGACTGGCCGGTGCAATGCTGTTGCTCGGCTGTGGCCTGGCCTCCAGCCTGGCGCATAGTGGCACGCTGAACTTTGCCAACTGGGCGGATTACGCCGCCAAGGATACCTTTGCCAACTTCGAGAAGCAGACCGGCATCAAGGTCAACTTCGACCCGTTCGACAGCGAGGAAACGCTGCAGACCAAGCTGCTGGTGGGCAAGTCCAGCCTGGATGTGGCGGTGCCGTCGTCCGGCTTTCTGCGCAACCAGCTGCAGGCCGGGCTGTACCAGAAGCTGGACAAGTCGAAGCTGCCCAACTGGGACAAGCTCGACAAGGGCCTGATGAAGCAGCTGGAGGTGGTGGACCCGGGCAACCAGTACGCCATTCCCTGGGCCTGGGGCACTAGCGGCCTGGCCATCAACGTGACCAAGGTGAAGCAGATCCTCGGCGCGTCGGCGCCGCTGGACAGCTGGGCGCTGCTGTTCGATCCCAAGTACTCGTCCAAGCTCAAGCAATGCGGCATCGGCCTGCTGGAATCGCCGGCCGACGTGGTGGCCGCCATGCTCAAGTACCAGCACAAGGACCCGTCGCACGCCACCACGCAGGATGTGCAGGATGCCTTTGCCCAGCTGCGCCAGATCCGCCCCTACATCACCCAGATCAACTCCAGCAGCTATGTCAGCGACCTGGCGCTGGGCGACATCTGCCTGGCGCTGGGCTGGTCCGGCGATGTGCTGCAGGCGCGGCTGAGCGCCAAGGAAAGCAAGCGCAGCGACCAGATCGAATACGTGGTGCCCAAGGAAGGCTCGGTGATCTGGTTCGACGTGATGGTGATCCCCAAGGAGGCGCCACACCTGGACGCCGCCTACAAGTGGCTGAACTACATCGAGACACCGCAGGTGCATGCCGAGATCAGCAACGCCATTTTCTATCTCAGCGCCAACAAGGCGGCCAATGACCTGGTGAGGCCGGCGATCCGCAACGACCCGGCGGTGAACCCGTCGGAAGTGCAGCGCAGCAACCTCAGTGCCGTCAGCGGCTTTTCGCCGGACCTGCTGCGGCTGATGAACCGGTTGTGGTCGGGCTTCAAGAGCGGACGCTAGGGGAAATCATGAAGAAAACACTTTTGGCCGGCCTGATCGGGGCGGCACCGCTGCTGACGTTGGCCGCAGAGGCCCAGCCGGGCATGCAGGAGATGCAGCAGCGGCTGGAGGCGATGCAGCGTGAGATCGACAGCCTGAAAACCGCGTTGCAACAGTCGGTCACCGCACGGCAGGACAGTGACGAGGCGCTGACGCAGCAGGTGAGCGCCACGGCGATGAAGGTGGACAAGCTGTCCGAGGATGCGCAGAACGGCCCGATTGCCGGCCTGAGCATCAGCGGCTACATCGACCCGCTGTACAGCAGCAACCTGGGGCGCAAGTCGGCGTCGTTCGTGTTTGCCAACCGCAGCCAGAGCTACAACTACGACACCTCCAACCTGGGCGATGTCTACCTGGACATCAAGAAAACCTTCGGCAGCGGCCCGCTGGCGCCGTACGTGGATATCACCATCATGCCGGACCGTGGCGCCGGGGTGTATTCCTCGCTGGACAGCAATGGCAACGGCAATATGAGCATCCTCAACTCGGCGCAGGCGGTAGTGCCGCTGGATGAGCACTGGCAGGTGTTTGCCGGCGATATTCCGTCCTGGGCCGGCTACGAGTACGCCGCCAGCAACCAGACGGTGAACATCACCCACAACCTGCTGTACGACTTCAGCGAGCCCAGCAATATCGTGGGTGCCGGCGCGTCCTGGGTGCAGGGTGCCTGGAGCGTGAAGGCCATGCTGGGCAACGAGGCCGGGCGCAGCCAGGCGTCGCAGGTGAACAATGCGGCCAACCGTACCCCGTCGCTGAGCTGGCGCGTGGACAACATGCTCACCAACAACATCGACATCGGCTGGTATGGCTATCTGGCGCGCGGCACCAGCGGCAACTACACCGGCAGCACGCCGAACTTCGGCCGCGTGGCCTACACCGAGGTGGACATCAGCAACACCCAGCTCGACGACATCAGCGCCGCGCAGTTCGACTACGGCAGTGCCGAGTACAGCGCGCTCAACGGCGGCCGCGCGCAGTGGTGGGGTTTCTCGCTGCTGAAGCACCACAAGTTCGAGACCGCCGCACTGGGGCGCATGGGCTGGACCGTGCGCTACGACTACCTGAACAACAGCAAGAACGGTGGCGGCAACCCCAGCATCGGCCTGAGTGCCAACGGCAACGACCCGATCAACGGCTTCGGCGTGGACCCGGCCTGCTATGCGCTGGACCCGAGCGGCTGCAAGGGCGCGGTGCGTCAGGACATTACCGCCGCGCTGCTGTTCTACCCGACCGACCAGCTGCAACTGAAGCTGGAAGCGCGGCATGACATCTCCAGCGTACGCAGCTTCGAACGCGCCGACGGCACCACCAGCAAGCATAACGATGTGCTGAGCGCCCAGGCGGTCTACAGTTTTTAACTTCCGGAATACTGAAATGAATCAAACGCTTTGTTATATGTCCGCCACCGAGGCACTGCGCCGTTTCCGCAATGGCAGCCTGTCGCCGGTGACCCTGATGCAGGCCGTGCTGGAAGCCGCGCACAAGCAGCAGGTGAATGTAAACGCCACCACCGCCATCCGCGCCGACGAGGCCATTGCCAGGGCGCGTGAAGCGGAACAGCGCTACCGCGATGGCACCGCCCGTCCGCTGGAAGGCATTCCGGTGGTAGTGAAGGAGGAAACCGCGGTGGCAGGTTGGCCGAACACGGTGGGCTCGCTGGTGCTGGACGACTACGTGCCGGACGAAAACCACCCGATGATAGACAAGTTGCTGGACGCCGGCGCCATCCTGCACGCCCAGGCCACCAACCCGGAATTCTGCTGCCTGGGGCAGACCTGGAGCCGGCGCTGGGGCGTAACGCGCAACCCGTGGAACCTGCGCTATACCTGCGGCGGCTCCAGCGGCGGCAGCGCCGCGGCAGTGGCGGCCGGTGTGGCGCCGCTGGCTACCGGCAGCGACATGGGCGGTTCCACCCGACTGCCGGCGGCATTCCAGGGCCTGTATGGCTACAAGCCGCCGTTCGGCCGCCTGGCCAGCGGCCCGGGCGAGGAACTGTTCGCCTTTGCCGCCGAAGGCCCGCTGGCGCGTACCTTCGAAGACATGGTGCTGATGCAGAACATCATCGCCGGCCCGCACCCGGCCAGCTACAACGGCATGCCGTACCAGCCGCTGCCGGACCGCTACGACGACCTGAGCGGCTGGAAGATCGCCTACCACCCCAGCCTGGGCAGCCCGGCGGTGTGCCCGGACGTGCAGCACAATCTGGAGCAGGCGCTGGAAGGGCTGCGCGGCCGCGGCGCGGTGGTGGAAAAGGTGGATATCGAGTGGGATCTGCTTGCGCTGTCCAAGGTGCTGATGGAAGGCATCTTCGGCATCTACTTCGACGAATACCTGCGCGAGCTGCCGGACTCCGCCTACGATAAGCTCACCAGCTATATGCAGCACCTGTGGCGCGACTACCGCGGCAAGTCCAATTCGGTGATGAAATCGGCGGAGCTGGCCAGCAGCCTGCACCGCGAGATGCAGCAGAAGGTGTGGGGGCAGGGCTACCGTGCCTTCATCTGCCCGACGACCTTCACCACCGAGATCGAGGCCGATATGGACCCGACGCAACAGCCGCAGCTGCAGGTGAACGGCGTGGCGCTGGACAGCTACCTGGGCTGGGCGGCCACCCCGCCGTTCAACCTGCTGGGCCGCTACCCGGCGCTGTCGGTGCCCACCGGCCGCGCGCACAGCGGCGTGCCTACCGGCATGCAGATCATTGCGCCGTCATACCAGGACGAGGTAGCTTTCCAGGTAGCCTACAATCACTCGCAGGCGGCCCGGCACGGGCTGTACCGGCAGGTGTTCCCCGAGTTCGCTTGAGGAAGGCACCAACACCGCTGGCCCGGCGTTCGCCTGGCCGGCGGTTTTTCGAGCTTCATGCGTTACAGGAATCCACCGCCCCATGCTTCAAACCGTTTTCGAGCGGCACGCCCCGCAAAAGAGCGTCATCCAGTCGGCCCTGGCCGGCTCCATCAACCGCTCCTTCTGGCTGGACGACGTGCCGAGCCGTGCCGGCTTTGCGCCGCTGCAGGGCGAGGTGACTACCGAGCTGGCCATTGTCGGCGGCGGCTACCTGGGCTTGTGGGCGGCCATTCTGGCCAAGGAGCGCGAGCCGCAGCGCCGCGTGCTGCTGCTGGAAGCCGGGCAGTGCGGCGGGGCCGCCTCCAGCCGCAACGGCGGCTTCTGCGAGGCCAGCATCACCCACGGCGAGGAAAACGGCATGAGCCGCTGGCCGGAGGAATTCGAGCAGCTGGAGGCGCTGGGGCGTCAAAACCTGGACGAGATCGAGGCCACGCTGCAGCGCTACGGCATCGACTGCGATTTCGAGCGCAGCGGGGTGATGGTGGTGGCGGTGGAACCGTACCAGGCCGAGCTGCTGCAGGATGAAGGCTGCCTGTCCGCCGACGAGGTGCGTGCCGAGGTGGCATCGCCCACCTTCCTTGCCGGGCACTGGGACCGCGACGGCACCGCCATGCTGCACCCGGGCAAGTTGGCCGCAGGGCTGACCCGTGTTGCCCGCGAGCTGGGGGTGGAAATCCACGAGCAGTCGCGGGTGGAGCGGCTGCGTTCGTCGGGCAGGCAGGTGGCGTTGCACACCGCCGGCGGGCGGGTGGTCGCGCAGCAGGTGATTTTGGCGACCAATGCCTTTCCCTCGCTGCTGCGCCGCTATCGATGGCACACCATCCCGGTATACGACTACGTGCTGATGAGCGAGCCGCTGAGCCCGGCGCAGTTGGCCGCAGTGGGCTGGCGCAACCGCCAGGGCCTTGCCGACATGGGCAACCAGTTCCATTACTACCGGCTGAGCCGCGACAACCGCATCCTGTTCGGCGGCTACGATGCCATCTACAACTTCGGCGGCCGCATCGAGGAGCAGTACGAGGAGCGAGCGGCCAGCTTCGAGCTGCTGGCCAGCCATTTCTTTACCACCTTCCCGCAACTGGAAGGGCTGCGCTTTACCCACCGCTGGGCCGGCGCCATCGATACCTCCACCCGCTTCTGTGCTTTCTATGCGCAGGCGCATGGCGGCAAGGTGGCCTACGCCGCCGGCTTTACCGGCCTGGGGGTAGGCGCCACCCGCTTTGCGGCCAACGTGCTGCTGGACAAGCTGGCCGGGCTGGATACCGAGCGCACCCGTTTGCGCATGGTGCGCGAGATGCCGATGCCGTTCCCGCCGGAGCCGCTGACCTATGTCGCGGTGCAGGCCACGCGCTGGTCGCTGAACCGCGCCGACCACAACCACGGCAAGCGCAATCTGATGTTGCGGACCATGGATGCCCTGGGTTTGGGCTTTGACTCCTGAGCTGTCACCACCTCTTTGAACTGGAATATCTCATGCAAGAGCAAAACCTGCTGCTGGCCAACCATTGCCTGGCCGCTGCCAGCCTGGCGCTGGACTATCACGATTTGCCGGCGGCGCAGACCATTGCCGGCCAGCCGCGCGTCGGCACCGCGCTGCTGGGCAGCCTGGGCGGTTGCAATATCGGCGTATGGGAGATGTCGCCCAGCATCAGTACCGATGTGGAGAGCGACGAATTCTTCATCGTGCTGTTCGGCGATGCCACGGTGAGTTTTGCCGATGGTTCGCCGGAGCTGCAGCTGTCGGCCGGCAGCGTCGGCCACCTGCGCGCCGGCACGGCGACCACCTGGACAGTACGCCAGACGCTGCGCAAGGTGTATATCGCCTGAATGCCCGCTCGCGCAGCATTGTGCGAGCCAGCAACCTGAAAGCTTCACCCCTACAGCAAGCGGCACGGAGGAGAACACAATGGAAATCCGCAAAAACTACATCAACGGTGAATGGCAGCTGGCGCTGGGCGGTGCCAGCCGCGACGTGATCAACCCGGCCAACGGCGAGGTGATCGCCCGCGTGGCCGACAGCACGGCGGAAGATACCCGCCAGGCGATTGCCGCCGCCCACGCGGCGTTCTACGGCAAGGGTGAATGGCGGCGCATGGCCGCACCGCGGCGGGCGGAGCTGCTGCACCGCGTGGCCGATGGCATCAAGGCGCGCGCCGACGAACTGGCGCGGCTGGATTGCCTGGACAACGGCAAGCCGCTGCGCGAGGCGCGCGGCGACGTGGACGATGCCGCCGCCTGCTTCCGCTACTACGCCGGGCTGATCAGCGTGCCGCAGGGCGGGGTGTACGAGGTCAGCGATGCCTTCGGCCCGATGCACGCCTACAGCATGCACGAGCCGATAGGCGTGTGCGGGCTGATCACGCCGTGGAACTACCCGCTGCTGATGGCCACCTGGAAGCTGGCGCCGGCGCTGGCGGCTGGCAACTGCGTGGTGTTCAAGCCCAGCGAGCTGACACCGCTGTCGGCCGTGGTGCTGTTCGAGATCCTGCATGCGGCCGGCCTGCCTGCCGGTACCGCCAACCTGGTGCTGGGCACCGGGCCGGCCGCCGGCCAGCTGCTGGCGGAGAGCCACGACGTGGACATGGTGACCTTCACCGGTAGCACCCGTACCGGCCAGCTGATCGCCAGCGCGGCGGTGGGCAACCTCAAGAAGGTGGGGCTGGAGCTGGGCGGCAAGTCACCCAACATCATCTTTGCCGATGCCGACCTGGAAGGCGCGGTGGAATGGGCAATGATCGGCGTGTTCTTCAACCAGGGCGAGGTGTGCTCCGCCGGCTCGCGCATCCTGATCGAAGAGAGCATCAAGGATGCCTTCGTCGCCCGCCTGGCCGAGCGCGCCAACGCCATGACCATCGGCAACGGCCTGGACGACCCGGACATGGGCGCCATCGTGTCGCAAGGGCAGATGGACAAGATCCTGGCGCATATCGAACGAGCGAAGCAGCAGGGTGCGCGGTTGGTGTGCGGCGGCGAGCGCTACACCGAGGGCGAGTGCGCCAGGGGCTACTTCGTGCGGCCAACCGTGTTCGACAACTGCCGCCGCGACATGGACCTGGTGCGCGAGGAGGTGTTTGGCCCGGTGGTGGCGGTGCAGACCTTCCGCACCGAAGCCGAAGCCATCGCCATGGCCAACGACACACCGTACGGCCTGGCCGGCGGTGTGTTCACCAGCGATGGCGCACGGGCGCTGCGCGTGATCCGCGAGATTCGCGCCGGGGTGACCTGGGTGAACTGCTACAACCCCACCTTTAATGAGGCACCGTGGGGTGGCTACAAGATGAGCGGCTATGGCCGCGACCTGGGGGTGAACGGCCTGCAGGAGTACCAGCAGGTGAAGCAGGTGAACATCAACCTGCAGCCGGGCGTGCTGGGCTGGTATCAGCACTGACGCCGGGCAGGCGATCCAACCTCGGTTACCCAGTCTTGGGCTTGCGGGTGTACCTGGTGCATGTTTGCCATGTACACCCGCAAGCCGTTTCTGTCGTTGCGGCAGCGGATCTTGCTGTTGCAGCAAGGGCCTCCGGCGGCGAGGGGAAGTGAAACGGGCGTGTTTTCCGGCTTGTCGTAGATAAACCACAACAGTTCGTTACAGGGCATTTTTGCACCTGCAGCAATGCGGGTTATCCCGTGGTTGCTGTATTTATCTTGTTGATTATTAATGGATTAATGCACGTTAACAAAATGACGAATGGCTGAGGCGTGGGTGGTGCCATGGAAATGCCCAACGGTTAATTTGCCCGGTGCTGGCGCTGATTGAACAGTTTGTTTATAAACGCGTTGCCGTTGGCGGCGTTCTCCCCTAAATTTGTATATACATTTTGTGACTTCGCCAAAGAGTCGAGGCAAAGTGTTCCTTCGGGATCACAGCTTTGGATGACATATACCGCTAGGTGTCATGCCGCCAACCCAAAGCCCATCAAAAAATATTTCTATGGAGAAATATCAATGAAGAAATTCGCCATCACTGCAGTCGTTCTGGCTCTGGCCTCCACCGGCGCTTTCGCCAAGGACTGGAAAGTCATCCGTTTCGGCGTGGACCCTAGCTATGCTCCGTTCGAATCCAAGTCTGCCGACGGCAAACTGATCGGCTTCGACATCGATCTGGGCAGCGCCATCTGCGAAAAGCTGAAGGCCAAGTGCGAATGGGTGGAAAACGACTTTGACGGCATGATCCCGGCACTGAAGGCCAAGAAGTTCGACGGCGTACTGTCCTCCATGTCGGTAACCGAGAAGCGCGCGCAGGAAATCGCCTTCTCCGCCAAGCTGTACAACTCCCCGAGCCGCATGGTTGCCAAGAAGGGCGCCAACCTGATGCCGACCGCCGAGTCGCTGAAGGGCAAGCGCGTGGGTGTGGAGCAGGGCACCACCCAGGAAACCTACGCCAAGACCTACTGGGAGCCGAAGGGCGTGACCGTGGTTCCGTACCAGAACCAGGATCTGGTGCTGGTTGACCTGTCCTCCGGCCGTCTGGACGCTGCCTTCCAGGACGCCGTACAGGCTGACATCGGCTTCCTGCAGACCCCGCGTGGCAAGAACTTCGCCTTCGCCGGTCCGGACGTGAAAGACGTGAAGACCCTGGGCGTGGGCGTGGGCATCGGCCTGCGCAAGGAAGATAACGACCTGCGCGACCAGATCAACAAGGCGATCGGCGCTCTGCACAAGGACGGTACCTACGACCGTCTGGCCAAGAAGTACTTCTCCTTCAATATCTACGATTAACCCCGTCTAAGCTGGTATAGTGCCCGCCCTTCCGCGAGGAAGGGTCGGCACGCCTGTCGCTTGAAGTACACCCGCATAAGAAGATGACCGGCGTTTGCCGAGTTATCCGTGTAGGGAAGGAGATATGCAATGTTTTTAGAAGGCTACGGCTCTCTGATCGCCACCGGTTCGTGGATGACGGTCAAACTCGCGTTACTGTCCATGCTGGCGGCGGTGATAATCGGTCTGCTCGGGGCGAGTTCCAAACTCTCCAGCAACCGTTTCCTGCGCAGTGTGGCCACTGGTTACACCACCCTCATTCGTAGTGTTCCCGATCTGGTCATCATGCTGCTGCTGTTCTACAGCCTGCAGATCCTGCTGAACCAGGTTACCGAAGCGCTGCAGATGGACCAGATCGATATCGACCCCTTCCTGGCGGGCGTTGTCACCCTGGGCTTCATCTATGGCGCCTACTTCACCGAAACCTTCCGTGGCGCCTTCCAGTCGGTGCCGCGCGGTCAGATCGAGGCGGCTACCGCCTACGGCCTGAGCGCCTGGCAGGTGTTTCACCGCATTCTGTTCCCGCAGATGATGCGTTTTGCCTTGCCGGGTATCGGCAACAACTGGCAGGTGATCATCAAGGCCACCGCGCTGGTATCCATCATCGGCCTGTCCGACGTGGTGAAAGCCACCCAGGACGCAGGCAAGGGCACCATGCAGATGTTCTACTTCAGCATTGTGGCCGGCATGATTTACCTGATCATCACCACCATTTCCAACGGTGCCCTGGTATGGCTGGAGCATCGTTACTCCGCCGGCGTCAGAAAGGCTGAACTATGAACGATATCTTGCAGGAATACTGGCGCGCCTATCTGTGGAGTGACGGTCACCATCTGACCGGTGTGGCAATGACGCTGTGGCTGCTGGTGGGCTCCATCGCCATCGGCTTCCTGATGTCCATTCCGCTGTCGGTGGCGCGTGTTTCCAAGAAGGCCTGGATTCGCGGCCCGGTATGGTTCTACACCTATGTGTTCCGCGGCACCCCGCTGTACGTGCAGCTGCTGATCCTCTACACCGGCGTCTACAGCCTGGAAGTGGTACGCGGCACGCCGATGCTGGATACCTTCTTCCGTGAAGGCTTCAACTGTGCACTGCTGGCGTTTGCGCTGAACACCTGCGCCTACACCACCGAGATCTTCGCCGGCGCCATCCGCGCCACCGCCTATGGCGAGATCGAGGCAGCACGTGCCTACGGCATGTCCGGTTTTGCGCTGTACCGCCGCATCATCCTGCCATCGGCACTGCGTCGCGCGCTGCCGGCCTACAGCAACGAAGTGATCCTGATGCTGCACTCCACCACGCTGGCTTTCACCGCCACCGTGCCGGACATCCTGAAGGTTGCCCGTGACGTGAACTCGGCTACCTACGCCTCGTTCTACGCTTTCGGCATCGCCGCCGTGCTGTATGCCGTGATCGTGTTCGGCCTGGTATGGCTGTTCCGTCGCTTCGAAAACCGCTGGCTCGCCTTCCTGAAACCTCAGTCGCACTGAGTTGCCGTATTTGGAAAGAACACACACATGTACAAACTGACTGTTGACGATCTGCACAAGAAATACGGCGATCACGAAGTGCTGAAGGGCGTTTCGCTGAAAGCCAAGGGTGGCGATGTAATCAGCATTATCGGCTCCTCCGGCTCCGGCAAGAGTACCTTCCTGCGTTGCATCAACTTCCTGGAGCAGCCGTGTGCCGGCCGCATCGAAGTGAATGCCGAGGAAATCCGCACCGAGAAGGACAAGAAGGGCGCGCTGCGCGTGGCCGACCCCAAGCAGCTGCAGAAGATGCGCACCAAGCTGTCCATGGTGTTCCAGCACTTCAACCTGTGGGCACACATGACGGTGCTGGAAAACATCATCGAGGCACCGGTGCACGTACTGGGCATCAGCCGCGACGAGGCCGAGATTCGCGCCCGCAAGTACCTGGCCAAGGTTGGCCTGGCGCAATCGGTGGAGGACAAATACCCGTCGCACCTGTCCGGCGGCCAGCAGCAGCGCGTGGCAATTGCCCGTGCGCTGGCGATGGAGCCGGAAGTGATGCTGTTCGATGAGCCGACCTCGGCGCTGGATCCGGAACTGGTGGGCGAAGTGCTGAAGGTGATGCAGTCGCTGGCCGAGGAAGGCCGCACCATGATCGTGGTGACCCACGAAATGGGCTTCGCCCGCGAGGTGTCCAACCACGTGATCTTCCTGCACCAGGGCCGTATTGAAGAGCAGGGCAACCCGAAAGAAGTGCTGGTGACGCCGAAGAGCGAACGTCTGGCGCAGTTCCTGTCGGGCAGCCTGAAGTAAGCCGCTCGGCCTGCTGGCAATAGCAGACGGCACCGGAATATTCCGGTGCCGTTTTTATTTGCTTGCGGCCAACGTTGGCCGCAAGCGCGGCCGACAGGATCAGATCAGCAGCGAGCAGCGCTCGAACAGCTGGCTGTCTTCCGCACGCGCCGAGCGCGCGCGGCGGCGTATTTCCTGCAGCAGGCAGTCGATGAAGCTTTGCGCCAGCGCGCTGCTCGGCATGTCACGCCGCCTGACAATGCCCATGCGGTAGGGGGTGAAGCGTTCCTGCAGCGCCAGCGGCTGCACCCAGTCGCGAAATGGCTCGGTGACGAGCATCGGCGCCGGGCAGAAGCTGAGCATGCCGCCGTTGCGTATCAACTCGATGAGCAGGGTCACCGATTGCGCGCACACGATGTGCTGGCTGTCCGGGTGGAAACCGTGCTGCCAGAACAGGTTGTGCATCAGATCGTCGTGGCTGGCCGGCACATAGTTGATGACCCAGTCCTGCCCCTGCAGTTCGTGCAGCGAGCGGCAGGCTATCTTGGGGTGGTTGCGGTTGGCGATCACCACATCTTCAAACGCGAGCAGCGGCTCGCAATCGAACTCCTGCGGTGGCAGGGCGCCGATGAACGGGCCGATGGCGAAATCCATCTTGCCGCTGCGCAGCTGCGGCAGGGTAACCGCCATCAAGCCCTCGTAGATCTCCAGCTGTACCCCGGGGTGGCGGGCGCGGAAGCTGCCAATGGCGCCGGTCAGGAAAGTCAGCGCCACCAGCGGTGTAACGCCTATCACCAGGCGGCCGTCCTTGCGCCCGCGCAGGCTGTCCAGCTCGGCCTCGGCCCGGCCCATCTGCGCCAGTATCAGCCGCGCGTGCACCAGCAGCGTCTGGCCGTACTCGGTAAAGCTGACCCCGTTGGGGTAGCGAATCAGCAGCGCTACCTGCTTTTCCCCTTCCAGCTCGCGCAAAGCCTTGGCTACCGCCGTCTGCGACAGCCCGAGCTGGCGCGCGGCGGCGCGAATGCTGCCGTTGTCGGCCACGGCCACCAGGGCCTGCAACTGATGTAGTTTCATGATTGAGCAGGGTGTAAACCTATGGTTTTCATGATAACAAAACTGCGACTCCTCAAGGGCTTGGCGGCTCTCTACTATCAAACGCATACCCCAGCCAGCAAGAGGAGAACCACCATGCATGATGTCGTGATGCCGGGCATGCGCGCCATTGAAGACGAGATGATTGCAGTGCGCCGCACTATCCATGCCCACCCGGAACTGAGTTTCGAAGAAGTGGCCACCAGCGGCCTGGTAGCCGAGCGGCTGGAGCGCTGGGGCTACCAGGTAACGCGCGGGCTGGGGGTAACCGGGCTGGTCGGCACGCTCAAGAAAGGCAGCGGCAGCACGGCGATCGGCATTCGCGCCGACATGGACGCGCTGCCCATCCACGAGGATACCGGGCTGCCGTATGCCAGCAGCCTCCCCGGCAAGATGCACGCCTGCGGTCACGATGGCCACACCGCCATGCTGCTGGCCGCCGCGCACTACCTGGCCAGCGACAGCTGCCAGTTCGACGGCACCGTGCACCTGATCTTCCAGCCGGCGGAAGAAGGCGGCGGCGGGGCATTCCGCATGCTGCAGGACGGCCTGTTCGAGCGCTTCCCCTGCGATGCGGTGTTCGCCATGCACAATATGCCGGGCTACCCTACCGGCAAGCTCGGCTTCCTGCCGGGCCCGTTCATGGCCTCGGCCGACGGGGTAAAGATCACCATTACCGGCTACGGCGGCCACGGCGCCATGCCGCACAAGACCGTGGACCCGGTGGTGGTT
This sequence comes from Vogesella sp. LIG4, assembly GCF_900090205.1. Taxonomy (NCBI): domain Bacteria; kingdom Pseudomonadati; phylum Pseudomonadota; class Betaproteobacteria; order Neisseriales; family Chromobacteriaceae; genus Vogesella; species Vogesella sp. LIG4. Next base: position 3,909,617 of record NZ_LT607802.1, on the reverse strand, counting down.
GCCGCTTCGCTGGTGATGGCGCTGCAGACCATCGTGGCGCGCAATGTGCCGCCGCTGGAAACCGCGGTGGTCACCGTGGGCGCGATTCACTCCGGCGAAGCCTCCAACGTGATACCGGACAGCGCCGAGTTGCAACTGTGCATCCGCGCCATGACCCACGAAGTGCGCAGCCTGCTGCTGGAGCGCATCGAGGCGCTGGCGCATGGCCAGGCCTCCAGCTACGGCGCCCGCGCCGAAATCGAGCTGTTCGACCCGTACCCGCCACTGATCAACAGCGAGCAAGAAACCGCCTTTGCGCGCCAGGTGGCGGTGGACTGGCTGGGTGAGGGCGGGCTGATACAAAACCTGGTGCCGGTTACCGGCAGCGAGGACTTCGCCTTCATGCTGGAGCAACGCCCCGGCTGCTACCTGCTGATCGGCAACGGCGACGGCGAGGGCGGCTGCATGGTGCACAACCCCGGTTTCGATTTCAACGACGACAGCCTGGCGATTGGCGCCAGTTACTGGGTGAAGCTGGTGGAAGCATTCCTGCGCTAGAGACGCGGGCATGGCCGATGGCGGCAAGCCCGCTGCCCTTGGCCGCAACTATCGAGCCAGGCAATGGCCGTGAGAGGAGAAACAATGAAGAAGTTCGTATCTGCAGTATTGCTGGCAGTGGCGGCAAGTGGCGCCATGGCCAGCGAACGGGTGATCCGCTTCGGTGTCGACCCCACCTTCCCGCCGTTTGAAACCAAGACCCCGGAAGGCAGTCTGGCCGGTTTCGACATCGATCTGGGCAATGCCATCTGCGCCACGCTGAAAGCCCGCTGCGTGTGGGTGAGCAACAACTTCGACGGCATGATCCCGGCGCTGAAGGCCAAGAAGTTCGACGCCATCCTTTCCGCCATGTACGTCAACGAGAAGCGGCTGAAGGAAATCGCCTTCACCGACAAGCTGTACTCCGGGCCGAGCTTCCTGCTGGCGAAAACCGGCTCGGTTGCCGCGCCGGATGTAGCGCTGCTCAAGGGCAAGCACATCGGGGTGGAGCAGGGCTCGGTGCAGGAAACCTATGTCAAGGCGCACTGGGAGTCGCAGGGCGTCGCCGTGGTGGCGTACCAGAACTCGGAGCTGGTGTTCCAGGATCTGCTGCTTGGCCGGCTTGATGGCGCGGTGATGAGCGGGGTGGAAGCGCAGGATGCCTTCCTCAAGACCAGCAAGGGCAAGGGCTATTCGCTGATCGGCAAATCGCTGACCGACCCGAAGATCTTCGGCGTTGGTGCCGCCATCGGCGTGCGCCAGGGCGAGGACAAGCTGCGCCAGGAGCTGAACGTCGCCATCGCGACCATCCTGAAGAACGGCAGTTACCAGAAGATTGCCGGCAAATACTTCAATTTCGATATCTACAACGACAACTGAGCTGCCGCATGGCGACGAAGTGAACCGGCGAACATGCCCGGGCTGCAAAGGCCCGGGCTTTTTTTGTATCTGTCGCAGGGTTGGCCGCATGCGCAGCTTGCGGCCAACCCTGCACCATCACACGCCTGCTGTGCCGTAGCAGCCAGCATGCCCCTCCGACACCGCTCACCTGGGCTGGTTTTGCTGCCCGGCTGCTGCGCTATCACCGATGTTTTTTGCCTGCTTTGTGGAGAAAATGCCGCATTTTGGCTGGCAATTCATTGCCGTTGGCATAAATGCAGGCGCTGATTTTGTCCGCAAGCAGGGAAACGACGCCTGTTAAGCCCCCCGAATCCTGACAATCCCGTAATGCATTACCAAAAGTAGGCGAAAGGTGGCAGGAAATGTAACTGGAGCCAAAGCACAGTCTTGCTACGCTGCAGTCAAGCATTACAAGCCGATGACGAAGGTGATTTCGCCACATGCGATGTTCACCAACCCATGCCGGTAAATGCTGCTTGCAACATTTGCTTTCAACTTGGGTGTCAAAAGCCGGGCCGATGCTGACAGGCAGTTTTCCTGACAGGGTTAGTACTTCGGTGCCAGGTAAATGCGCCGTGAGAGATATCTGTTGCGGGCTTTAATTTCTTGAACTTGCAAACTGGGATGAAAGAATGACCCCAAACCTGACATTTGCACCGGGCGAGCTAGTCCGCCCGGGGGCAATAGAGAAAGCCGCACCCTCGGTTGCGGCTTCGGGGGCCGATATTCTTACGGTCAAAAACCTGTCGAAAATCTTCGGGCCAAAACCCGAGCGTGCTGCCGAGCTGCTGAAGCAGGGGCTTGGCCGCAATGAGGTTTTCGAACAAACGGGCAATATGGTAGCGGTAAACGATGTCAGCCTCAGTGTAAAAACCGGTGAGATCTTCGTCATCATGGGCTTGTCCGGTTCGGGTAAGTCGACACTGGTCCGCTTGCTCAACCGCCTGATTGAGCCGACTTCCGGACAGGTTATTCTGGAAGGCCGCGATATTGCGCCGATGTCGACTGCGGAATTGCGCGAAGTCCGCCGCAAGAAAATGTCCATGGTGTTCCAGTCGTTTGCCCTGCTGCCAAACCGCACGGTAATCGACAACATCGCCTACGGCCTGGAAGTGGCGGGGCTGAAAAAAGCGGAACGCTACGAGATTGCCCGGGCGGCATTGAACCGGGTGGGGCTGGGCAAGTATGAAAAGCTGCTGCCAAGCGAGCTTTCCGGCGGCATGCAGCAGCGGGTTGGTCTGGCGCGGGCGCTGGCGGTGAACCCGTCGGTGCTGCTGATGGACGAGGCGTTTTCCGCACTGGACCCGCTGATCCGCTCTGAAATGCAGAACGAACTGCTGCGCCTGCAAAAGGAAGAGCAGCGCACCATCGTCTTTATTTCCCACGATATTGAAGAGGCAATCAAGATCGGTGGCCGCATCGGCATCATGAAGGATGGCTGCCTGATTCAGGTTGGCACCCCGGCGGAGCTGATTCATTCCCCGGCCGACGATTATGTCCGTGACTTCTTCCGCAATGTCGATATTTCCCGCTTCCTGAAAGCATCCAGCATGTTGACCAAGGTCGACAGAAGCCTGCTTTCCTGTGATGTCGACGCGCCGGCAGAGCAGTTTCTTAATCAGCTCATCGAAAGCGGCGCCGACTGTGGTTATGTCTGCGATAAAAGCGGGCGTTATCAAGGCTGTGTTACCGCGGAAACCCTGCATAAAACCGGCCGCAACCCGATTCGCGATGCTTTCCTGCGCAATATCGAAGCTGTAACACTCGATGCCGATTTGCACCAGCTGGCAGGCATTTCACTGAATCAGGAACACGATGTTCCGGTAACCGATGCCGCCGGTAATTTTGTCGGCGTGGTTTCCTGCCGGACGATACTCAAACAGGTAATTGAACGGAGGGGCGTATGAACTCTTCATTTATCGGCAAGTTTGCGGAAGGCACGGTCAATTATCTGTTCCTGCACTTTCGCGGTGGTTTTGATGCGTTCTCGGCCGGTCTGGGCGCGGTGGTCAAACTGCTGGAAGACGGCCTGGCCGCCGTGCCATTCCTCGCCATGCTGGTTTTCCTGGTGGCGGTATCCCTGTGGCGGCGCGGTATTTTCTTCGCCATTTTCGTCGGGGTAGCGCTGGAAGCCATCCAGTACATGGGTTTGTGGTCGCAGACCGTATCGACCCTGGCACTGGTGATAGCGGCCACGGTATTCAGCCTGGTATTGGGCGTGCCGCTGGGTATCTGGGGCGCCAGAAACAACCGGGTCGAGGTGGTGCTGCGCTCCTTGCTGGACTTCATGCAGACCATGCCTGCGTTCGTCTACCTGATTCCGGCGGTGATTCTGTTTGGCCTGGGCCGGGTGCCGGCGGTTATTGCCACCATCGTGTTTTCCATGCCGCCGGTGGTGCGCCTGACCAATCTGGGCATCCGCCAGGTGCGTGAGGAGCTGCTGGAAGCAGGGCGTTCGTTTGGCAGTACCGATGCGCAGCTGCTGTGGAAAATCCAGCTGCCCAATGCGCTGCCTTCGATCATGGCCGGCGTCAACCAGACCATCATGATGGCGCTTTCCATGGTGGTGGTGGCCTCGATGATTGGCGCCGGTGGCCTGGGCGAATATGTATTGAGCGGTATTCAACGCCTGGATATCGGCATCGGTTTTGAAGGCGGCCTGGGTGTGGTGCTGCTGGCTATCGTGCTGGATCGCCTGACCGAAAGCTTCGGCATGAAAGCCAAGAAGTCCAAGAAGCGGGTCGTACAGGCTGCCAAACCCGCTGCGGGTGCCAAGCCGCAGGCTTGAATGGCAGTAGCGGATATAAGTTGGTATTGGCGGTTTCAGGTGCTTAGCAGGCATGTTTTACCGTCAGTGGTGGTGGAGTGAGCAGTAAAAACCGGCAAATAAAAATGCCGTGATATTCAAAATTTCCGCAGTAACAAAGGAGAACCACGTGAATAACAGTTCGCTTAAATCGCTTCTGGGCAAGTTGGCAGTATCGATGATTGTGGGTGTGAGTGCGGGTACTGCCGCAGCCGCACCGGCCGAGCCGGTGAAAATGGCAGTAACCAACTGGGCAGACGTATTGGCGGTAGCCAATGTGGCCAAGTACGTGATGGAAACCAACCTCAAGCAGCCGGTGCAGTTTGTGCAGGCGGCCATTGGCATCCAGTACCAGGGCGTGGCGCGTGGTGACCTGGACATCATGGTGGGTGGCTGGCTGCCGGTTACCCATGGTGCCTACGTGGCGAAGTACAAAAACGATATGGAAGACGTCGGGATCATCTACACCGGCGGCAAGAATGGCTGGGTAGTGCCGGCTTATGTGCCCGAGTCCGAGGTGTCTTCCATTGCCGACCTGGAAAAGCCGGAAGTGAAAAGCAAGCTGAACAGCATCGTGCAGGGTATCGAGCCGGGCGGCGGCCTGATGCTGGCCTCGGAGAAGACGCTCAAGGCCTACAACCTGAACGGCTACAGCCTGCAGTCTTCCAGCGAGGCCGGCATGTTGTCGGGGGTATCGCGTGCCTACCAGTCCAAGCAGTGGATCGTGGCCACGGTATGGAGCCCGCACTGGCTGTTCCAGAAGTGGAAGATGCGCTACCTCAAGGACCCGAAAGGCACTCTGGGTGGTGAGGAGCTGATCCACGCCTTCGCCTCGAAGCAGTTCGGCGGCAAATTCCCGCGTGCGCATACCTTCATGAAGAACTTCAAGCTGACCCTGGCGGATGTCGAGGCCATCGAGCTGGAAGGCAACAGCACCAATGACTACGCCACTGCGGCGAAGAAGTTTGTTGATGCCCACCCGGAAAAACTGAAGGCCTGGCTGCAGCAATAAACCAGGCAGGTGCTCTTCGTGCGGCAAGAAGGCACGGAGAGCACCGCCTGAAGCGTGGCGCAATGCAGTGCAGCAGATGCATGTAATGAATATCGATGTTGCAAGCGGGCTTGCCGGCCCGGCTTGAAACGAATATTGCCGGAGTATCGCCGTGAACGAGACCTCACGCTTTTTTTCCGAAGCCCTCATGAGCCGTGACCCAGTCATCGCCTCGGAGATTGCGCTGGAGTTGCGCCGGCAGCAAACCCAGGTGGAGCTGATTGCCTCGGAAAATATCGTCTCTGCCGCGGTGCTGGAAGCGCAGGGTAGCGTGCTGACCAACAAGTACGCGGAAGGCTACCCGGCAAAACGCTACTACGGCGGTTGTGAACATGTGGACCGCATAGAAGCGCTGGCCATTGATCGGGTAAGAGCCTTGTTCGACGCCGAGTTCGCCAACGTCCAGCCGCACTCCGGCGCCCAGGCGAATGGCGCGGTGATGCTGGCGCTGCTGCAGCCGGGCGACACCGTGCTGGGCATGTCGCTGGATGCCGGCGGCCACCTTACCCATGGCGCCAGTCCGGCCCTGTCCGGCAAGTGGTTCAATGCCGTGCAGTACGGCGTGAGCCCGGATGATCATCTGATCGACTACGACCGTATCCGGCAACTGGCGGAACAGCACCGCCCCCGGCTGATCATTGCCGGTTATTCCGCCTACCCGCGGGCGCTGGATTTTGCCGCCTTCCGCGATATTGCCGATAGCGTTGGCGCCATGCTGATGGTGGACATGGCGCACATTGCCGGCATTGTCGCTGCCGGCAAACACCAGAATCCGCTGCCCTATGCCGATGTTGTCACCTCCACCACGCACAAGACACTGCGCGGGCCGCGGGGCGGATTCATTGTCAGCAACAGGGCCGACATTGCCCGGAAAATCAATGCGGCGGTATTTCCCGGCCTGCAAGGCGGGCCGCTGATGCATGCCATCGCCGGCAAGGCGGTGGCCTTTGGCGAAGCGCTGCGGCCGGAATTCACCACTTATATCGAGCAGGTGCTGAGCAATGCCCGGGTGCTTGGCGAGGTGTTGCAGGCGGGCGGGCTGAAGCTGCTGACCGGCGGCACCGATAACCACCTGCTGCTGGTCGATCTGCGCAACAAGGGCCTGACTGGCGCCCAGGCAGAACAGGCGCTGGAACGGGCCGGCATTACCTGCAACAAGAACGGCATTCCGTTCGATACGGAAAACCCGACTGTTACTTCCGGCATCCGCCTGGGTACGCCGGCGGGCACCAGCCGTGGTTTCGGTAATACCCAATTCAAGGAAATTGGCGACATGATTCTGGAAGTGCTGGCTGCACTGGAGCGCGAACCTGGCGGCGACGAACAGGTGGAGCGAGCGGTACGCAGCCGGGTAAGGGATTTATGCAGTCAATTTCCCTTTTATCCGCATTCTGATTCCTACATCTGAATAAATTTTATCCGACGTAGCCCTGTGTAAATTATCGGGTTCCGCTGCTGATATTAACGGGCAAGGTCGATTAATCACCTTGCCGGGGATGTTTTTGCCTTTGATTGTTAAATCAGGCCTGGTTCTGGATAGTAGTAAAACCGGTGTTTTATTACTCTTTTCTTGTTAAGGAGAAATGCGATGAGTTTTCAAGGAGTGCATACGCCGCTGGTTACCCCGTTCAATACCGACGGTGGAATCAACCATGATCTGCTGGGCAAGCATGCGGCCAACCTGGCAGGAAAAGTGGCCGGCCTGGGTGTGGGCGGTACCACCGGCGAATACTACGCGCTGAGTTTCGACGAGCGGGTACAGACTTTCAACTCCGTGGCCAGCGCCGTGGGCGGTAAAACCTACCTGACCGCCGGCATCAACGCGACCACCACGCAGGAAGTGATCCGCCTGGGCTGGGAAGCCAAGCGCGCCGGGTTTTCGGCGCTGCTGGTGGCTGCGCCGTACTACGCGCAGCCGACGCAGGAAGAGCTGCTGCAGCATCTGCTGAAGGTGGATGACAGCCTGGATATGCCGATCATGCTGTACAACTTCCCGGCGCGTACTGGCACCGCCATCAGCGACCAGGTGCTGGAAGTGGTACTGGAGCGCCCGAACTTCATCGCCATGAAGGAAAGCACCGGCGATGTTTCCCATCTGCATCATCTCGCTACTCACTTCGCTAACAAGCTGGTGCTGAGCTGCGGCATGGACGACCAGGCGCTGGAATTCTTTGTCTGGGGCGCCAGGAGCTGGGTAGCCGGTGCCTCCAACTTCCTGCCGGAGGCACACACCGAGCTGTTCGATGCCTGCGTCAAGCGTGGCGACTTCGAAACCGGCCGCCGCCTGATGGCGCAGTTGCTGCCCATCCTGGAGCTGCTGGAGCGCAGCGGCAAGTTCATCCAGCACGTGCGCTATGGCTGCGAGCTGGCCGGCATGCCGGTCGGCGTGGCCCGCGAGCCGCTGGGCACGCTCACCGAGGAAGAGCGTAGCGTCTTTGCGCAGCTGGTCAAGCCGCTGCTTCGTCACGAGTAACGGCTATGGGATCGAAACTGGAATTCGTTCGGCTTCCCGCCCCGGATGGTGTGAACGGGTGGTGGGAGTGCCTGCCATCACCTGCAAGCGCCCGCAAAGTCACATCGGACAGCCGGTTCGACTGGGTGGTGGTAGGTGGCGGCATCACCGGGCTGTGCGCGGCAAGACGCCTGGCGGAGCTTGCTCCCGGGGCGTCCATTGCCCTGGTCGAAGCTGACCGTATCGGGCGCACGACGGCCGGACGCAATTCCGGTTTCTTTGTCGACCTGCCGCATGACATCAGCAGCGAAAGCTATTCGCGCAGCGTGGAAGCCGACAAGGCCGATGTGCGCTTGCAGCGGCATGGCATCGACTACGTGCGCGAGGCGGTGCGCCAGCACGCCATCGATTGCGACTGGCGCGACGACGGCAAATTCCATGCCGCGGTAAACAACAAGGGCAAGGCTGCGCTCAGCCATTTTGCCGATGGCCTGGCGCGGATCGGCGAGCCGTTTGAATGGCTGGACGAAGCCGCTATCAGCAGGGTAACCGGCAGCGGTTTTTACCGCAGCGCAGTGTTCACACCCGGCTGCAGCACGGTGCAGCCTGCCGCGCTGATGCGCGGGCTGGCGGCGACCATGCCTGCCAACGTGACGGTGTTCGAACTCAGCGCGGTGAAGGGCATCGAGCAGCAGGGCAGTGCGAAAGTGCTGCGCTTCGATGGCGGCAGCCTGACAGCCCGGCGGGTGATCCTGTGCACCAACTCGTATGCCGCCCGGTTCGGCATGCACCCGAATGGCTTGCTGCCGGTGTACACCTTTGCCTCCATGAGCCGCGAGATGAGCCCGGCGGAGATAACCCGCCTGGGCGGGCAGCAGTCGTGGGCGCTGATTCCTGCCGACCCGATGGGGACGACGGTGCGACGGCTGAGTTCGAACCGCATCTGTGTGCGCAACCATTTTGTGTTCCGGCCAAACGTCGAAGTGTCTGCGGCTGATCTGGCCAAGGCGAAAAGCCTGCACCAGCGCTCCTTCGACCGGCGCTTCCCCATGCTGAAGGACGTAGCGCTGGAATACACCTGGGGTGGCGCGCTGTGCCTTTCCGCCAATAACGGCGTGCTGTTCGGCGAAAAGGAGGACGGCATCTATGAAGCCATCGGCTGTAACGGCCTTGGCCTCAGCCGCGGCTCGGCCTCCGGCAAGCTCATTGCCGAATATGCGCTCGGCCAGGCCAGCGAGCTGGTACAGCAGGTACTCAATCAGCCGCGCCCGCGGGTGCTTCCAGTACGACCACTTGTCGATATCGCCGTCTCCGCAGCGATATGGGCCAAGGAGTTTTCGGCCGGCGCCGAACTTTAATTTGTGAGGAATAGAGCATGACAACGCATCAGGAATGGCAACAAAAAGCAAAATCCCTGCAGCTGGACGGCCGCGCCTTCATTGCCGGCCAGCGCTGTGCTGCGGCATCCAGCGAGACCTTCCAGACACTGAACCCCGCCACCGGGGCGCCGCTGGCCGAGGTGGCACGCTGCGATGCCAGGGATGTTGATCGCGCCGTCGCCGCCGCGCGCGAGGCATTCGAATCCGGCGTCTGGTCCAAAGCCGCGCCGGCACACCGCAAGGCAGTGCTGACCCGCCTGGCCCAGCTGATCGAGGAACACGCCGACGAGCTGTCGCTGATCGAGGCGCTGGAGGCCGGCAAGCCGATCAGCGAATGCCTGGGGCTGGATATCCCCGAGTCGGCCGCATGCATCCGCTGGCACGCCGAAGTGACCGACAAGCGCTACGACGCCTTGTCGCCGTCGGGCGCCAACGTGGTGAGCATGATCACCCGCGAGCCTATCGGCGTGGTGGGCGCGGTGCTGCCGTGGAACTTCCCGGCGCTGATGCTGGCATGGAAGCTTGGCCCGGCGCTGTCCGTGGGCAATAGCGTGGTGGTGAAACCGGCGGCACAGACCTCGCTGTCCACGCTGCGCATTGCCGATCTGGCACTGCAGGCCGGGGTGCCGGCGGGTGTGTTCAGCGTGGTTACCGGCTTTGGCCAGGGTGCCGGCCAGGCTATCGGCTGCCACCCGGATGTGGACCTGGTGGCATTCACCGGCTCCACCGACACCGGCAAACGCTTCCTGCACTACTCTGCAGATACCAATCTCAAGCGCGTGGTGCTGGAGTGTGGCGGCAAAAACCCGCAGCTGGTGCTGCCGGACGTGGCCAATCTGGATACCGTTGCCGAGCAGGCCGTGGCCGCCGCCTTCTGGAACATGGGCGAAAACTGCAGCGCCGGCTCGCGCATGCTGGTGCCGTCCAGCATGAAGGCAGCGCTGCTGGACAAGATGCTGGCCGTGCTGGCGGGCTGGAAGACGGGCGACCCGCTGGACCCGGCAGTGAAGATCGGTGCTCTGATCGAGCAGCGGCATTACGAAAAAGTGCTCGGCCATATCGAGAAAGCCAGGAGCGAGGGCGCAAACCTGGTGTGCGGTGGCAAGGCGGTACTGGTGGAGACCGGCGGCTGGTTTGTCGAGCCCACCATCTTCGATAACGTGACGCCGCAAATGGACATTGCCCGCGAAGAAATCTTCGGGCCGGTGCTGGCGATCATCGAATACAGCGATGTCGAAGAGGCCATCCGGATTGCCAACGACTCCTGCTACGGGTTGGCCGCATCGCTGTGGACCGACAATGTCAATAATGCGCACAAGGTAGCGGCGCGCATTCGGGCCGGTACGGTAACCGTCAACTGTTTTGGCGAAGGCGATCTGACCACCCCGTTTGGCGGCTTCAAACAATCCGGTTTTGGCGGCCGCGACAAATCTGTCTATGCCCATGACCAGTATTGCGAGCTGAAAACCACCTGGATCAAGCTTGACTGAAACTGCTGCTGATTAGCGTAATGCCCGGCCTATCATGGCCGGGCATTAATGATCTTGCTGTTGTATTTGTTGTTGGGGTGTTTTTGAAAAATGGTATGGAATGCTGAAGGGTAGCGATAGGCGTACGGGATAGCGCACGGCAATTTTCAGGCATTGTTACAAGCGGTATTGTAAAATTGATAAATACTGTTGCTTTAGACAACTCGGAATAGTCAGTTGGAAGGGTGGTAACCATGCAGAAAAAACAATTATTTACCGACAGGCTGCTGGCCCAGATGCCATCGTTGCGAGCGTTGCGATGTTTTGTTACCGCTGCCCGTTATGAGAGTTTTACCCAGGCTGCTGAAGTGTTGTGCGTAACCCAGGCTGCCATCAGCCGGCAAATCAAGGAACTGGAAGATTCGCTTGATGTGGCGCTGTTCGAGCGCGCCGGGCGACATATTGCGCTTACCGATGCCGGGCGCATCCTTTATAACGCATCGTATCTGTCGATAATGAATATCGCCGAAGCCGCTGAAACGGTACGGCGCTCCGACAAGCATGCCTTGACCATATGTGTGACACATACTTTTTCTGCGTTATGGTTATCCAGCAGGCTGCCGGCATTCAGGAAAAGGTTCCCGAATGTAAAACTGCATGTAATCGTGACGGAATATTTCATGGATCTTGATGATCTCATGGAGCCGGATATCATCATTTCAAAAAATCCGCCGCGTGAAGCCGAGTATGAAGTGACGCCGTTATTCCATGATGTTGTCTACCCGGTGTGCAGCCAGTCTTTCTTTGATGCCAATTTCCAGCACAAAAAACTAAAACCGCTCGATCTATTGGCGCGCCCGACATTACACCTGTCCCAGGTAGGCAGGGACCAGGTTTGCGAGCATGTTGATTGGCGCGTCTGGCGCAACTGGTTCCAGAAAGGTGACGAAACGGATCGCGTTACCGAAGACGATTACCTGGAAAGCAATGATTACCGGCTGCTGGTATCGCAGGCCGAGGCGGGCGAAGGCACCCTGCTTGGCTGGCATCACCTGGTTCATCGGCAAGTAAAACAAGGCTTGCTCATGCGCCCGGTGCAGGAGGCGCTGATTTTCCACGATCGTCACCATTATCTGATTGCGCACAAGAATGCCAAGCTCAGGTCCGGCTATGCGCAGTTCCGTGAATGGCTGGACGAAGAAGTGGAAGCAATGATGTTCGAGTGGAATGAGCCTGAAAAACAGCCCGCAAAATAGAATGGCTGCTATCGATTTGGGTGAATGAACAGGAATGGTTGGCCGCATATGAAAACAGGCGGGGCAGAGATAAAAGGCTACCGCAGGCTGATACCTTCGATGACGGCCCTGGTTGAATTCGAGGCGGTGGCGCGGCTAAGCAGCTTTACGCTCGCGGCGCATGAGCTGGGTGTTACCCAGGCCGCTGCCAGCAGGCAGATAAAACTGCTGGAGGAAACGCTGGGCGTGAAGCTGTTTCAGCGGCTGCACCGCGCGATAAAACTCACCCCGGAAGGCGAGGCGCTATACGCCACTGTTTCCGAATCCATGCAGAAAATAGCCGCAGCATTTGACCGCATTGCCAGCGGCAACCAGCAGCAGGAACTGGTGCTGGCGGCGACTGCGGCGTTTTCGCAGTTTCGGGTATTGCCCAGGGTTCCGGCATTGAAGCTGCTGCTGCCAAGCGTAACGCTGCGGCTGATAACGCAGATGTTCACTGCCGATCTGCTGCACAAGGAAATCGATGTGGCGGTCAGGTTCGGCAATGGCAAATGGCAGGACGGTACGGCATTTCCATTGTTTGACGAAGAAGTGTTCCCCGTCTGCTCCCCGGCCTGGCTGGCTGCAACAGGCGGGCCGCCAACACTCGACGCATTGGCCGCAATGCCGCTTATCGAGTCTGATTCGACATCGGAAGGCTGGATGGGCTGGAGCGAGTGGTTTCACCGGCTTGGCTTGCGTCAGCCGCACCTGAACTTCTCCTTTCGCTGCAGCCTGTACACCGATGCCATCCAGGTGGCCAGATCCGGGCAAGGCGTGGCGCTGGGCTGGGGGCGGCTGGTCAGCGATCTGCTGGCCTCTGGCGAACTTGTGCGGCTGGGCACGGCAGCGTTCAAGGCGAGCGACGCATATTACATCGTGGTGCCTGCCGGCAGAACCATCACGCCGGTAATGGAAGACCTGATCAATCTGTTGCGCACGGATTTTCCCGGCCTCCAGGGATTTGATCCTGATTGAATGGCATTACTGCCTGCGGGCCCATTTACCGCAGTGATGAAGCAGGCAGTCAGGCTTTTGCTGCACCGCTGACACCATACGATGTTCAATACGTGAACGATCCATCGGGTCGTTTTTCTTCTGCCCACAAGTAGAGTATTCGCGCCATGTATGTGTTTTTCCTGCCGGTAATATCCTTGATGAGCCGCCTGAAACTTTCCGCCAAGTTTCTGCTGATTGCGGTGGTGCTGATACTGCCTACCATCTACATGCTGTTCATGCTTGATCGCACCTACCATAATCAGATCGATTACAGCGAGGCGGAACTTGCCGGCAGCACACTGGCGGCCACGGGGTTCGAGCTGCTGGATGCCACGCAGAAATACCGGGATATCAGCGCCTTGGTACTGGCTGGAAACAAGGAGTTGGCAGCGCGCCAGCAACAGGCGGCAGCCGGCTTGCGTGCTGCCGTAAAACAGGTCGATGACGAGTTGGCCGCAGACCCGCTGGGCATGCAGCCTGGCTGGGTAAAGTTGAAGGCGGCAATCGATAGCCGCCTGGCGCGCAAACAGCAGCTGGCGAGCAATGACAGTTTTTCGCAAGACGCCAATCTGGTCATGCAGGAGCTGGACTGGCTGCATACCCTTGCCGTTCGCTCCGGCATGGCGCTGGACCCGGATAACGATACCCGCAACCTGCAGGACATATTTTTCAATGCCTTGCTGCCGGCCAGTGAAAGCGCAGGCAGTGCGCGTGGGGAAGGCGCGCTGATTGCCGGGCGGCATGCCATTGAACAGTATGAGCGTTCCCGCCTTGGCGCTTACTCGGCCCTGCTGGTGCAGGCCGGCGCGCAGAGTATCAGCAAGATCAAGTACGGTATCGATGCGCAGGACCCTGGCTACCAGCAACTGGCGCAGCAAAGCCAGGCTGCGGCGGCGGTGCTGAAGGATACCGCCAGCTATCTGGGCAAGAATTACGTCGAGGCCGTGCTGGTGTTGTCCGAGCCGGCAGAGCATTTGCAGCGGCTTGATCAGAGCATTGCGGCATTGCGCGGCTTCAGCCACACGGTACTGGCGGAATTCAGGCAGCGGGTGGCAAGCCGCATCCACCATGTGCGCCTGCTGCGCCTTGGCACAGTCGGCAGTGCCGTGTTCCTGGTGCTGGCCGGCGGCTATCTGTTCATGGGTACCATGTTTTCCATTCGGCGGGCAGTCATCAAGCTGAACAACGAGGCCCACCAGTTGGCCAGCGGCCTGCTGTCCACCCGTGTGGAAATGGACAGCAACGACGAACTGGCGGAAATCGCCAACAGCTTCAACCACATGGCGGAGTCGCTTTCCACGCTGGTGCGCCAGATCAGGCAGATGGTGGCGGATGTGGCCGCTACCACGCAGAAGCTGTCTGGCAATGCGGGGGAGGTCTCCAGTGCCTCACGCCGCCAGGCCGAGTCCACCGCGGCCATGGCCTGCGCCGTACAGCAGGTCACCGCCAGCATCGTGCATGCCAACCGGCAGGCAAAACTCAGCACCGACCACGTGATTGCCACCGCCAGAATGTCCAGCGACGGTGAAGCGGAAATGCAGAATACGCTATTCACCATCCGGCAACTGTATGAGCAGATCGGCCAGCTGAGCATTGAATTCGACAGCATGAAAACCAGTTCGAACCAGATTGGCAGGATAGTCCAGGTGATCAGCGAAATTGCCGACCAGACCAATCTGCTGGCCTTGAACGCGGCTATCGAAGCGGCGCGTGCAGGGGAGGCCGGCCGCGGCTTTGCGGTGGTGGCTTCCGAAGTCAGAAAGCTGGCGGAGCGCACATCGACCGCCACGGCGGAGATCCGTAGCCTGGTGAATGCCATCTGTGACGATACCGAGCGTACCTCCCAGGGCATGGCGGTGGCGCGTAATGGCATGGAGCAGAGTTCCAGCAGCGTACAAAGCGCGAGCGTTACCCTGTCCAGCATCCGCTCGCAAAGCGTTGCCAGCCAGATTGCTTCCGAAGAAATCTCCGAGGCCATGAATCAGCAGCAAACGGCCAGCCAGCAGGTGGTGGCCAATGTGGCGATGATTTCCCGCATGGCGGAAGAAAATACCCGCCATGCCGAAGTCAATAACCAGCTGGCACAATCACTGCAGCAGCAGGCAGCGGCCCTGGAGCAGCAGATTTGTGCATTCCAGCTGTAAGGTAATGCTGCAATAGGGTGTTGGCGTAAAAACAGAAGAAGGGTCTGGTAGCCGCAATGGTTGCCAGGCCCGTATTTTTTGGCGGCCTGCAGGGCCCGGGTGAATGCATTACGAGGTATTACCAAAAGTAGGTGAAAGGCTGCAGTAAATGTTGCTGGGGCCAAGGCGCAGTCTTGCTACGCTGCAGTCAGGCATGGTAGGGATGTCGGGCTCGGCTTTAGCACTGCTGTAGCCCACACCCGGAGCACGGTATAGTGGCCGCGCTGGCGGTGCCAGCCGTGCCTGCGCCTGGGAGCCGTCTGGCTATCGTTGCCGGGCGGATGTTGCCGCGCATTGCGCTGGCCGGCAGTAGCGGCCGGTGGCGCGGAAAGCATTGTTATCATCGGGTTTGATAACCCGGCCCACGATTTGCCATTCTCCGTATTAACTGTGTTGTGGCGCTGTTTTAATGTTGTAATGGTGTTGTGCTTCTTGCATTGATATGCATCATATGGCTGCCACGATGTGGTGCGTGATGTTTTTCCTGTTCTTGCGTTATAGGGTGTGTCATGGGGTCCATTTTTAATTCGAGTGAAAAATCGGCAGTTGAGCCATTGACTGTGGGTTTTATATTGTCTCCTGATTTTACTCTTAGCGCATTTTCCAATTTCATCGATGTGCTGCGGCTGGCTGCCGATGATGGCGATTTCAGTCGTCAGATTCGCTGCAAGTGGAAAGTGCTTGGCTTTAATAGCCAGTCCATCGTGTCGAGTAGTGGCATTGAAGTGCGGCCAACCTCGGGGCTGGTTGACCCCTCGCAGTTCGATTACATCGTGGTGGTGGGTGGGCTTTTGCATGCCGGCAAGAAAATATCGCCGCTGCTGGTGAATTATCTGAAAGAGGCGGCCGAGCAGGGCGTGGCACTGGTCGGGGTGTGCACCGGCAGTTTCATTCTGGCGCGGGCCGGGCTGATGAAATCGCATCGCGCCTGTGTGAGCTGGTTCCATCACCAGCAGTTTGAAGTGGAGTTTCCCGAGCTGCAGGCAAGTTCGGACAGCCTGTTCATTATTGACCGCGACAGAATAACCTGTGCCGGCTCCGCAGGCGCCATGCACCTGGCAGCAAACCTGATCGGCAAGCACTGCGGTAAATACGAGGCTTCGCGGGCGCTTAGAATCATGCTGGAGGAGCTGTCTTTCTCAGAGAAAATGCCGCAGCCGCAGCCGTTTCTCAATGCCAAGGTGCTGAATCCGCATGTCAGAAAAGCCATGTTGCTGATTGAAAGAAACATAGGCACGCCACTTGCCATTGAAGATCTGGCCAAGAAAATCAATTTGAGCCCCCGGCATCTGGAGCGGCTTTTCGTCAAGGAAATCGGCCTGTCGCCGGCAGAGTTTTCAATAAAACTCAGAATCAATCATGCCAGGAACCTGGTGCTTAATACCGGTGGCGCCATCTCGCTGATTGCGCTGGAATGCGGCTTCCTGGATACCTCGCATTTTTCCCGGCGCTTCCGGGTGGAGTTTGGCGTTTCTCCCACCCAAATGCGCAAGACCTCGGCGGTGCATTGCAGCGAGTAAAGGGTGCCCTGAATGCTGGCTGGAGGCCGGGCCTGCTTCATGGCGCCGCGTATGTTGCGGGTGGCGCAAAGCAGCCTGATTTAAGTCGCTTGTGGTCAAGTCTTCCACTTTTGCCCATGGCTTAATCGATTTGCTTGTGAAGTGGCATCGCTTGTAAGCCAGGGGTGAACGCTGCCTTTTCTTGTGTAATGTGCTGATTGGCTTTGGAGCCTGCTGAAGGCACTCCTTGGGCTGTTTGGGCATTCATGTCTGATGGCGATTGCAATTCTGTATTCAAGAATAGTCATTTGCATTGGGACCATATGAAACCTATCCGCAGCATCCTGATCGCCAACCGCAGCGAAATCGCCATCCGCGTGATGCGCGCCGCCAGCGAAATGAACATTCGCACCGTGGCCATCTACGCCGAAGAGGACAAGCTCGCCCTGCATCGCACCAAGGCCGACGAGGCCTACCAGGTGGGTGCCGGCAAGAAACCCATCGCCGCCTATCTCGACATCCCCGACATCATCCGCATCGCCAAGGAAGCCAGGGTGGATGCCATTCACCCCGGCTACGGCTTCCTGTCGGAGAACCCGGAGTTCGCCGAGGCCTGTGCCGCCGCCGGCATCACCTTCATCGGCCCCCGGCCGGAAGTGATGCGCCAGCTGGGCAACAAGGTGGCGGCGCGCGAGCTGGCGCAGGCTGCCGGCGTGCCGGTGGTCCCGGCGACCGGCGCACTGCCGTACGACATCGCCGAAGCTAAGCAGCTTGCGGCCAACGTTGGCTACCCGCTGATGCTGAAGGCCAGCTGGGGCGGCGGCGGGCGCGGCATGCGCGTGGTGGAACACGAGGGCGAGCTGGCCGACGCCATGGACGTGGCGCGGCGCGAGGCGCTGGCCGCCTTCGGCAACGACGAGGTGTACCTGGAGAAGCTGGTGCGCCGCGCGCACCACGTCGAGGTACAGGTGCTGGGCGACCAGCACGGCAACCTGGTGCATTTGTTCGAGCGCGATTGCTCGGTGCAGCGCCGCAACCAGAAAGTGGTGGAGCGCGCACCGGCGCCGTACCTGAGTGAGCAGCAGCGCAGCGAGCTGTGCGCGGCTGCGCTGAAGCTGGCGCGGCAGGTGGACTACACCCACGCCGGCACGGTGGAATTCCTGCAGGATGCCGATAGCGGCCAGTTCTACTTCATCGAGGTCAACCCGCGCATCCAGGTGGAGCACACCGTCACCGAGGCGGTCACCGGCGTGGACATCGTCAAGGCGCAGATCCGCATTTCCGAAGGCGCGCGCATCGGCAGCGAGGAAAGCTTCGTGCCGGCGCAGTCTGACATTCGCCTCAGCGGCCACGCGCTGCAATGCCGCGTCACCACCGAAGACCCGGAGAACGGCTTTACCCCCGACTATGGCCGCCTCACCGCCTACCGCAGCGCCGCCGGTTTCGGCGTGCGGCTGGATGGCGGCACCGCCTACGGTGGCGCGGTGATCACCCCGTTCTACGACTCGCTGCTGGTCAAGGTCACGGTATGGGGCCATACCGCCAGCGAGGCCAATGCCCGCATGCACCGCGCGCTGCGCGAATTCCGCATCCGCGGCGTGTCCAGCAACCTGCCGTTCCTGCAGAACGTCATCACCCACCCGCTGTTCGTGTCCGGGCAGTGCACCACGCGCTTTATCGATAGCAGCCCGGAGCTGTTCCGCTTCTCCGCCCGCCGCGACCGCGCCACCAAGCTGCTGAGCTTCCTGGGCGAGGTGATCGTCAACGGCAACCCGGAAATGGCCGGCCGTACGCGCCCCAGCCCGCTGCCGGCGCAGCCACGACTGCCGGTGGTGACGACACCGACCCCCACCGTCAAAGGCAGCCGCGACCGCTTGAAGGAACTCGGCGCCGAGCGCTTCGCGCAGTGGATGCGCGAGCAGCCGCAGGTGCTGATCACCGACACCACCATGCGCGACGCGCACCAGTCGCTGTTTGCCACCCGCATGCGCAGCACCGACATGCTGGCGATTGCGCCGTACTACGCCAAGCTGGCGCCGCAGCTGCTGTCGCTGGAATGCTGGGGCGGGGCGACGTTCGACGTGGCCATGCGCTTCCTGCAGGAAGACCCGTGGCAAAGGTTGGCCGCATTGCGCGAAGCGGTGCCCGGCACGCTGTTGCAGATGCTGCTGCGCGCCTCCAACGCGGTGGGCTACACCAACTACCCGGATAACGTGGTACGCCAGTTCATCCAGCAGGCCGCCGCCGGCGGCGTCGACCTGTTCCGCGTGTTCGACTCGCTGAACTGGGTGGAGAACATGCGCGTGGCGATGGACGCGGTGCGCGAGAGCGGGGCGCTGTGCGAAGCCGCCATCTGCTATACCGGCGACCTGTTCGACAGCAGCCGCCCGCGCTACAACCTGCGCTACTACGTGGACATGGCCAAGCAACTGGAACAGGCCGGTGCCCACATCATCGCCATCAAGGACATGGCCGGCATCTGCAAGCCGCGCGCGGTCTCGGCCCTGGTCAGCGCGCTGAAGCAGGAAGTCGGCCTGCCAATCCACTTTCACACCCACGACACCTCCGGCATTGCTGCCGCCAGCGTGCTGGCCGCCATCGATGCCGGCGTCGACGCAGTGGACGCGGCGCTGGACGCCATGAGCGGCCTGACCTCACAGCCGAACATGGGCGCCATCGTCGCCGCACTGGCCGGCGGGCCGCGCGACAGCGGGCTGGACCCGCAAGGGCTGCAGCAGCTGTCGGACTACTGGGAACAGGTGCGCCGCAGCTACGCGCCGTTCGAAGCCGACATGCGCGCCGGCACCGCCGCGGTGTACCACCACGAAATGCCGGGCGGGCAGGTCACCAACCTGCGCGAACAGGCACGCTCGATGGGGCTGGAAGCGCGCTGGCCGGAAGTGGCCGAAGCCTATGCCCAGGTCAACCTGCTGTTCGGCGACATCGTCAAGGTCACCCCCACCTCCAAGGTGGTGGGCGACATGGCGCTGTTCATGGTCTCCAACGACCTCACCCCGGCGCAGGTGGCCGACCCGCAACGGGCGATCGACTTCCCGGATTCGGTGGTATCGCTGTTCAAGGGCGAGCTGGGCTACCCGGCACACGGCTTCCCCGAGGCCTTGCAGCGCAAGGTGCTGAAAGGCGCACCCGCGCTCACCCAGCGTGCCGGCGCGCTGTTGCCGGCGGTGGACCTGGCGGCCGAGCAGCAAAGGTTGGCCGCAAGCCTGGGCCGCGACTGCAGCGAGCAGGAACTGGCCTCGCACCTGATGTACCCCAAGGTGTTCAAGGACTTCGCCGCCCACAGCGCCCGTTTCGGCGACGTATCGATCCTGCCGACCAGCGCCTTCTTCTACGGCCTGAAGGAAGGCGAGGAAGTCTGCATCGAACTGGAGCGCGGCAAGACGCTGATCGTGCAGCTGCTGGGCCGCGCCGACACTGACGATGGCCACGTCAAACTGTTCTTCGAACTGAACGGCCAGGCGCGGGTGATCAAGGTGGCCAAGGCCGGCGCCGCCGCCGCCAGCGCACAGCCCAAGGCGGAAGAGGACAACCCGCACCACGTGGGCGCGCCGATGCCGGGCATGGTCAGCACCGTGCTGGTGGCCGCAGGGCAGCGCGTGCAGCAGGGTGATACGCTGCTGACCATCGAGGCGATGAAGATGGAAGTGGCGATCAAGGCGGAGCGCGATGGCGTGATCCAGCAGGTGCTGGTGACATCGGGCAAGCGGATTGCCAATAAGGATTTGTTGGCCGTGTTTGCGTAGTTGCTTCTCTGTGGGGCTTGTTCCCTTACCCCGCCTTCCCCTGGCGGGGTTTTTTTATGCGCGGGCGGGCAGGGGAGCATGCGCCTTGCCTGCGGCCCGACTGGGCCGCGCCATTGCGGCCACCCAAGGACGCAATAAGCACGGAGCTTGTCTAGTGTGGGCCATTCTTTATGGGTGAGTTGACCAACAATGAAGTCACATTCTGGCAACAATATGGGGAGTCCCCATGGCAAACCGTTACTCTTTCTGGAGCCTGCTCAAACACGGGCTCAAACATCATGAAACCTGGCAGCCTGCCTGGCGCACGCCGCAGCTCAAGTCGCGTTACGACGTGATCATCATCGGCGGTGGCGGCCATGGTTTGGCCACCGCCTACTACCTGGCCAAGAACCACGGCGTCAAGAACGTGGCAGTGCTCGAGAAAGGCTATCTCGGCGGCGGCAACACCGCCCGCAACACCACCATCGTGCGCTCCAACTACCTGTGGGACGAATCGGCCCACCTGTACGAGCACGCGCTCAAGCTGTGGGAAGGGCTGTCGCAGGAGCTGAACTTCAACGTGATGTTCAGCCAGCGCGGGGTGATGAACCTCGGCCACACCCTGCAGGACATGCGCGACATCGAGCGCCGGGTGAACGCCAACGTGCTGAACGGCATCGACGGCGTGATCCTGTCGCCCAAGGAAATCCAGGACATCGTGCCGCTGATGGATGTGGGTGCCAGCACCCGCTTCCCGGTGATGGGCGCCAGCTACCAGCCGCGCGGCGGGGTGGCACGTCACGATGCGGTGGCCTGGGGCTTTGCCCGCGCCGCCAGCGAGCTGGGCGTGGACCTGATCGAGCAGTGCGAAGTCACCGGCATGATCATCGAGGATGGCCGTATCAAGGGCGTGCATACCAGCCAGGGCGATGTGTTCGCCGACCGTGTCGGCTGTGTCGCCGCCGGCAGCACCTCCACCCTGGCCAAGATGGCCAAGGTGCGGCTGCCGCTGGAGAGCCACCCGCTGCAGGCCTTCGTGTCCGAATCGATGAAGCCGTGCCTGGATACCGTGGTGATGTCCAACGCGGTGCACGGCTATGTCAGCCAGTCCGACAAGGGCGAGCTGGTGATCGGCGCCGGTATCGACAGCTACCTGGGCTACGGCCAGCGCGGCAGTCCGCACGTGATCGAGCACACTGCCGCCGCCATCATCGAGCTGTTCCCCAGCTTCTCGCGCGTGCGGCTGAACCGCCAGTGGGGCGGCATCGTGGACGTGGCGCCGGACGCCTGTCCGATCATCGGCAAGTCGCCGGTGAAGGGGCTGTATTTCAACTGCGGCTGGGGTACCGGTGGCTTCAAGGCCACGCCGGGCTCGGGTCACGTGTTCGCCCACACCATCGCCAACGATGCGCCGCATCCGCTGAACGCCGCCTTTGCGCTGGACCGCTTCAGCAGCGGCCATCTGATCGACGAGCACGGCGCCGCCGGCGTAGCCCACTAAGGAGAAGCTTGCCCACAAACCCCTCCCTGCGTTGTTGCGCCGCCTTGCCGTACGATTAGTACTGTCTGCGGCGGCGCGCCTAGCAGGGACCGCTACGCTGGGGTTTGTGAACAAGCTTGAGGAGGAGAGTTCGATGTTCCAGCTTCACTGTCCGCACTGCGGGGCCACCCGCGAGGAAGAAGAATTCAGCTATGCCGGCGAGGCCTATATTGCCCGCCCGGCCAGCCCGGAAGATGCCAGCGACGCCGAATGGGGCGATTACCTGTTCATGCGCAAGAACACCCGCGGCTGGTTCTGGGAGCAATGGCAGCACACCGCCGGCTGCCGCAAGGTGTTCGTCGTCAAGCGTCACACCGCCAGTTACCAGATTGCCGGCAGCTGGACGCTGGCAGAAGGCAAAGCGCATTACCTGAAGGAGAGCGAAGCATGAGCGCCTACCGTGTCCACCGCAGCAGCCAGCGCATCAACAGCCAGGCGCCGCTGCAGTTCACTTTCGACGGCAAGCGCATGCAGGGCTTTGCCGGCGATACCCTGGCCTCGGCGCTGATCGCCAATGGCGTCAAGCTGATCGGCCGCAGCTTCAAGTACGGCCGCCCGCGCGGCATCATCGGCCACGGCTCGGAAGAGCCGAACGCGCTGATCCAGCTGGAAACCGGCGCGCTGACCGTGCCGGACCTGAAAGCCACCCAGGTGGAGCTGTATGACGGCCTGTCCGCCACCACCACCACCGGCTTCCCGTCGCTGAACTTCGACCTCAAGGGTCTGGCCGGCACCTTCAGCCGCTTCATGCCGCCGGGCTTCTACTACAAGACCTTCATGGGCCCGGTGAAAGCCGCCTGGCCGCTGTACGAGAAGATGATCCGCAAGGCCGCCGGCTATGGCCGCGCGCCGGTGGAAGCCGACCCGGAATTCTACGACCACCTGCACCACCACGTAGACGTGCTGGTAGTGGGCGGTGGCGCCTGCGGCCTGTGGGCCGCCACCCTGGCCGGCCGCGCCGGCCTCAAGACCCTGCTGGTGGACGAACAGAACGAAGCCGGCGGCTGGATGCTGTCCGACGCCAGCGCCCAGATCGACGGCAAGCCGGCGATGCAGTGGGTGGGCGAGCGCCTGGCCGAGCTGGACAGCCTGGGCAACGTCAGCGTACTGACCCGCACCACCGCCTTCGCGCTGCACGAACAGAACCTGGTACAGGCGCTGGAACTGCGCCAGGACCACCTGGCACCGGGCAGCCGCGACCGCAGCCAGCCGCGTCAGCGCCTGCACAAGATCCGCGCCCACCACGTGGTGCTGGCCGCCGGCGCCATCGAACGCCCGCTGGTCTTCGGCAACAACGACCGCCCGGGGGTGATGACCGCCGCCGCCGGCCAGACCTACCTCAACCGCTACGGCGTTGCCGTTGGCCGCAACGTGCTGCTGATGACGCACAACGATGCCGCCTACGACACCGCCCGCGACCTGGCCAGCGCCGGCAGCCGCGTCACCCTGGTGGACACCCGCCTGCGCGGTGCCGCCGACTGGCGCCTGCAGCAGGCCAAGCAGGCCGGCGTCGAACTGCTGCTGGGCTACGGCATTGCCGAAGTGCACGGCAGGACCGCCGTCAGCGGCGCACAGCTGGTACAGCTGGACCCGTTCACCAACACCGTGCGCGGCAAAGGCCCGCGCCTGTCGGCCGACAGCATCCTGTCCTCCGGCGGCCTCACCTCCACCGTACACCTGTTCTGCCACAACACCGGCCGCCCGTACTGGAAGGAAGAAAGCCTGTCCTTCGTGGTACCGGACGAAGGCCGCCAGGGCATCAGCTGTGCCGGCGCCATCACCGGCCGCTGGGAACTGGCCGGCGCACTGGCACAGACCCACGCCGCCACCAGCGCCATGCTGGCCGGCTTCGGCCGCAGCACCCACGGCGACTGCCCGCAGGGCGGCGAGCACGAAGTGGCCGCCACCCGCCGCCTGTTCCGCGTGCCGGACGGCCTGGCGGAAGGCCATGGCGCCAAAGCCTTCATCGACTTCCAGAACGACGTCTCCGCCGCCGACATCCACCTGGCGGTGCGCGAGAACTACCGCTCCATCGAACACGTCAAGCGCTACACCGCGCTGGGCTTCGGTACCGACCAGGGCAAACTGTCCAACGTCAACGGCTTCGCCATCGCCGCCGAAGCACTGGGCAAACCGATCTCCGCGGTGGGCACCACCACCTACCGCCCGGCCTACACCCCGGTGACCTTCGGTGCACTGGCCGGCAGCCACAAGGCCGACACCTTCGAACCGCGCCGCTACACCGCCATGCAGGCCTCGCACCTCAAGCGTGGCGCCCTGTTCGAGACCGTCGGCCAGTGGATGCGCCCGTGGTACTTCCCCAAGGGCAAGGAAACCTTGCACCAGGCCGTGGACCGCGAATGCCTGGCCACCCGTAACAGCGTGGGCGTGATGGATGCCTCCACCCTCGGCAAGATCGACGTGAAAGGCCCGGACGCGCGCGAATTCCTCAACCGCATCTACTCCAACGCCTGGAGCAAGCTGGACCCGGGCAAGTGCCGCTACGGCCTGATGCTGGACGAGAACGGCATGGTGATGGACGACGGCGTGACCGCCTGCCTGGCGGACGACCACTTCCACATGACCACCACCACCGGCGGCGCCGCCCGCGTGCTGAACTGGCTGGAACGCTGGCACCAGACCGAATGGCCGGAGCTGAAAGTACGCTTCACCTCCACCACTGACCACTGGAGCACCACCGCGGTCGTGGGGCCGAAGAGCCGCGCCGTGCTGCAGAAACTGTGCAGCGACATCGACCTGTCCGCCGAGAACTTCAAGTTCATGGACTGGCGCGAAGGCACCGTTGCCGGCGTACCGGCCAAAGTGTTCCGCATCTCCTTCTCCGGCGAACTGGCCTACGAGATCAACGTCGACGCCTGCTACGGCCACTACATCTGGGAACAGGTGATGGCTGCCGGCGCCGAGTTCGACATCACCCCGTACGGCACCGAGACCATGCACGTACTGCGTGCCGAGAAGGGCTTCATCATCGTCGGCCAGGATACCGACGGCTCGATGACCCCGATCGACTTGGCCATGGGCTGGGCCGTGGGCATGAAAAAGCCGTTCAGCTTCCTTGGCAAACGCTCGCTGAGCCGCTCCGACACCGTGCGCAGCGACCGCAAACAACTGGTGGGCCTGTACACCGCAGACCCGAAAGTAGTGCTGACCGAAGGCGCGCAGATCCTGTCCACGCCGGACGCCACACCGCCGGCGGCCATGCAGGGCCACGTCACCTCCAGCTACCACAGCGCCTTCCTTGGCCGCTCCATCGCCATGGCCGTGCTCAAGGGTGGCAGCCAGCGCAGCGGCGACACCGTCTACGTGTGGGCGCAGGGCAAGATGTACCCGGCCAAAGTGGTTTCCTCCGTATTCGTCGATCAAGAAGGGGTGCGCCAACATGCCTAACTTCCAACCCTCCCTGCAGTCCCCGCTGGTGAACTTCAACCTGGCGGCGGAAACCGTACTGGCCGACAACAGCCAGCTGGCGCGCGCCAACGAACTGCCGCTGTTGGGCTACATCGCCATCCGTGGCGAGCTGGCGGATGCCGCCATCGCCGCCGCGGTCAGCAGCGTCACCGGTGCGGCAGTGCCGGCGGCGGAACGGTTCAGCAGCGGCGAAGGCGGCGTGCTGGTCTGGGTGTCGCCGGACGAGTTGCTGCTGGTGACCCGTCGCGCCGAACTGGGCGCCAGGTTGGCCGCATTCGACGCAGCCTTCGCCGGCCTGTTCGCCCACGCGGTGGACAACAGCGGCGGGCTGACCTGCGTGTCGCTGTCCGGTGCCGAACACGTGACCGTGCTGCGCCACATGGGGGTGTACGACTTCGAATCGCTGGCGGTGGGCCAGGCGGTGAGCACCGTGCTGGGCAAGGCGGGTGGTACCGTGCTGCGGCTGGAGGACGATGGTGTGTTCCTGCTGATCCGCCGCAGCTTTGCGGACTACCTGTGGCTGCTGCTGCGCAAGGTGGCGGCGCCGTACAACTTTGCCGTGGCACAGCTGCCTCCGCCATCGAAGAATGCGCTGCTGGGCCTGCTCGACCCCAAGTTGGTGTCGGCAGCCGGCAAGCGGGTGCCTGCCTGAGCCCGCTGGCTGGCAGCATGGCTGGTGATTGAAAAAACAGAGGGTGGCGATGCCACCCTCTGTTTTTTGTTATTGCGCCTGAACTGATTCCGGGAAAGCCCCGGCAGCGCGCGATGAAAGCCGCATCGGCCCTTATGCGGCCTGGCGTTTTGCCTTCATGCCTATCATGGTGAATGTCAGCCAGAATGCCTGGGTGATGAATGCTGCCAGGTTGAAATCATGCGACAGCGAATACAGGCTGAAAATGCCGCCAATGATATTCAGGTAGGCGTAGCTTTTGGTCTCGAAGCTCAGTTTTCTGAGCTGCACCAGCGCGTATGCGGTGATGTAGCAAATGGTGCCCAGCAGGCCGACGATTACGTGTGATTCCATGGTGTTGCTATCAGGTGGGGTGGTGAATTGAAAGATACATCACTTCGCTTTTGCTTTAAATTTTAACCCGGAAAATCTTGATTTTGCACAACTTATGCTGTTGAGCTTGGGTTTTTTGCGCAAGTAATGCCACGGGTTTCCCGGCCACGGTGATGCATGGCTGCCAAAAAAATGACACATCATGGTGATGTGCAAGCTGGCATGAATGGCCGCCATCGGCCCGGCTATTGGCGGCCGGCCTGCCACTGTCAGGCATGCCGCCAGGGTTGGCCGCATGGCTGGCCGTGGCGCCGCGCTGCGGAAATCAGTACGCCACGCTTATGTCCGACCTGGCCCGGGTGCAGCAGCTGAGTACATAGCCCTCGGCAATTTCCTCGTCGGTCAGGCCGCCGTTGTGATTCATCTCGGTTTCCCCGTGCAGCACGCGTACCCGGCAGGTGCCGCAGATGCCCATGCCGCAGGCCTTGGGGATGGTGATGCCGGCGCTGCTGGCGGCCGCATGCAGGGTGAGGCTGTCCGTGGCCTGTACCGACTTGCCGCTGTTGGCAAAGCTGATGCAATGGCTGCCCTGCGCCTTTGGCGGCTGCTCCTGCGCCGCGGCGGCATGCTCCTCGGCCAGGGCGATGTCGGCTTCCGGCGTGGCGCCGAAGGATTCCTCGTGGTAGCGAGACATATCGAAGCCGGCCGTCTGCAGCAGCTGGCGCACCGCGCGCATATACGGCGTGGGGCCGCAGCAGAACACCTCGCGTTCAAGGAAATCCGGGGCGATCAGTTGCAGCATGGCCTGGGTGAGGTAGCCGCGATAGCCGCTCCAGGCCTGGCCGATCTCGGTTTTTTCGCAGATCAGGTGCAGTTTGAAGTTGTCGATGCGGGTGGACATGTAGTCCAGCTCGGCGCGGTAGATGATGTCCCTGGGGGTGCGCGCGCTATGGGCGAACACCATGTCCACTTCCGAATTGGTGTCGAAGAACCAGCGGGCGATGGACATCACCGGGGTGATGCCGACGCCGCCAGAGAGCAGCAGCACCTTTTGCGCCGGGTAGTCGATGCAGTTGAACTGGCCCACCGGGCCGTGCACGGGCAGCAGGTCGCCTTCCTGCATGGTGTCGTGCAGCCAGTTGGACACCACGCCGCCCGGCACCCGCTTGACCGTGATGGAAAAGCTGTAGGGAATCGATGGCGCGCTGGAAATGGTGTACGAGCGCATGAGTTGCTGGCCGTCGATCTCCAGCTCCAGGGTGACGAACTGGCCGGGTTTGAAGAAGAACAGCACCGGCTCCTGCATGCTGAAGCAGAAGGTTCGCACATCGTGCGTTTCCTGGATGATCTTGCGGCAGCGCACCAGGTGGCGGCCGTTGGCCCAGGTCTGGGTGTTGACGGGGTTCAGGTATTCGGAGCTGGTGAGGCTAAGCATGGGGTGGTTCCTTCAAGCGGGGAGTGCGCGTCAGTCAGCGAGTCGCGACTGCAGCGTGTCGCAATACCAGTCGTCAAACTGGCAGGGGCCGTTTTCCGCTACATCCGAATAACGCCCGGGCTGGTAGGCCGGTGAACTCACGCCGGCATGGGCGCCTTCCACCAGCTCGCGGTCCTGGTCATTGGTGGCGATCCAGACGCGGGTGAGGTTGTCGAGCTGGTAGTCGACGCCTTCCTGCGCATCCTTGGGTACCAGCCACTTGGTGGTGACCAGCGTTTCGCCGGGGCCAAGCGGCAGTACGCGGAAACTCAGCGCGTGGTCGCCCAGGAAGTGGTTCCAGGTGGATGGGTAGTTGAAGTACAGCAGCGCGCCGATGTTCTCCACATCGCTGCCATCCAGCCGCCCGGCCACGGCGGGTTTGCCGTCCATGGTGTAGCTGACCGCCTTGGCGGACAGCGGAATGCGGGTGATGCGGTACTGGCCGTTGTCGGCCAGCACCATGCGGCTGGGCAGCCCGGCGCTTTCGCAGCGGTCCCAGAACGCTTCCAGCTCCGGGTCGCTGCCGTCGGCTACACCGGCCACGGAGAGGTTTTCCACGAAGGAGTTCAGCAGCTCCGGGTGGGAGCCTTCGCAGTGGTAGCACTCGCGGTTGTTCTCGAATACCAGCTTCCAGTTGCCTTTCTCCACGATGGTGGATTCAAAGGCCACCTTGCAGTTGGCGAGATTGTGCGGCGCCACAAAGGGGGTGACCGCCTGGCGGAAGGCGTCGAAATCGGGGGCGATTTCGGCCACGCAGACGTAGATACAGCTTTCCACCACCGCGCAGTGGGCTTGTTTCAGGCCGTGCTGCTGCGGGTCGAAGTCGTGGCTCATATTGCCGGCAAACAGCAGCTTGCCATCCAGGCCAAAGGTCCACTTGTGGTAGGGGCAGACCAGCCTGGCGGATTTGCCGCTGGCGCCCTGGCACAGCCTGGAGCCGCGATGCGGGCAGACATTGTGAAATGCGCGTACTTCACCGTCGGCACCGCGCATCACTACCAGCGGGTAATCGCCCACCTGCAGCGTCATGTACTGGCCCGGCTTTTCCAGTTCGAAGCCATGCCCGGCAAATATCCACTCTTTATGCCAGATCTGCGCCAGGTCATCGCGATATACGTCCGGGTCGATATAAAGCTCGCGTGACAGCACGTGACGCGGTTTGCGCTGCTGGAGATAAGCGAGTGTTTTTGCTGCATTGCTCATTGCTGCGGACTCCTCTATTGCCTTGATTGAATGAATACCGTGGCGGCCTGTTATTTCGCTGTTGATATATGCCGGATGCGATGCGGCCAACTAGCTGATTCACTGGAAAATCAGCGTTTCGGGCAGCAAACGGCAATGCGCTTTTGGTAATGAAATATTTGGCGAGGAGGAAAAAAGCGTCAATGCGCTTTATTTTCACTTTGGCATTACTTTATGTAATGCGAGGTAATGCGGATTTTGGCGAGGCTGATGCGGGCTATTTAATTGGGGGTGTGCCAGGCAATTCAGCTGGCTGCAGGCGGATATGGGGTTTATAGGGCAGGGTGTGGCGGCGGGAGAGCTACTGGCTGCTGGAGATGCAGCGCGAGGCAGGCGAGAGGGGGCACAGACAGTGGGCAAGCCCGTGAGGCTCCGGCTGGTGCGGAGCCTGCTGGGTGCCCAGGATGGCGCCCAGCATGGCGCGCTGAAAACTCAGGCGAAGACGAAGTATTTGCGCACCGTCTCGACCACTTCCCAGGTGCCCTTCATGCCCGGCTCGATCACGAATACGTCACCGGCTTTCAGGTGCACCGGCTGCTCGCCTTCCGGGGTGATGATGCAGTAGCCATCGAGGAAGTGGCAGTACTCCCATTTCTCGTAATTCACCTCGAACTTGCCCGGGGTGCAGATCCAGGTGCCCATGATCTTGCTGCCGTCCTTGGAAAGGTAGGCGTTGAGGTTGACGGTGTGCGGGTCGCCGCCGATGCGCTTCCACTTGGTGGCATCAACAACCGGAGTCGGGCAGGTTTCACGCAGCACGGTAATGAAATCGGACATGTCAGCTCCAAACAATCAGATGAAAGTCCGGCCATTATCGGTTCTCTTCCATGCCAAAAATTGTCTGGTTCCGACCAGATTTGTTGATGAAATGGACGCAAAATCCCCGCTGACTCAAGGGTGTATGGCGCTGGCGGCCTTGCCTTGTCGTTTTCGGAATCTGGCGCCCGGCCATGCTGTGCATCGGTACGGCGGTAAATGAAGGAGCTTGCCTTGCATGCCACCAATGTAATTTCTGCCCGCGATTTTGATTTTCAGCTGCAAGGCCGGCAGGCCAGCCTGGACGATGTGCTTCCGGGGTTTCAAACGTCCGATCGTATTGGCGTGGTGGTGAACCGGCCATGTGGTGCCATGGGGGTGAGTTCCCTGCTGATGGCGGCTACCACCAGGTTTTACGATGCGCATCGGCTGCAGCTGGGGAATGAGCCGGACAAGCTCAGAATCTACCCGGACTATTTCATTTTCCATGTCGGCAACTGCCAGGGGAGCCACGCGCAACTGGATGTGTGGCCGCCGCATAAGGAAGTCATCGTCGATGACGATGCGGAGCAGATACTGGAAGCGATCAACGACCGCGGGATAACGCGGCTGCTGGTGGAAGACAAGCCTTTGTCTTCTGCCGTCTTGCTGCGGGAAACATTAGCCAGTGCCCGCAGCCGGATTGTGAGCGTGCTGGCTTACTCGCCAGTTGGCCGCATGCCGCAGGGCGACGTCTGCTGTGCGCATGGCCCGAACGCCGAGGCCTATGTGCAGAAGATGCTGGGCGATTCGGGCGCGCTGCTGCAGTTACCCGAACACGAGTATGCCGACCTGCTGCAGGCACGGGAGCGGCTGGCATCCGGCGGCCGGGTGGTGGAGCAATATCGCCGGCTGGCGTTGCACAGCGCATTCGGGATGCTGACGTCGAATCAGGAACTCTCGCTGCAGACCCGGCATTACATCGCGGTAAGCAACAAGCATGCGGCGGTGGTGCTGGATTTTGACTGACCATCCGCATCCGGCGGTGAGCTTCGCCGCCTTGCGCTGTGCTCACGCTGATTGTCGGCTTCATCGGTTATCCATTGAATCTGCTCTGGCCAGCATCGAGGCAATATTCCCGCCGTTTGCGCGCAGCAATCGACAAGTTGGCAGCCACCCTGCCTGGACTATTGGGTGAGAACACTTAACGTATCCGTTCAGTTGGTCGTGCCCGAAATCCAGCGAGAACTTGTCGTTACGTTTAAGCCTGCCGAGAAACTGCTTCGGCAGGTGAATGGGGAACAGCGGGTTTACACAGCATTCCGGACACGCTCGATTTACACGAGTGTTAGAATCCCTTGTACTGCAATCGCACGGCCTTTTCGAAAAGGACACCCCATGAAACTCGGTCTCGCGGGCAAGGTAGCGCTGGTGACCGGCGCAAGTCGCGGCATAGGCGCTGCGATTGCGCTCGAATTGGCGAAGGAAGGCGTCAGTGTGAGCCTCGTTGCGCGAGATCCAGCGCGACTCAATCATGTAGCTACTAACATCTCCATGCAGACCGGCGTGGCGACTGCTGCGATTAGCGGAGACCTGAGCCAGCCAGCGGTCGCGGATGCTGTTGTAAAGGAAACGCTGGCCCGCTTCGGTCACCTGGATATCTTGGTCAACAACGCAGGTGCGACCAAGCGCGGCGACTTCTTCACGCTCTCCGAAACCGATTGGACGGAAGGTTTCGCGTTGAAGTTTCACGGTTACGTAAGGATGGCGCGAGCGGCCTGGCCGCATTTGAAGGCCGCACAAGGCTGCATAGTCAACATTGTCGGTATTGGCGGTCGCGTCGGCAGTGCTGAATTCACCATTGGGGGCTCTGTTAATTCCGCGTTGCTCAATTTCACCAAGGCGCTGGCTGATATTGGTATGGTCGATGGCGTCCGCGTTAACGCAGTTAATCCTGGTAGGATCGAAACCGACCGCTTGGCGAGCAATTTAGCCCACATAGCTGAGGAGCGGAGTATTTCGCGCGAAACAGCTGCAGCGGAGCTTCTTGCCGAATATGGCACTCGCCGCTTTGGTCGGCCATGTGAGATCGGGGCATTTGTCACCTTCCTGGTTTCGGAGCAAGCAGCATTCGTTCAAGGATCCCTCATCGATGTCGATGGCGGCGCGACACGTTCTATCTGAATATGAACCGCCTCTAGTTTATTGTGGCCGCTTTCAATAGGAAGGCGGCCATTTTTCATCGGTCGCTCGGTCGTCTGCTTTGGCCGACCTGCAGCCGATCAGGTGAGGACTCCGGCAGGTCGTCGGCCTAAGCGGTCGGTGAGCTCTTCAAAGAAATATGGCCGGATCTGTTTACAGACCGCCATTGTCATTTTTCCTAGGTCAGGGCGGCCTACAGGAGCAGGGGCAGTCCATATGGCCACGCCCAGGCCCTGATTGCCGACCAGCCCCCGGCTTGAACGGGGCTTGCCGCAGCAGAATGCCCCGCATGGCGGCGAGGTAACGTGCCATATACCAAAGGTTGGCCGCACGTTCTGCGTGCGGCCAACCTTGCGCTATCCGGCGGTGCCGTGCCGGCTTACGGCGCCGGGTTGGGCTGGGCCTGGTGGATGGCTTCGATGGCCGCCAGGGTGGCGGCATCCAGCGTTACACCGGCGCTGCCGATGTTTTCCTCCAGCTGTGCCAGCGTGGTGGCGCCGATGATGTTGCTGGTGACGAAGGGCCGGCTGTTCACATAGGCCAGTGCCAGCTGCGCCGGCGACAGGCCGCGTTCGCGCGCCAGTGCCACGTAGCGCGCGGTGGCGGCCTCCGCCTGCGGGTTGGTGTAGCGGGTGAAGCGGTCGAACAGCGTCAGCCGCGCGCCGTCCGGGCGGGCGCCGCCCAGGTATTTGCCGGACAGCACGCCAAACGCCAGCGGCGAGTAGGCCAGCAGGCCCAGCTGCTCGCGGTGGCTGAATTCGGCCAGGCCCACTTCGAAACTGCGGTTGAGCAGGCTGTACGGGTTCTGGATGCTGGCCACGCGCGGCAGGTTGTAGCGTTCGGCCAGCGCCAGGAACTGCGCCACGCCCCACGGCGTTTCATTGGAAAGACCAATGGCGCGCACCTTGCCGGCGGCCACGAAGTCCTGCAGCACGCGCAGGGTTTCCTCGATGGCCACGCTGCCCGGCGCATCCTCCTGCCACGGGTAGCCCAGCTGGCCGAAGTAGTTGGTGCTGCGATCCGGCCAGTGCAGCTGGTACAGGTCTACATGGTCGGTCTGCAGGCGGCGCAGGCTGTCGTGCAGCGCCTGGGTGAGGTTGGCGCGGTCAAAGTGCACCTGGCCGCCGCGGATGTGGCTGGGGCGCTTGGGGTCGCTGCTCGGCCCGGCCGCCTTGGTGGCCAGCACGATGCGTTCGCGGCGGCCGCCCTTGGCCAGCCAGCTGCCGATATAGCTTTCGGTGCGGCCCTGGGTTTCGGCCTTGGGCGGCACCGGGTACATTTCTGCGGTGTCGATCAGATTGATGCCGCGCTCCAGCGCGAGATCCAGCTGGCTGTGGGCGTCGGCTTCGCTGTTCTGTTCGCCCCAGGTCATGGTGCCCAGCGAGATCAGGCTGACGTTGATGCCGGTGCGGCCAAGTGGTCGGAATTCCATCGATTGCGTCCTTGCAGGCGGGAGGTGGGGCCGCCAGCGTTGGCGGCGGTACAGACTGTGCATGATAGCGCTCACACGGCGGCGGGCAAGCTGTCCGGCAGCAGGGGAGCAGGGGCCGCCGGTGGAACAGTCTGTGCTGCGGCCAACTATGGCGCGGCGCAGCAATCGGGAGTAGGCTGTTGCCCCCGCCTGCCACCTCCCGCCACACCATGAACCTGTACCAAGATTCACCAACCTCCCTGCGCCACAGCAAGCCGTTCTGGCGCTTCTGGCTGGCGCGCTTGCTGCTGACCGGCGGCTTCCAGATCATGGGGGTGGCGGTGGGCTGGCAGGTCTACAGCCTCACCGGCAGCACGCTGGACCTGGGCCTGGTGGGCCTGCTGCAGTTCCTGCCGCGCATCCTGCTGGTGCTGGTTACCGGCACCGTGGCCGATCGCTACCCGCGGCACTACATCGCGGCAGCCAGCATGGCGCTGCAGGCCGCGGCGGCGCTGCTGCTGTTGCTGGGCAGCGCCGGCATCGGCCTGCCGGTTACGCGCGGGCTGATCTTTGCGGTCTCGGTGCTGATCGGCACCTGCCGCGCCTTCGACATGCCCACCATGCAGTCGTTGCTGCCCACCATCGTGCCGCCGGCGCTGCTGCCGTCCGCGGTGGCGGCGGCAGCCTCGGCCAACGAGGTGGCCACCGTGGTGGCGCCGGCGCTGGGCGGCCTGCTGTTCGCCATTGGCGCGCCGTTTACCTACGGGCTGGATGCGCTGATGTTCGGCGCCGGCGTGCTGCTGGTACTGGGCCTGCCGGTGCCGCGCCATGTGGCGGATGGCCGCCGGGTAACGCTGGATTCGCTGCTGGCCGGGGTGCGTTTCATTCGCAGCCGGCCGGATATCTTCGGCGCCATTTCGCTGGATCTGTTTGCCGTGCTGCTGGGCGGCGCCACCGCGCTGCTGCCGGTGTTTGCTGCCGACATCCTGCACACCGGCCCGTGGGGGCTGGGCCTGCTGCGCGCCGCGCCATCGGTGGGCGCGCTGGCGATGTCGGCCTGGCTGCTGCGCAACCCGGTGGAGCGTAAGGTTGGCCGCATCATGTTCGCCACCGTGGCCATGTTCGGCCTCGCCACCATCGGCTTCGGCCTGTCCAGCCACTTCGGCCTGTCGCTGCTGGCGCTGCTGGTGCTGGGCGCCTCCGACATCATCAGCGTGGTGATCCGCAGTACCTTCGTGCAGATGGAAACGCCGGACGAGATGCGCGGCCGGGTGAACGCGGTGAATTCGCTGTTCATCGGCGCTTCCAACCAGCTGGGTGAATTCGAATCCGGCGTTACCGCCGCCTGGCTGGGCACAGTGCCGGCGGTGGTGGCCGGCGGCGTGGGCACGCTGCTGGTGGTGGTGCTGTGGATGCGCTGGTTCCCGTCGCTGGCGCAGCGCGACCGCATGCTGGGAGAACAATATGGCTGATTTGCATCCCGCCGTAGCCGCCTGGCTGGCCAGGGTAAACGCGGCACAGGCCGAGCGTCTGGCCGCCGGCTGGGTGAACACACCGATAGGCGCACGCGAGGCGCTGGCAGCGCTGATCGGGGCCATGCTGCCACCCGGCCCGGCGCTGCCGTGGGTGAACGAGGCCATGGTGGAAGGCGGCGACTGCCCGGTGCCGCTGCGCATTTACCACCCGGCGCCGGACGAAGCGCGGCCGGTGCTGGTGTACTGCCACGGCGGCGGCCACATGGCCGGCAGCGTCAGCAGCTACGACCCGGTATGCCGCAGGTTGGCCGCAAGCAGCGGCCACATCGTGGTGGCAGTGGAATACCGGCTGGCGCCGGAAAATCCGTACCCGGCGGCGCTGGACGACGTGGCGCTGGTGTTGCGCCAGCTATGGCCGGTGCTGGATGCGGCCGGCGTGCGCTACCGGCGCGAGCGCACCCTGGGTGGCGATTCCGGCGGCGCGGCGCTGGCGGCCACCCTGGCGCAGCGCGGCCAGCATGATCCTGAACTGGCCTGCGATCGCCTGCTGCTGATCTACCCCAGCGTGGACTACACGCTGAACCAGCCCTCCATCCAGCGCCTGGGGCAGGGATATTTGCTGGAGGCGGAGCGCATCGGCTGGTACTTCGGGCATTACTTCCGCTTGGGCGGCGACCGCGTGGCCGCCTCGCCGCTGCATGGCGAGATCACTGCCAGCCACCCGCCCACGCTGCTGATCACCGCCGGCTTCGACCCGCTGCTGGACGAAGGCGAAGTGTATGCGCGCAAACTCGCCGCCGCCGGCGTGGCGGTGGACTACCACTGCGAAGCGGCGCAGATCCACGCCTTCATGCTGCTGGAGGCTCTGCTGCCGGAAGTGTGTGCGGCCAACTACCAGCGCATCGCGGGGTTTTTGCAGCGGTAGGCTGTGGGGCGAATCAAGCGGATGGGAGGGCTCCCGAGTTTGATTCGGCAGGCTAGATGACGTTGTGGTGAACGCTGGGATGGTGGACGATTTAGTTATTTGTCGTATAAGCTGCAGGCTTAACAGAATCGTTTACTTTGTGTCAGGACTCGTCATGGATTTATCGCAGTTTGCTTACCTTCCATTCATGGTCTCACTCATCGTTACCGTTGTAGTCGCGAGAAAAATTAATTATCCGTGGCTGTTTTTTTGTGTGGCATTGTTGTCGGCATTTGGTATCGATCACTTTTCCACACTGGTTTCAGATATCATCAATGCAGTCATTTTCCCTCGCATGAATGAAAGCTATCCCTCCCTGACGGATGCGGCCGAATATCGAACACGCTACAATCATATTATGATTTTTACTTACCTGGCGGCCGAGCTGCTGGTTATTCCATTCATGCTTTGGAAATTGAGTTTGGTTTTTCGGAAAAATACCTGATTTATCCATAAGGCTGGATGTTCTAATGCTTTTCGATAATGTCTGGTGTCAGCAATGCTCTATGGTGTGTCTCCTTGATCTCTTAACTCTGAGACCACCCGCCGGAGCGTAGGCAGAGGTTGTCGTGGTAAACATTGGACTTCATCGTACGCTGCCCAACCTTAGAGGCTGCACGAGTTCAGGGAGGTACATCGATGAAATTTTTAACGGCTATGGCATTGATTGGCATGTTGGTGTCAGTTGTTAGAGTGTTTTATTTTCATGTTTTGCTGATTTTTTCTGCTAGAAAATATGATGTTGATATCTATAGAAGGCCATTTTTTATACAGTGGAATAGTGATGGTCTTGATGATGATTGTGTTGAAAATTTAGTAAAACTCAAACGGGCAGTAAAGTATTTGTTTTTGTTTTTTGTGCTTGTGGCATTTTTTGGATTTATGGATTTTATGTTTTTTAAAAGGTAAGTTCTGACGTGGGGAGTAGGGTTCATTGTATTCAACCTAAGCTACTGCCACGCACCCAGAAGTGCATGCGGCCAACCATCTGCCATGGCGACCTGTCTGAACGGCCATGTCGGCCTCAAGTTCGGCCAGCCGGGTTCGATAAAGGGGCATCAACAAGAACATAAGGAGGCGGACATGAGCTACGTGCTGCTGGCTCTCATGCTGCTGCTACTGGTGATGGTGGTGCTGCTGATCGAAGATGCCGCCGAGGTGGACTACCCCGACTGAGCGGGGCCTTGTTGTGAGCCGGATATGAAAAACGGCGTTGAACCTTGCTAGGTTCAACGCCGTTTTTGCTTGCGGGTTTACGCTGCCTGCGCGGCCCGGAGGCTGGCTGGCCGCCGCTGGCTCAGGCTCACCCCGGCCAGGATCAGGCCGCCGCCTATCCAGTGGTAGGCGTGAATGGTTTCCCCCAGCGTGGCACTGGCCAGCAGGGCGGTGAACAGCGGCAGCAGGTTCATGAAGATGGCGGTGCGCTCGCTGCCGATGCGCTGGATGCTGAGCATCCACAGGTAGGCCGCCACGATGGACGAGCCGATGCCGGCCACCAGCAGTACCGGCAGGCCGGCCAGTGGAATCGCCAGGCTGCTGGCAGTGGAGGCCAGCGGCAGCAGCATCAGTACCGCCAGCAGCACCTGGGCGTACAGGTTCAGCCACTGGCCCAGCGGCGGCGCCCAGCGGCGGTACAGAATGCCGTACAGCGCGTAGGCGGTTGAACCCAGCAGCACCATGGCATCGCCGGCGTTGGCGCCGTGCTGCAGCAGGAACAGCGGGTTGCCGGCGCCCATCAGGTAGGCCACGCCGCCCAGCGACAGCACCACGCCGGCGACAGCCTGCGAGCTGATGCTCTGGCGAAAGAACGCCGCGCCGATCAAGAGCCCGGAGAGTGGAATCAGTGCGGTGATCACGCCCATATTGGTGGCCGTGGTGAGGTGGGCGGCGTAGTAGGCCAGGCATTGCGAGGCCACCATGCCCAGCAGCGACAGCACGGCAAGTTGCGGCAGGTGGCGCAGCAGCTGTGCGCGGGCGCGCCACAGCGGGCGGGCGAACATCGGTGTCAGCACGATGGCGGCCAGCAGCCAGCGGTACAGCGAGATTGCCGCCGGGTCGAACACGGCGGCCGCGGCCTTGGACGCCACGGTGTTGGCCGACCAGATCAGCACGGCCAGCAGGGGTAACAGCATCGCCATCATCGGCTCCTAAACAACTGTGTCCGCCAGTGTAAGGCTGTCTGTTTGGTGGCATATAATGCAAATCTGACAAAACCATGCTGCACTTGCGACAAGCCACCATGAGCCAACCGGAACTGCCGTTCAGCGCTGTCGACTTGGCCCTGCCGGAGCCATCGCCGCTGAGTTTCCGCTACGAACAATACCAGGCCGATACCGAGTTCGACTGGCACCGCCACCCGTGGGGCCAGCTCAACCGCATCAGCCTCGGGCTGCTGGAACTGCAACTGGCAGAGCGCAGCCTGGTGGCGCCGGCGGAATACCTGGTGTGGATTCCGGCCGGGGTGGAGCATGCGGCGCACATCCGTCAGTCGCTGGATTATGTCTCGGTATACGTGGCGCATGACGCCGCCGCCAGTCTGCCGGCGCAGCCTTGCCTGATCGCGCAGACGCCGCTGGTGCGCGCCTTGCTGGACGACTTCTGCCAGCGCGGCCTCGGCGCGATTACCGATAGCTGGGATGCGCGCCAGGCACAGCTGCTGCTGCACCGGCTGCAACAGGCCGGCAGCGTGGACGACTACCTGCCGGACAGCGACGACCGCCTGCTGCGGCCCATTCTGCTGGCCATGCGCACCCAGCCGGGCGACGCCACCACCCTGGCTGCCTGGGCGCAGCGGGTGCACAGCACCGAGCGCACGCTGGCGCGGCGCTTCCAGCAGCATCTGGGCATGAGCTTCGTGCAATGGCGCAGCCGCCTGCGCCTGCTGCAGGCGCTGTCCTGGCTCAAGCTGGGGCGCACGGTCAGCGATATCGCCGCCGAGCTGGGCTATGCCACGCCATCCGCCTTCATCGCCATGTTCGTCAAGCAGACCGGCATCACCCCGGACCGCTATCGCCGCCAGCTGCTGGCGGAAGGTGCTGCGGCATGAGGTGGCGCTGCCTGCTGGCGCTCTGCCTGTGGCCGCTGGCGCTGCCGGCCAGCGCGGCGGCGCGGGACATCGGCTGCCGGGTGGTGGCGGTGCTGGATGGCGATACCCTGCAATGCCTGGCCGGGCGGCGCGCGCTGCGCGTGCGGCTGGGGCAGGTCGATGCCCCCGAAACGGCGCAGCCCTACGGCCAGCGTGCCAAGGCGGCGCTGGCGGCGCGGGTGTTCGGCCGCGAGGTGACACTGCAGCGGCAGGATGTGGACCAGTACGGCCGGCTGGTGGCGCGGGTGCTGCTGGATGGCGCGGACATCAACCTGCAGCAGGTGCGCGATGGCTGGGCCTGGGTGTACCGCCAGTATGCGCACGAGGCCGGCTACTACGCGGCAGAACGGGCGGCGCGGGCCGAGGGCGCCGGGCTGTGGGCGGATGCCCGGCCGGTGGCGCCGTGGGACTGGCGCCATGGCGACAAGGTTGGCCGCATGCCGCCTGAGAACGAGGTGCAGCCGGATGCGGCCAACGGTAACTGGCTGTGTGGCAGCAAGCAGCGCTGCAGCCAGATGCGCAGCTGTGCCGAAGCGCGCTATCACCTGCAGGTGTGCGGCCTGAGCCGGCTGGATGCCAATCACGACGGCACCCCCTGTGAAGCCTTGTGCCGCGAGCAGGCCCGCTAACCGGCCATCTGCGGTCTTGGCCGGCCTGGCCTGGCAAAGCCAAGGCCGACGCTATTGCCAAAAGAATCAGCCCGCGCTCACCCCCAGGAGCTGCAGGCACACATCGCGCAGCGCCTCCGCCTTGCGGGTGAGTTTCAGCTCCTGCGGCCAGGCCAGCATGATGGGCAGCTTGGGCACGTCGTCGGCAATCTCCAGGCAGGCCAGCCGGCTGCCATCGTAGGTTACGTCCACATTGGGGCGCAGGTTCAGCAGCGCATAGCCGAAGCGTGCCGCCACCAGCCCGCGCACCAGCTCGAAGTTGATGGTGC
Source organism: Vogesella sp. LIG4 (assembly GCF_900090205.1). Classification (NCBI taxonomy): domain Bacteria; kingdom Pseudomonadati; phylum Pseudomonadota; class Betaproteobacteria; order Neisseriales; family Chromobacteriaceae; genus Vogesella; species Vogesella sp. LIG4. The sequence continues at coordinate 3,869,849 of NZ_LT607802.1, read as the reverse complement.
GCAGCCGCACCTTGGGCTCCAGCCCCTGCTGGCGGAACAGCGACAGGAAGTACTCGCGGCTGTGCGGGCGATCCAGCAGCACCATAGGCTCATCGGCCAGCTCGGCCAGCGACACGCTGCCGCGCTCGGCCAGGGGGTGGTCGGCCGCCACCAGCACATAGGGGCGGGCGCCGGACAGCGGCAGCTTGTGCAGCGTGTCCGGCAGCCCCAGGTCGTACAGCAGCGCCAGCTCGATCTGGCCGCCCAGCAGCGCGCTCTGCAGCTGCTGGGTATCGCCCTCCAGCAAATTCACCTCCAGCTCCGGGTAGGCCTCGCGTAGCGTGGACAGCAGCCGCGGCAGCAGGATGGGGGCGATGGTGGTGAAGCAGCCCAGCGTTACCGTGCCGCGCAGCGACTGGCTGATCTCCTGCGCCTGCTGCATCAGGTCGTCGGCATGGCTCAGCAGGTTGCGCGCCGCGGCGATGAAGCTCTGCCCGGCCGGGGTGAGCGACACCCCCTTGGCGTGGTGGCGCACGAAGAACTGCAGGCCGAATACTTCTTCCAGCTGCGCAATGGCATTGGACACGCCGGGTTGCGAGGTATACAGCGCATTGGCCGCGGCGGTAACGCTGCCATGGTCGGCCACCGCCACCAGGTAGGCCAGTTGTCTCAGGGTGTATTGCATAATTTCAAATTATCCAATGTAGACAATATATATATTTTCGGTATCTAGCGTCGCTCCGTAGACTGGCCCTTGTCAACCAGCTCAACAGGAGAGAGCAAGATGGCAATCGAAAAGACAGACACGCTGGTGATCGGCGCCGGCCAGGCCGGCGTGGCCATGAGCGAACACCTGAGCAAGCTCGACGTGCCGCATATCGTGCTGGAACGTAATCGTATCGCTGAACGCTGGCGCAGTGAGCGCTGGGATTCGCTGGTGTGCAACGGCCCGGCCTGGCACGACCGCTTCCCCGGCCTGGAGTTCGAAGGCGCCGACCCGGATGCCTTCATCCCGAAGGAAAAGGTAGCCGATTACTTCGAAGCCTACGCCAGGAAATTCAACGCCCCGATTCGCACCGGGGTGGAAGTGAAGAAAGTTACCCGCAATGTTGGCCGCCCGGGCTTTACCGTGGAAACCTCGGCCGGGGTGATCGAGGCCAGCCGCGTGGTGGCTGCCACCGGCCCGTTCCAGAAGCCGATCATTCCGCCGGTAGCGCCCAAGGACGATGGCCTGGTGCAGATCCACTCCGCGCAGTACCGCAACCCGGCGCAATTGCCGGAAGGCGCTGTACTGGTGGTGGGCGCCGGCTCCTCCGGCGTGCAGATCGCCGACGAGCTGCAGCGCGCCGGCAAGAAGGTATACCTGTCGGTAGGCGCACACGACCGCCCGCCGCGTGCCTACCGCAACCGCGACTTCTGCTGGTGGCTGGGTGTGCTGGGCGAGTGGGACGCTGCGGCGATGAAGCCGGGCACCGAGCACGTCACCATTGCCGTGAGCGGCGCGCGTGGCGGTGAAACCATCGATTTCCGCCGCCTGGCGCATGAGGGCATGACCCTGGTGGGCATGACCAAGGCGTTCGAGAACGGTGTGGTGAGCTTCCAGCCGGACCTTGCGGCCAACATTGCCCGCGGCGACGCCAACTACCTGGAGCTGCTGGATGCGGCCGATGCCTACATCGAGCGCAACGGGCTGGACCTGCCGCTGGAGCCGGAAGCGCGCCGCATGCTGCCGGACCCGGACTGCCTCACCAACCCGGTGCTGGAACTCGACCTGGCCAAGGCCGGCATCACCAGCGTGGTGTGGGCCACCGGCTTTGCCGTGGACTACAGCTGGCTGCAGGTGAGTGCCTTCGACGACAAGGGCAAGCCCAAGCACCAGCGTGGCGTGTCCAGCGAGCCGGGCGTCTACTTCGTGGGCCTGCCGTGGCTGTCGCGCCGTGGCTCCACCTTCATCTGGGGCGTGTGGCACGACGCCAAGCTGATTGCCGATCACATCGCCACCCAGCGCAAGTACGCCGCCTACCGCGATGCGGGGCAGCGTAATCAATAAGTACCAATAAGACAGACCGGAGCCAGGTGGCTCCGGTCGCTGAGTTTTGATCGGTGCCGCCGTGCGGCCCGTAAATACACACACAAGGTGACAATCATGGTTCACAAGCGCATTCGCCCGTTCAATACCAAGCAGACCTACCCGGAACAGAACCTGAACAACGACCTGTGCCAGGCCGTGGTGGCCGGCAACATCGTGTTCGTCCGTGGCCAGATCGGCCAGGATCTGGAAACCCGCGAATCGGTAGGCATCGGCGATGTCACCGCACAGGCGGAAAAGGCGATGTCCAACATCAAGATGCTGCTGGACGAGTCCGGCAGCTGCCTGGAAGACATCTGCAAGATCGTCATCTACATCATCGACCCGCGCTACCGTGAAGCGGTGTACCAGGTAGTGGGCAAGTGGCTGCAGGGCGTATTCCCGGTGTCCACCGGCCTGGTGGTATCGGCCCTGGCGCGCCCGGAGTGGCTGGTGGAAATCGACGTTACCGCCGTGATTCCCGAGGAGCGTCGCTGATGACTTTCTCCATCGCTGCCCGCTGCCCGGAAACGGGCATGGTCGGCGTGGCCCTGGCCTCGTCCAGCATTTGCGTAGCCAGCCGCTGCGCCAATGTGCGGGCCGGGGTCGGTGCCGCGCTGAGTCAGAACGTGACCAACCCCATGCTGGGGCCGCTGGCGCTGGAGCTGATGGCTGCCGGGCAGGATGGGGACACGCTGCGCGCCAGCCTGTTGGCCGCAGACCCGTTTATCGAGTGGCGGCAGCTGGTGCTGGCGCCGCTCAAGGGCACGCCGCAGGTGATTACCGGCCGCCACGCACTGGGCATATTCAGCGCCGCCAGCGGCCGCGACTGCGCCGCCGGCGGCAACCTGCTGGCCACGCCCGATCTGCCGCAAGCCATGGTGGATGCCTTTGAAAACAGCCGCGGCAGCCTGCCGGAGCGGCTGCTCATCGCCTTGCAGGCCGCGGTGGACGTGGGCGGCGAAGCCGGCCCCATCCACGCCGCCGGCATCAAGGCGACGCTGCATACCGAATGGCCGTCGGTGGACCTGCGCATCGACTGGACCGAAGGTGCGCCAATCGCTGAGTTGGCCGCATTGTGGCAGCGCTACCAGCCGCAGATGGACGCCTATGTCACCCGGGCACTGGCGCCGCAGGAAGCGCCCAGCTACGGCGTGGCAGGAGACCCATGATGGAAAAAAACTCTTCGCTGGCACTGCTGCAGCAGCTGGTCGGTTTCGACACCGTCAGCCACAACTCCAACCTGATGTTGATCCACTTCGTGCGCGACTACCTGTTGGCGCATGGCATTGCCAGCCAGCTGGTAAGCAATGTTGAAGGCACCAAGGCCAACCTCTACGCCACCATCGGCCCCACCGACCGTGGCGGGGTGATGCTGGCCGGCCATACCGACGTGGTGCCGGTGACCGGCCAGAACTGGAGCAGCGACCCGTTCCAGCTGGACGTACGCGACGGCCGTGCCTATGGCCGTGGCAGCGCCGACATGAAAGGCTTCATCGCCTCCGTGCTGGCCGCGGTGCCGGCGTTTGCGGCGGCCAAGCTGCACACCCCGCTGCATATCGCGCTGACCTACGACGAGGAAATCGGCTGCATCGGCGTGCGCCGCCTGCTGGACGTGCTGGGCGGGCTGCCGGTGCTGCCGAAGATGGGCATCGTCGGCGAGCCGACGCTGATGCGCGTGGTGGCGGCGCACAAGGGCAAGGTGGCTTACAAGGTGAAGCTGCGCGGCAAGGAAGGTCACTCCAGCAACCCCAAGGGCGGGGTGAATACCGTGGAATACGCGGCCGAGCTGATTACCTTCATTCGCGAACTGGCGCGCGAGCGCGAGGCGCTGGGGCCGTTCGATCACCTGTACGAAGTGCCGTACACCACGTTGCACGTGGGCAAGATGCACGGCGGCACCGCGCTGAACATCATTCCGGCCGACAGCGAGTTCGAGTTCGAAATCCGCCACCTGCCGGAGGACGACCCGCAGCCGCTGCTGGCTGCCATCTTCAACTATGCGCGCGGCCAACTATTGCCGGCGATGCGCGCAGGCGATGCCGCCGCCGACATCGAGTTCATCGAGCGCAGCAGCTACCCCGGCCTGCTCACCGCGCCGGACGCCGAGGTGGTGCGCTTCGTGCAGGCGCTGCTGGGCGACGACCGCGCTCCGGCCAAGATCGCCTTCGGCACCGAGGCCGGCCTGTTCTCGCAACAGGTAGGCATTCCCGCGGTGGTGGTCGGCCCCGGCAGCATCGATCAGGCGCACAAGCCGGACGAATGGCTGGCGCTGGATCAACTGGCCGCTTGTGACACCATGCTTGCCAAGCTGTTGCAGCAGCTTGGCGAGTAAGCAGTAGGTGTTGTTGTAACCGTACTTTCGGGTACGGATCGTTGCTTCTCTGTTTCCTGTCTGCAAGACGTTGGCCCGCTTCGGCGGGCCTCTTTTTTTTGCTGGGTAGTGCCGGCTGATTTGGTCTGTATCTGCCGGTTGCCTGGGGTGCTGGTGGTGGTGCGGGCAGGGCGGGGGCGGTGGGATGTCTATGGGATGGAATGTCTGCTATCGGCCAGGAGCGGAAATTCGACACTCCCAGTAAGCAGCCGTGGGAGCGGCTGCTTCGTTCTGTCTCCATTGTGGACTGTCCGCGCGGCTGTGATGCTAGGGAGATTCCCTAGTGCTTACTTATGGGACTGCTGAAAACCCGCGACATCGTACTGGGAAACGCTCTTGGGATTTACGGAGTTCTGGGGTTGGGTACCCGCGTAATGTGTTCCCGCATTCCCGTTTGGGTTGAAGGCAGAGCCCGGGGCGGCACTGGCTTTTCCTGGTGTGACACTCCCCGTCTGAGGGCTGCCGATTGTCTGGCTGGGCTGCCCCTTCATACCCGTCACCGTATGGACGTTAGCGGCAGAGACAGTCGCAACAGGGGAAACGGCGAACAGGATACCCGCAAGCACCGCGATTGATAGTTGATTGGTATAGGACATTACAACCTCCATTGCCTTAATGGCTGACTACGTATCTCCCCATCGTTCACTATAGTCTTTGCTTGTAGGCCAAACCGGCTTTGATGCATAGCCCTGCTGCCCGCCGCGGTAAGCTGAAGCCACAAAGAACAAGAGGCTCAACCAAGCAAAACAAGGGAGAATTCAGCCAAATGCGGCTTGCTCAAAAACAAGAGCCGGCCCCATGCGGCCAACCTTCATCCGCTATAGCCGCTACTGAGTCAGGCTGGCTGCTGGTGTCCGCTTTGAAACGCACAAAGGCAGCGGTTGCTCGCTGCCTTTGCGCTGATGCCATGCGGCCAACTTAGAACGCGTAGATCATCTGCATGCCAAAGATGTCGTTGTTCTTGCTGGCACTGCCATCGGCCTTCTGGAACACACCCTGGTTGGCCCAGTCGTGACGGTATTCCATCTTCACGGTTACCTGATCGGTCGGGTAGAACAGCAGATCCAGCGCGATGTCCTGACGGTTGGCGCCCTTGCAGTCAAAGCCGCTGTTGGCACTGTTGGCCAGGCAGGTCGGGTCGATACCAAAGCCGTTGTAACCATCCATGCCGCTGGTGGAATCAAGCACGATGCCGCCACCGCCGCCACCATTCTTGCTGTTGTTCAGGTAGTCGTAACGCGCAGTCACGCCCATGCGGCCGAACAGCTCGGTGGAGAACTTGCGGTGCGCCAGCAGCGACAGGCCGTACCAGCGCGCATCGCCACCGTTCCACGCGGCCTTCTTCTGCACGCCATAATCCAGCTCGGCGTTGTACTGCGTGTCGGCCAGGGTGTAGGTGGCATCCACTTCGGTGAAGTAGTAGTTGCTGTACGGCGAGCTGGCCGTACATTGCGCGCCAAAGCCGGTGTTGCCGGATGCACAGTTAGGTTTGCCGGTGGAAGAGTCGGTCGGGGTCAGCAGGGTCTGGCGACCGGCGTTGACGGACCAGCCCAGATCCAGCGCGCTGGACCAGGTGTAGTCGGCACGGGCGGTGATGGTCGGGGTCTTGTTGCTGTGCTGGACATCGTTGCTGTCGGTCACGCTGGCACCCTTGGTGCGGTACTGTTCGTTACCGACGAAGAAGCGCCAGGCCCAGTTGCCGGTGCTGTAGTTGGCGCCGGCGCCCACGTAGCTGCCCGGGTCGCTGAAGTCGTACAGCAGGTTGTGGGTCAGCGTCAGCATCTGGTTGGATTGCTGGTATTCGTAACCGCCGAAGCTCGGAATCAGACCAGCCACGAAGGTGGTGGATTCGTTCAGCGGCAGGTTGATCTGCGCGGTGTTGATCGGATTGTTGCCGATGCTGCCGCCATCGTTGCTCAGCAGGGTGTTGCCGTTGCCGCGGTTGGGCAGCAGGCTGAACTCGATGCTCGGGGCCATCGGGCCGACGCCGAAGGTTTTCTTGATGTCCAGGTACACGTCGCCGAACGAGCTGTTGTCGTAGGCATAGGTGGAGCTGTGGTTGACGAAGTTGAACGACGAGCTGCCGGCGTTGCGGTTGTACATGTACACCGGGTCCAGGTAGCCGGTAATGCTCAGGCCGGCCAGCGGGCCTTCGTCGGACGCCTGCGACAGGGCGTCGACTTTCATCTTGGTGTTGGCCTGGCTCTGCTTCATTTCCTGCAGCTCGCCCTGGGTCAGTCTGGCCGGTGCATTGTCATCGTCTTCGCCAGCGNTGGCGGCCGGGGCCGCTTTGGCCTGTTCCAGCTCGGTGACCTTCTGTTGCAGGGCCTTCAGCTGTTCCTGCAGCAGCTTGATCTGGTCGGCGGTGCTATCCGCAAACGCNGCGGCGGGCAGGCTGGCGATGATGGCCGCGATTAGTGCCTTCTTCATGGTTACTCCCCTGGTTGTCCAAGACTTCTTGGGCGGGGGCGGCAATGGCCGCTCCCAACTTGGTACACCTATCAACCAAAGGTTGGCCGCCTTGCTGTTTGCATTGCACCGCCCTTCCGCGAGGCGCAAGGGCGGTGCAACAGGTTCAGCCTGGCCGCATGCGGCCAACCTTTGACGGTCCTGCTTGTGTTTATTCCTGCACGAACGCCAGGCGCATTTCTTCGGCGCGGCGGCGTTCCTGGGCGCGCATGAACTGGTTGGCCAGCACCACGCCCACGGTCACCACGGTGATGAACAGGGTGGCCAGGGCGTTCATTTCCGGGTTCAGACCCAGACGTACCCGCGAGAAGATCACCATCGGCAGCGTGGTGGAGCCCGGGCCGGACAGGAAGGCCGAGGTCACCAGGTCGTCCAGCGACAGGGTGAACGACAGCAGCCAGCCGGAGACCAGCGCCTGCGAGATCAGCGGCAGGGTGATCACGAAGAAGATCTTCAGCGGGGTGGCACCCAGGTCCATCGCCGCTTCTTCCAGCGACATGTTCAGCTCGCGTACCCGCGACTGCACCACGATGGCCACGTAGGACACGCACAGCACGGTGTGACCGATCCAGATGGTGGTCAGCCCGCGGCCTTCCGGCCAGCCGAACAGCTGCTCCATGTTGACGAACAGCAGCAGGATGGAGATGCCGATGATCACTTCCGGCATCACCAGCGGCGCGTTGATCATGCCGGCGAACAGGGTGAACAGGCGGAAGCGGCCGAAGCGCGCCAGCACGTAGCCGGCCACGGTGCCGATCACCACCGAGGAGCAGGCGGTGAGGATGGCCACTTTCAGGCTCAGCCAGGCNGCGCTCAGCAGTTCGTCGTCATTGAGCAGCGCGGCGTACCACTTGGTGGAGAAGCCGGACCACACGGTGACCAGTTTCGATTCGTTGAACGAGTACAGCACCAGCAGGACGATGGGCAGATACAGGAATGCGTAGCCCAGCCCGAGCACGGTGTAGGACAGCGGTTTGCTCGGCTTGATCATTGGTGATCCCCTTCCATTTCTTTCACCTGGTAGTGCTGGAACAGTGCCATCGGCAGCAACAGCAGCAGCACCATCGCGCAGGTCACGGCGGACGCCATCGGCCAGTCGACGTTATTGAAGAACTCTTCCCACATCACGCGGCCGATCATCAGCGTGTCGGAGCCGCCCAGCAGTTCCGGAATCACGTACTCGCCCACCGACGGGATGAACACCAGCAGGCTGCCGGCGATGATGCCGTTCTTGGACAGCGGCAGGGTCACCTGCAGGAAGGCCTTCCACGGCTTGGCGCCCAGGTCGTAGGCCGCTTCCAAGAGGCGCAGGTCCATTTTCACCAGGTGGGCGTACAGCGGCATGATCATGAACGGCAGGTAGGAGAACACCATGCCGATATACACACCCCAGTTGGTGTGATAGATGCGCAGCGGCTCGTGGATCACCCCCAGCCACATCAGGAACTGGTTGAGGAAGCCGTCGTTCTTCAGGATGCCGATCCAGGCGTAGACGCGGATCAGGTAGGAAGTCCAGAACGGCAGCATCACCATCATCATCAGCGTGTTGCGGTTGGATTCCGAGGCGCGGGCGATGTAGTACGCCATCGGGTAGCCGATCAGCAGGCACAGCAGGGTGGAGACGACGGCCATCTTCACCGACGACAGATAGGTGGCCAAGTACAGGTCGTCATGCAGCATGAACAGGTAGTGATCCAGGCTCAGCGTGATCTTGACGATGTTGTCCTGGATGTCCAGCAGGCTGGTATACGGCGGTACCCCCAGGCGCAGCTGGGCAAAGCTGATGGTCAGCACCAGCAGGAACGGCACCAGGAAGAAGATCAGCAGGAAGACAAAGGGGAACGCGACCACCCCCGTGCGGCCCGAAGGCAGCCAGCGTTTGAGCAACTTGTTCATTTTGTCAGCACCACGGAACTGGATTCGGCCCAGCTGACGAACACTTCGTCGCCGTAGGACGGGGCATCGTCGCGCAGCAGCGCCAGGCTAGGCATATTGGCCATCACCACCTTGCCATTTTCCAGGGTGACGTGGAACAGGGTGTAGCTGCCCATGTAGGCCAGGTTGCTCACCACGCCCTGTGCCCAGTTGTACGGGGTGTCCGGCTTGCTGCGGGCGACCTGGATGCGTTCCGGGCGTACCGACACGCTCACTTCCATGCCCTGCGGGCCGGTGATGCCGTGGTTGATGTACAGGCGGTTGGGCATGTCATCGGTTTCCACGTACACGTGGTCGCGCTCGTCTTCCACCACGCGGCCCTTGAACAGGTTGGTGGAGCCGATGAATTCGGCGGAGAAGCGGCAGTTCGGGTATTCGTACACTTCGTGCGGGGTGCCGATCTGGATGATCTTGCCCTCGTTCATCACCGCCAGGCGGCTGGCCATGGTCATGGCTTCTTCCTGGTCGTGGGTCACCATCACACAGGTCACGTCCACTTGCTCGATGATGTTCACCAGTTCCATCTGGGTGGCCTGGCGGATTTTTTTGTCCAGTGCCGACATCGGTTCGTCCAGCAGCAGCAGCTTGGGACGTTTCACCAGGCTGCGCGCCAGCGCCACGCGCTGTTGCTGGCCGCCGGACAGCTGGTGCGGCTTGCGCTTGGCGAACTTGCGCATCTGCACCAGTTCCAGTGCGTTGTCGACGCGTTCCTGGATTTCGTTCTTCGGCACGCCTTCCTGTTTCAGGCCGAACGCGACGTTGCTTTCCACGCTCATGTGCGGGAACAGCGCGTAGGACTGGAACATCATGTTGACCGGGCGCTTGTAGGGCGGGATCTTGGCCAGATCGTCGCCATCGATCAGCACGCGGCCGGAGGTGGCGGTTTCGAAGCCGGCGAGGATGCGCAGCAGGGTGGATTTACCGCACCCCGAGCTCCCCAGCAGAGCGAACAGCTCGTTCTTGGCCACGCTCAGGCTCACATGATTGACGGCAGTCGCGTCGCCGAACTTCTTGACCACATCGATGACTTCGATAAAACCGGTCTTGGCGCCACGGATGGCATCCTGCTCCAAACGACTCATGGCTTTGCTCATGATTTTCTCTTCAATATTGAATGGCTGAAATGAGGTTGGCCGCACCCGGGGCCGGCCTGCCGCTGGCAGGGGCCCGGATGTGGCGCAATGGCTTGGCTTGGCGTGGCTTAGTGGCCGGTTTTCAGTTGTACCCACAGCCGGTTTTCCAGGCGCAGGATTTCCGGTGGCAGCGGTTTGAGCAGGAAGAGGGTCTTCATGACCGATTCAGGCGGGAAGATGGTGCTGTCGTTGGCGATCATCGGCAGCATGTAGCTGCGGGCCGGTACGGTGGCTGTGGGGTAGAACACCTTGTTGGTGATGTCGGCGCCGACCTGCGGGCTGAGGATGTAGTTCATCCACTTGTGGGCGGCTTCCGGGTTGGGCGCGTCCTTGGGAATGGCCATCAGGTCCACCGACAGCGGCGCGCCGCTCTTCGGAATCACGTACTGGATCTTGTAGCTCTTGCCGGCTTCGGCGGCGCGACGCTTGGCGATGTTGATGTCGCCGGACCAGCCGAAGGCGAAGCAGACGTCGGCGTTGGCCAGGTCATTGATGTAGCCGGAGGAGTTGAACTGGGTGATGTGGGGGCGAATCGTCTTCAGGGTCTGGAACGCGGCCTGGTAGTCGGCCGGGTTGGTGCTGTTCGGGTTTTTGCCCAGGTAGTGCAGGGTGGCGGCGAATACGTCGGTGGGGGAATCCAGCACCGACACACCGCAACTCTTCAGCTTGGAGAGGTATTCCGGCTTGAACATGATGTCCCAGCTGTCCAGCGGGGCATTGGCGCCCAGCGCGGCGTTCACCTTGTTGACGTTGTAACCCAGGCCATCGGTAAACCAGGCATACGGCACGCCGTACTTGTTGCCCGGGTCGGCGCTTTCGACCAGCTTCATCAGCGTCTTGTCGAGGTTGTTCCAGTTGGGAATCTTGCTGCGGTCGAGCTTGAGGTAGATGCCGGCGGCTGCCTGGCGGCCCAGGTAGTTGGAGGTCGGCACCACGATGTCGTAGCCGGCCTTGCCGGTGAGCAGCTTGCCCTGCAGGGTGTCATCGCTGTCGTAGACATCGTATTTGATCTTGATGCCGCTTTGCGTCTCGAAATTCTTTACCGTGTTGGGGCCGATGTAGTCGGACCAGTTGTAGATGTTGAGGGTCTCGGCCTGGCTGGAGGTGGCCGCGGCGAGTAGCAGGCTGGCGGCAATGATGGTGGGTGTGCGCATGGCGTTCTCTCCTGTTGTAGCTGTGCTATTGGCTTTGTGGGGCAGGGCGGGCCGGGCGGGAATGCTGCTGGGGGCTGCCCGGCCCGGCCTGTTTACTTCACGCCGATCTCTGCCGCGGTGCGGTCCACGGCGATACGGGTCTTGTCGATCAGCTCGTCGATTTCGCTGCGGGTGATCACCAGTGCCGGCGCCATGATCATGCGGCCCAGGGTGGAGCGGATGATCACGCCCTCCTCGAAGCCGATGGTGCGGCAGCGCCAGGTGATGTCGGACTCGTTGGCAAAGCGCTGGCGGGTGGTCTTGTCCTGGCAGAACTGCAGCGCGGCCACCAGGCCGGTGCCCTGGATTTCGCCCACCAGCGGGTGCTTGTCGAACACTTCGCGCAGGCACTTTTGCAGGTAGGGGCCGGTGTCGCTCTTGACGCGATCAACGATGCCTTCACGCTGCAGCGCGTCCAGGTTGGCCAGTGCTACCGCGGCGGCTACCGGGTGGCCGGAGTAGGTGAGGCCGTGGGCGAACACGCCGCCGTGTTCCACCAGTGCCTCGCCCATGCGGCGCGACAGCACCAGGCCGCCCATCGGGATGTAGCCGGAGGTGAGGCCCTTGGCGATGCTGAGGGTGTCCGGCTGGAAGCCGAAGTGCTGGCTGGCGAACCATTCGCCGGTGCGGCCAAAGCCGCCGATCACTTCGTCGGCGCACAGCAGTACGTCGTACTGGCGGCAGATGCGCTGGATTTCCGGCCAGTAGCTCTCCGGCGGGAAGATCATGCCGCCGGCACCCTGGAACGGCTCGGCCACGAAGGCGGCCACGTTGTCGGCGCCCAGTTCCAGAATCTTGTCCTCCAGCTCCTGTGCGCACTTGCGGCCGAATTCCGCCGGGCTCAGGTTGCCGCCATGGGCAAACCAGTACGGCTCGCCGATATGCACCACGTTCGGAATCGGCAGGTCGCCCATCTCGTGCATGAACTTCATGCCACCCAGGCTGGCGCTGCCCACGGTGGAACCGTGGTAGCCGTTGTGGCGGCCGATGAAGATCTTCTTGGTCGGCTTGCCCACCACATCCCAGTAGCGGCGCACGGTGCGGATCAACAGCTCGTTGGATTCCGAGCCGGAGTTGGTGTACACCACGTGGCTGTAGTCGCCCGGCAGCAGGGAAAACAGCCGCTCGGTCAGCTCGTTCACCGCCGGGTGGGTGGTGTGGAAGAACACGTTGTAGTAGCTGAGCTGTTCCAGCTGCTTGGTGGCGGCAGCGATCAGATCCTGGCGGCCGTAGCCGACGTTGGTGCACCACAGGCCGGACATGCCGTCCAGGTACTTGTTGCCCTCGGTGTCCCACAGGTAGACGCCCTGGCCTCTGGCCATCACGCGCGGGCCTTCCTGGTTCAGCGCCTTCTGGTCGAGGAAGGCATTGATGTGGTGGGCGGCGTCGATGGCCTGGTAGCGTTGGGTGGCCGGCTTGGCTTGCTGACTCATGATGATTCTCCGGGTGCTGTGCCTTAGCTGCGGAACTGCAGCCAGGTGGTTTTGAGTTGGGTGAACTTGTCGACGGCGTGCAGCGACAGGTCGCGGCCGAAGCCGGATTGCTTGTAGCCGCCGAACGGGATGCCTGGGTCGAGTGCATCGACGGTGTTGACCGACACGGTGCCGGCGCGCAGCTGGCGCGCCACGCGGTGGGCGCGCGACAGGTCGTTGGTCCAAACGGACGCGGCCAAACCGTAGATGCTGTCGTTGGCCAGCGCCACGGCTTCGGCCTCGGTATCGAAGGTCATTACCGCCAGTACCGGGCCGAATACTTCTTCGCGCGCCAGCGTCATGTCCGGGGTGACATCGCTGAAGATGGTGGGGCGGATGTAGCAGTCGCTGCCATTGATGCTGGCGCGCTCGCCGCCGCACAGCAGGCTGGCGCCTTCGCTACGGGCGGTCTCCACGAAGCCCATGATGCGTTCGGCCTGGCGGGTGTCGACGATGGTGCCGGTGCGGGTGGCCGGGTCCAGCGGGTTGCCCGGCTGCAGCGCGTCCACTTGTTTGAGCAGCTTCTGCAGGAAGGCATCCTTGATCGAGCGCTGCAGCAGCAGGCGCGAGTTGGCCGAGCACACCTGGCCCTGGTTGAAGAAGATGCCGAAGGCGGCGCGCTGCGCGGCGGCGTCCAGGTCGCTGTCTTCGAACACCAGGTTCGGGCTCTTGCCGCCGCACTCCAGCCACACCATCTTCATGTTGGATTCCGAGGCGTAGCGCAGGAAGTATTTGCCCACCTCGGTGGAGCCGGTGAAGCTCAGGCAGTCGATGTCCTGGTGCAGGCCCAGCGGGCGGCCCACTTCTTCGCCGTAGCCCGGCAGCACGTTGAGCACGCCGTCCGGCAGGCCGGCTTCCTGGGCCAGTTCGGCCAGGCGCAGCGCGGACAGCGGTGACTGCTCGGCCGGCTTCAGGATCACGCTGTTGCCGGCGATCAGCGCCGGTGCCAGCTTCCACGCCGCCATGTCCAGCGGGAAGTTCCACGGAATCACCGCGGCCACCACGCCCACCGGCTCGCGGGTGATCAGCGCCAGTGCGTCGCTGGCGGTGGGGGCCACTTCGTCGTACAGCTTGTCGGCGGCTTCGGCGTACCAGTCGAATACGGCAGCGGTGCCCGGCACGTCGATGGTGCGGGCATCGGCGATCGGCTTGCCCATGTCCAGGCAGTCCAGCAGCGCCAGTTCATCGGCGTTGTCACGGATCAGTGCGGCCAACCTTTGCAGCACGGCCTTGCGCTCGCGCGGGTGGCAGCGCGACCACACGCCGGCTTCGAAGCTGGCGCGGGCGGCCAGCACGGCCTGGTTCACGTCGGCCTCGCCACAGCGGGCGATGTCGCCCAGCGACTGGCCATTGATCGGGCTGATATCGGGGAAGGTGCGGCCGTCTGCGGCCGGAACGAACTGACCGTTGATAAACGCCTGGCAGCGCGGGCGCAGGGCGGCGGCGCGTTGTTGCCAGTACGACAGGTCGTGCAGGGTCATGGCTATCACTCCGGTAGGGGCGCGACGGTGGTGGGGTTGGCCGCGGAGCCGCTAGCCGTGTCGCGCCTAGTGGGGTCATACTAGCCAGCCCCCCGGGTGACGGACATTACGCAGAGACGTTAGCGGGAAGGGGTAGAACTAACCCTATCGAGGTAGGCGGCAATGCAGTTGAACGTGGCGGACCTGGCGTTTCACCAGCGCCTGGGCAGGCTGGTGGACAGCCTGGATAACGAGTCCTTCTGGCAGCACCTGGCGGCATTCCTGCGCGAGCAGCTGGTATTCGATACCTGGGTGGCGGTGCTGTTTCGCCCCGGCGTACCGCCGCTGGTGCTGGCGGACAGTGCGGTGAACTACGCCAACGACGACTTGTTCGCCGACTACATGCGTGGCCTGTACCTGCTGGACCCGTTCTATGCGTTTGCGCTCAAGTGCGCGCAGCCCGGGGTGTACCGGCTGGACGAGGTGGCGCCGGACAGCTTTCGCGATACCGAGTACTTCAAGCACTACTTCTCGCGCAATGTGGTCACCGACGAAGTGCAGTTCCTGCTGCCGATGGCCAGCGGCACGCTGTCCTTGTCGCTGGGCAGCAAACGGCGCTTTTCCGATACCGATATCGGGTTGTGCTGCCTGTTCGCACCATGGCTGCTGCCGCTGCTGCGCCAGGCTGCACGGCTGGAGGAGCGGCTCAGCCAGCCGGTGCCGCCGGATGCGGCGCAGAGCCGGCAGCAGCTGGAGGAGGCGCTGCGCCTGCGCGGTACGCCGGCGCTGACCAACCGCGAGGTGGAAGTGGCGCTGCTGATCCTGGGCGGCCACTCCACCAAGGGCGTGGCGCGCGAGCTGGACATCTCGCTGGAAACCGCCAAGGTGCACCGCCGCAACCTGTACGCCAAGCTGGGCGTTTCCAGCCAGGCGGCGCTGTTCCTGCTGTTTGCCGAGATGAAATGAGCACCCTGCAACAGGGGCGTGTTGCGGCAAAACACGGCATGCCGCGCACATTGATTCCAGGTTTTCTCCGGCAATGCCTGCGGCATCAGTTTTGCTGTTGCGGCCAACGTTTGTGCCTGCTGGCAACCAGGATGCGGCGGGAATTACGGGTTTATGTATTCCGGTTAGCAGTTTGCACCCGGGTACTGGCATTCCGTGCAGGTGGCGGCGCGCAGGGCCGGCGGTCGCTTGTGCAGTAAATTCACATTTGACTACAATTGCCTGAAACTCGACTTCATCGACATTTCCGGGCGTTTTTCTGGCATATCGTGCCAGATGAATGCCCCTGGTCCGGGCGGTATGGCGGCTGTACTGCCGGGCGCTGGCAGCTTGTGGATGGGGCGCTCAACGCCGCGAAAGCCAGGTATATGTCAAGTTTCCGCTCACGCATTTACATCATCGACGACGATGAAATCATTCTCTGGATGTTCAAGGAGCTGCTCCGCGACCTTGATGCCGATCTGTGCGTGTTCTCCTCCGCCATCGAATTCCTCGATGCCTATTCGCCGCTGCCGTCCGAATGCCTGATCTGCGACCTGCGCATGCCGGAAATCGGCGGCCTGCAGGTGCAGCAGCGCCTGCTGCAGGCCGGGCGGCATCTGCCCATCATCTTCGTATCCGCCCACTCCGACGTGCGCTCCGCGGTGGAAGCGATGAAGCAGGGTGCTTTCGACTTTCTGGAAAAGCCGGTCAACAGCAACCTGTTGATCGAAAAGGTGCAAAGCGCGCTGATGCACAGCCGCAGCATGCATGCCCAGCACCTTGCCGACAGCACCCGCCAGGCGCGGCTGTCGCTGCTGACGCCACGCGAGGTGCAGATCGTGGAGTTGCTGGTGGCCGGCAAATCCAGCAGCCAGATCGCAGAGGAACTCGACCTGAGCGCCCGCACGGTGGAGAACCATCGCGCCCGGCTGAAGGAAAAGCTGCATATCTCTTCCACGGTGGAGCTGATCAAGCTGTTTCTATAGTTTTCTCCCTGGGTCGCGACTACGTAGAACTCCGCACATGACTTGAGTATTTCTACTCTACCGGCTGGTTCGTAACTGTCTTTATCTTCGCCTAGCCTTAGTGGCAGGAGGGAATGATGACGACACCAAATACGACGAACCGCCGTTGGCTGCTGCCGCTGCTGGCCGTGATCAATCTGGCGGTCTGCGCCTTGCTGGCCGGGCAATGGTGGTATGGCCTGGTGTACGGATTGCTCTTTGCCGTGCCGCTGATGCTGCTGGCGCGCCAGGGCGCCGCCACCATCGTGCAGCCGGCTGTCGAGCCACAGGCCGATAATGCCAAAGACATGATTGCCGGGAGCGGCTTCAGCCATTTCTTTGCCGAAGTGATCCCGTTCTGGAGCCGCAATCTGGAACTGGTGCGCGAGCAGACCCGCGAGGCTATCGAAAGCCTGGTACTGCGCTTCGCCTCGCTGTCCGACATGATCCGTGACAGCCGCCGCCACGGCAGCGACGAGAATCTGGTGATCGACGCCATCGTCGAAACCCGCAGCGGCCTGCAGCAGATCACCGCCACCCTCAACCGCACCCAGGAGTTCCGCCAGGCCATCGTCGAGCAGATCGCCAGCATCTCGCGCTATTCCGGCGACCTGAAGAATATGGCCGAGCGCGTCGGCGCCATTGCCGCGCAGACCAACCTGCTGGCGCTGAACGCGGCCATCGAGGCGGCGCGCGCCGGCGAGGCCGGCCGCGGCTTTGCCGTGGTGGCCGACGAAGTGCGCAAGCTGTCCACCGAATCCGGCGCCACCGGCAAGCAGATCCAGGAAATGGTGGACGCCGTCAGCGGCACCATCGACGCCGCCATCAGCACCGCCAATGGTTTCTCGCAGCAGGAAAGCGAACTGGTGGCCGCCAGCCATCACACCGCCGGCATCATCATCGACCGCTTCCAGCACACCGCCGACACCCTGTCCGGCTCGCTGGCCGCGCTGCGCGACGAGCAGTCGCGGGTGGAGGCCGACATTGCCGAGGTGCTGGTGGGCCTGCAGTTCCAGGACCGCGTGCAGCAGATCATCGGCCACGTGCTGGACGACATGTCGCGCGCCGAAACCGCCGCGCGCAGCGAACACCTTCCCGATAGCCGGGCCTGGCTGGACAAGCTGGCCGCGGCCTACACCACGCTGGAGCAGCAGGC
Source organism: Vogesella sp. LIG4 (assembly GCF_900090205.1). Lineage (NCBI taxonomy): Bacteria > Pseudomonadati > Pseudomonadota > Betaproteobacteria > Neisseriales > Chromobacteriaceae > Vogesella > Vogesella sp. LIG4. The sequence goes on along the minus strand of NZ_LT607802.1, from coordinate 3,852,619 downwards.
CGTGCACTATGGCCCGGGCCATACCGCCAGCCAGCAGTCTTCCGGCGTGACTTTCTTCTGAGTTAGGACAAACCCATGAGCCGATCGATTCTCATCGTTGATGATTCCCTGAGCATGCGCCAGACGCTGGCAATCGCCCTGCGCGCCGGCGGTTACGAAGTGACCGAAGCCGTGGATGGCAAGGATGCGCTGACCAAGCTGGATGGCCGCAAATTCAACCTGATCATCTCCGACGTCAACATGCCCAATCTGGACGGCATCAGCTTCGTCAAGCAGGCCAAGCTGCTGCCGGCTTATCGTTTCACCCCGGTGCTGATGCTCACCACCGAGGGCGACGAGAAGAAAAAGATGGAGGGCAAGGCCGCCGGCGTGAAGGCGTGGATCGTCAAACCGTTCCAGCCGCCGATGCTGCTGGATGCCGTCAGCAAACTGATCGCCGCCTGAGGCTGCCATGGCCCTGACCTGCACCCACCACGAAGACAGTTGCGAGCTGGCCCTGGAAGGGGCGCTGACCATCATGGAGGCGACGGAGCTGCGCGACCAGCTGGCGCTGGCGCTGGTTACCGCGCACGGCCCGGTGCAGATGGACCTGTCGCGGGTTACCGAGCTGGACAGCAGCGGCCTGCAGTTGCTGCTGGCGCTGCTGCGCGAAGGCGGCCAGGTGCGGCTGAGCGCACTCAGCGCCGTCGTGCGCGCGCGCATCGAACGATTCGGCCTGGGGGCCGCGCTGCGGCTGGAAGGAGGGCAGGATGGAGCTTGACGAGGCGCTGGCATCGCTGGTGCAGGAGGCGCGCGAGCTGCTGACGCAGATGGAGGCCGCGCTGCTGGAAATCGAGGAATACGGCAGCGACGACGAACGCATCAATGCCGTGTTCCGCGCCGCGCACACCATCAAGGGCTCGGCCGGGCTGTTCGCGCTGGATCTGATCGTGAACTTTACCCACGTGATGGAAAGCGTGCTGGTGCGGGTGCGCAACGGCGAACTGGTGATCGATGCGGCGCTGTCGGCGTTGCTGCTGGCTTGCGGCGACTACATGGCCAGCCTGATCAATGCACTGGAAGAAGGCGACAGCAGCCACGACCCGGCGCCGGAAACCCGCGCCGAACTGTTGGCCGCATTGAGCCTGCGGCTGGACGACACGCACGCGGCGCCGGCCGGCAGCCCGGAGGCCGTGGCGGCCGCGCCCGCTGCCGGGCAGGGCTGGCACATCCGCCTGCAGCCGTCGCCCGACCTGCTGCGCATGGGCATGGACCCGCTGTCCTTCATCCTCTACCTGGAACGCTACGGCACCCTGCAGCGGGTGGAAACGCATTACCCCGAGCTGCCGTCGCTGGCCGACCTGGACCCGGAAACCTGCTACCTGTCGTTCGATATCGAGCTGCTGACCGAGGCCAGCCAGGACGTGGTGCTGCAGGCATTCGAATTCATCGCCGACGACTGCCACATCGACATCGCGCCACTGGCCGTGCCGGAAGCCGTGGCCGACAGCGAGCTGTCGCCAGATCAGTTGCCGGATCAGTTGCCAGATCAGTTGCCAGATCAGTCGATGAACGAGCCGGTTGAAGCACCCGGCGCCGTGGCAGCGCCGGCCGTGGCCGGCAAGCCTGCGGCCAACCCTGCCGGCCCCAAGATGCGCGCCAGCGACCGCGGCGAGCAGACGCTGATCAAGATCGAGGCGCGCAAGCTCGACCAGCTGATCGACGCGGTGGGCGAGATGGTGATTGCCACCGCCGGTACCCGGGTGTTGGCCGCACGCGGCAGCGACACCGCCTTGCGCGAGGCGCTGGCCGAGCTGGAAATGGTGGTGGAACGCATCCGCGACCGTTCGCTGGAGCTGCGCATGACGCCGATAGGCGACGTGTTCCAGCGCTTTCCGCGCGTGGTGCGCGATGTGTCCAAGGAGCTGGGCAAAAAGATCGAGCTGTCGATCAGCGGTGCCGAGACCGAGCTGGACAAATCCATGGTGGAAAAACTGTCCGACCCGCTGCTGCACATCGTGCGCAACGCGCTGGACCACGGCATCGAGCCTACCGGCGAGCGCCTGGCCGCCGGCAAGCCGGAGCACGGCAACCTGCGGCTCAATGCCTACCATGAGTCCGGCAGCATCGTGGTGGAAATCAGCGATGACGGCCGCGGCCTGAACAAGGCACGCATCCACGCCAAGGCGGTGGAGAAGGGGCTGATCACCCCGGAAACGCAGCTGAGCGACGAGGACACCTTCGGCCTGATCTTTGCCGCCGGCTTCTCCACCGCCGAGAAAGTCACCGACATTTCCGGCCGTGGCGTGGGCATGGACGTGGTACGGCAGAACATCAGCCAGCTGCGCGGCAACATCCAGATCAGCTCGCAGGAGGGCGTGGGCACCACCTTCCGCATCCAGCTGCCGCTGACGCTGGCCATCATTGATGGCTTCCAGGTGATGGTGGGCGGCAGCAGCTTCATCCTGCCGCTGGACCTGGTGGAAGAGTGCGTGGATGTGAGCGACCGGCGCGAGGACAGCCACGTGGTGGCGCTGCGCGGCGAGCCGCTGCCCATCATCGACCTGGCGGAAGTGTTCGGCCTGGCGCGGCAGCACGGCGGCCGGCAGTCGCTGGTGGTGGTGCGCTACGGCCAGCGCCGCGCCGGCATCCTGGTGGACCGTTTCATGGGGGAAATGCAGGCGGTGATCAAGCCGCTGGGGCAGCTGCTGCGCGGGGTGCGCGGGCTGGGGGGCTCGACGATCCTGGGGGATGGCCAGGTGGCGCTGATCCTGGACGTGCCGCACCTGGTGCAGCAGGAAAGCCTGGGCCGCTTGCAGGGCAGGACGGTGCCGGAGCGCTGAGTCGGGGCATTGTCGGAACGCAGGGTTAACAGACCATGCCGTCGCAGAACGGCGCTGGAGAGAAAAATGAGTTTGCTGAAAAGAATGATGATTCTGGTGCTGGCCGGTCTGGCCGGTATCGTGCTGCTGGCCGGCCTCGCCCAGCGGCAGATGGGCCAGGTATACGATGCGGCCAACTTTGCCAACGTCAACGTGGTGCCCAGCCTGGTGGACCTGCAGCATGCCTATACCCCGCTGGCCAGTAGCCGGGTGATCCTGTGGCAGGCCATGTCCGAGACCGAGCCTGCGCGCGTGGCGGGCATGGAGGCCAAGATCCAGACGCTGGACAAGGCCATCGACGACGCACTTAACAAGTACGAAAAAGACGACATCACCGACGACAAGGATCGCGCCGGCCTGAACGAGGAGCGTGCGGCGCTGGCCGCTTACCGCGAGCTGCGCGGCAAGGCGCTGGATCTGCTGCATCAGAACAGGAATGCGGAGGCGCGTGCGCTGCTGCTGGCCAACCAGAGTGTTGTGCTCAAGGTGGACGAAGCGTTCAACGGCCATTACCAGCTGAACATCGACATCGGCAACAAGGGTGCGCAGGACGGCCTGGAGCTGAAGCAGCACGCGGCCTTGCTGTCGATGAGTATTGCCGGGGCGACCATCCTGGCGCTGGCGCTGATCGCCTTCTTCGTGGTGCGCAGCATCATGCGGCAGATCGGCGGCGAGCCGGCGGCAGTCAGCGAAGTCGTGCGCAAGATCGCCGGCGGCGACCTGACGGTGCAGGTGGACATCAAGCCGGGCGACACCACCAGCCTGCTGGCGTCGGTGAGGCTGATGGTGGACAAGCTGGCGGCCATCATCGCCGAAGTGCGCACCGCGGCGGAAAGCCTGGCCTCGGCCTCGGAGGAGGTGTCCGCCTCGTCCAGCACCCTGAGCCAGAACGCCACCGAACAGGCCTCCAGCGTGGAGCAGACCAGCTCGTCGATGGAGGAAATCTCCTCCACCGTGGCGCAGAACGCCGAGAACGCTTCGGTGACCGACGGCATGGCGTCCAGGTCGGCGCGTGATGCGCGTGACGGCGGCAAGGCGGTGGCGGAAACCGTGGGAGCGATGCGCAAGATCGCCGAAAAGATCGGCATCATCGACGATATTGCCTACCAGACCAACCTGCTGGCGCTGAACGCGGCCATCGAGGCGGCGCGCGCCGGCGACCACGGCAAGGGCTTTGCCGTGGTGGCGGCGGAAGTGCGCAAGCTGGCCGAACGCTCGCAGGTGGCGGCGCAGGAAATCAGCGGCCTTGCCAACAACAGCGTGGGTCAGGCGGAAAACGCCGGCAAGCTGCTGGAAGAAATGGTGCCGGCCATTGGCAAGACCGCCGACCTGGTGAAGGAAATCGCCGCCGCGTCTGCCGAACAGCGCGGCGGGCTGGAGCAGATCAACGGCGCCATCTCCCAGCTGTCGCAGACCACCCAGGCCAACGCCTCGGCCTCGGAAGAGCTGTCGGCCACGGCGGAAGAAATGAGCGCGCAGGCGATCCAGCTGCAGGAATTGATGCAGTTCTTCCGCACCCATGACAACGGCCGCCGTCAGGGCATGGCTGCCAGCACCGGCCAGGGGCGCAAGGCTGGCGTCATGGGCGGCAAGCGCCCGCCCTTGTCCGGCGACATCGACGATGCGGCGTTCGTGAATTTCTGAGGAGCCGCAGCATGTTGCCAAGCCGCGCCCCCGAGCAGTACCTGACCTTCACCCTTGGCCAGAGCCTGTACGCGGTGCAGATCGCGCCTATCCGCGAAATCATCGAATACCCGGGGCTGACCGAGATTCCGATGACGCCGGCCTTCCTGCGCGGGGTGATCAACCTGCGCGGCGCGGTGGTGCCGGTGATCGACCTGGCGGTGCGCTTTGGCCGCGGGCAGACCGGGGTTGGCCGCAGGACCTGCATCGTCATTACCGAGATCGGCGGCGACAAAGGCCCGCTACCGCTGGGCATCCTGGTGGACGGGGTGAACGAAGTGCTGGAAGTGAGCGCGGAGCAGGTCGAGGACAAGCCGGACTTCGGCCTCGGGCTACGCCCGGAGTTCGTGCGCGGCATGATCCGCCAGCAGAACAGATTCATCGTGATGCTGGACATTGGCCACGTGCTGTCGGTGGCCGAGCTGGAGCAGTTGGTCGAGGTAGAGACCGGCGCTGCAGCCGCAGCAGTGACAGTGGGGTAAGGGCATGACCGCGGGTCACGTCCGGAAGAGCAACACCTGACCATTAGTCTGGAGTAATGCCATGCTTGCCAAGCTTTCCATCAAGGCCAAGATCGGCGCACTGCTGTTCGTCGCCATACTGGCACTACTGATCGTGGTGCTGATTTCCTTCCGCGGCATGCAGAACAACCGCGAGATGATCTACGAGATCGGCGGCAACCGCATGCCCTCGGTGCAGGGCCTGCAGATGATGAACGAGGCGCAGACCGCCATCCGCTCCGCCTCGCGTGCCATCAACGCGCTGGCGGCCTATCCGGATCAGCTGGGGGACCTCGACCAGCAGCTGGAACGGAAAAAGCAGGCCTGGGAGCGGGTGGACAAGGGCTGGAAGATCTACGAGCCGCTGCCGCAAACCGACGAGGAGGCCGTCATCTGGAAGCAGTTCGTACAGGACTGGAACAGCTGGAAGGGCTACGACGACAAGATCACTGCCACCGCGGTGGAGCTGAAGCAGGCCACCACCCCGGAGAAGCGCACCGAGCTGTTTGCCAGCATCAACCGCCAGCTGCAGGAAAACCGGGCGCGCTTCGGTACCGCCGAGGCAGGTCTTGGCAAGCTGATCGAGCTGAACATGAAGCTGGGGGCGGATGCGGTAACCCAGGCCAATAGCGGTGCCGACCACGCGTTGCTGGCGATGTACATCGCCTCCGGCATTGCGCTGACGCTGCTGCTGCTGATCGGCCTGGTGATCCTGCGCAGCGTGCTGCAGCAGCTGGGTGGCGAGCCGGCGGAAGTCAGCGATATCGTGCGCAAGATTGCCGGTGGCGACCTGACGGTGCAGGTGGACATCAAGCCGGGCGACACCACCAGCCTGCTGGCCTCGGTGAAGCAGATGGTGGACAAGCTGTCGGCCATCATTGCCGAGGTGCGTACCGCGGCGGAAAGCCTGGCTTCGGCCTCGGAAGAGGTGTCCGCCTCGGCCAATACCCTCAGCCAGAACGCCACCGAGCAGGCCTCCAGCGTGGAGCAGACCAGTTCGTCGATGGAGGAAATTTCCTCCACCGTGGCGCAGAACGCCGAGAACGCCTCGGTGACCGACGGCATGGCGTCCAAGTCGGCGCGTGATGCCCGCTCCGGCGGCGAAGCCGTTATCCAGACGGTAAGCGCCATGCGCAAGATCGCCGAGAAGATCAGCATCATCGACGACATCGCCTACCAGACCAACCTGCTGGCGCTGAACGCGGCCATCGAGGCGGCGCGGGCGGGCGACCACGGCAAGGGCTTTGCCGTGGTGGCGGCGGAGGTACGCAAGCTGGCCGAGCGCTCGCAGGTGGCGGCGCAGGAAATCAGCGGCCTCGCCGACAACAGCGTGGACCAGGCGGAAAGTGCCGGCAAGCTGCTGGAAGAAATGGTGCCGTCCATCGGCAAGACCGCCGACCTGGTGAAGGAAATCGCTGCCGCTTCGGCCGAACAGCGCGGCGGGCTGGAGCAGATCAACGGCGCCATCACCCAGCTGTCGCAGACTACCCAGGCCAATGCCTCGGCCTCGGAAGAACTGTCGGCCACGGCGGAAGAAATGAGCGCGCAGGCGATCCAGCTGCAGGAGCTGATGCAGTTCTTCCGCACCCATGACAGCGGGCGTGGCAGCGTGGTGTCGCTGCATGCCGGGCGCAACAAGAGCAAGGGCAGGGGTTTCGCCGGGCACCGTGCGGCGCCCGGCGGTGAAATCGATGACTCGGCGTTCGTGAATTTCTGAGGACAAGGCCATGTCGGTGACCATCGCTCCCGAGCAATACCTGACCTTCACCCTGGGCCGCGACATCTACGCGCTGCAGATCGCGCCTATCCGCGAAATCATCGAATACCCCGGCCTGACCGAGATTCCGATGACGCCGGAGTTCCTGCGCGGGGTGATCAACCTGCGCGGCGCGGTGGTGCCGGTGATCGACCTAGCGGTGCGCTTTGGCCGCGGCCTGACCAAGGTTGGCCGCAGGACCTGCATCGTCATTACCGAGATTGCCGGCGACAACGGCCCGCTGCCGCTGGGCATCCTGGTGGACGGGGTGAACGAAGTGCTGGAAGTGGGCGCGGAGCAGATCGAGGACAAGCCGGACTTCGGCCTGGGGCTGCGCCCGGATTTCGTCAGCGGCATGATCCGCCACCACAACGACTTCATCGTGATGCTGGATATCGGCCACGTGCTGTCGGTGCACGAGCTGGAGAAACTGGTGGAGGGCGACACGGCGCCGCTGGAAAGCGTGGCAGCGGGATGATGCGGAACCCATGCCGATGAATGCCGTGCTTACCCAGGCCATAAGCCAGGAGGCTTTCCTGCAGATTCAGCAGCTGTTTCATCGCGCCAGCGGCATTCTGCTGCCCAGCAGCAAGATGCCGCTGGTGGCGAGCCGGCTGCGCTGCCGACTGGTGTTGCACCAGTTGCCGGATTTCGACGCCTACTGCCGGCTGCTGCACGGCCGCGACGGGCAGGAAGAGGCCCGCATCGTGGTGGATCTGCTCACCACCAACGAAACCTATTTCTTTCGCGAGCCGGTGCATTTCAACCACCTGGCCGAGCAGGTGCTGCCGACGTTCGGCAGCCGCGAGGTAAAAGTATGGTGTGCGGCATCGTCCAGCGGCGAGGAGCCGTACAGCATCGCCATGACACTGGACAAGCAGCTCGGTGCCGATGGCCGCTGGAGCGTGCTGGCCACCGACCTGTCGCGGCGCATGCTGGAGCGGGCGCGGCGCGGCGTGTATGCGATGGCGCGGCTGGACAATATGCCGCCGGACGTGCTGCGCAACTACTGCCTGCGCGGCACCGGCCAGTACCAGGGCATGCTGCGGGTGGCGCCGGGCCTGCGCGAGCGGGTGCAGTTTGCCGAACATAACCTGACTCACCGGCCGGAAGGCATGGGGCCGTTCGATGTGATTTTCATGCGTAATGTGCTGATCTATTTCGATGTGAAGACCAAGGAGCGCATTGTTTCCCTGGCGCTGCAGGCGCTGCGCCCCGGTGGCTGGCTGTATGTCGGCCGTTCCGAAACCCTGTATGGCATGGACCTGCCGCTGGATAACCTCCAGCCTTCGATCTATCGCAAGAGCGGCGCAGCATGAGACGCTGGGTGGGTATCGGCGAAATCCAGGCCGGGCAGCGTGGCGATGTCCTGGCGGCAGTGCTGGGCTCCTGCGTCAGCACCATTCTGTGGCATGCGCCCAGTGGCAAGGCGCTGATGAACCATGTGCTGCTGCCGCAGCGGCTGGTCAAGCGCAACGACGATGAGCCGGGGCGCTATGCCGATGAATCCTGGCAGATGATGCAGCGCCTGCTGGCCAGGGAAGGCATGCCGCTGCAGGAGTGCACGTGTTACGTGGTGGGTGGCGGTTACGGTTTCGAGCAGGGCCCGCAGGATGTGGGCGGGCGCAATGTGGCGCAGGTCATGGCGCTGCTGCAGCAGGCGCGCGTGCAGGTGGACAGTTGCGATGTGGGCGGCAACTGGTACCGTACCGTGCAGTTCAACCTGGCGGATGGCACTTTGCGCATCCGCCGTCACAAGACCGCGCGGCCACGCAAGCCCGAGCTTGCGCGGCGGCAACAGGGGGCCTAGGCATGATCAAGGTGATGATCGTAGACGACTCCGCCGTGGTGCGCTCCGTGATCAGCGATATCCTGCAGCGCGAGCCGGACATCAAGGTAATCGCTACCGCGCCGGACCCGGTGTTCGCGCTGGGCAAGATGAACCAGCAATGGCCGGACGTGCTGATCCTGGATATCGAAATGCCGCGCATGGACGGGCTGACCTTCCTGCGCCAGATCATGAGCCAGCGCCCGACGCCGACGGTGATCTGCTCCACGCTGACCACGGAAGGCGCGGAAATCACCCTGCAGGCGCTGCGCGCCGGCGCGGTGAGCATCGTGGCCAAGCCCACCGCCGGGCTGAGCGACTTCCTGCGCAGCCAGGACGAGGACATCGTGGCGGTGGTGCGCGCCGCCGCCAGCGCCAACCTGTCGCGGCTGCGCAGCAATGCCGCCAGCGCCGCCGCGACGGCGGCCGCACCGCCCAAGCTCACCGCCGACGCCATCCTGGAGCCGCCGCGCAACACGCCGCGGCTGTCGCAGACCACCGACCGCGTCATCGCCATCGGCACCTCCACCGGCGGCACCCAGGCGCTGGAATACCTGCTGCCGCGGCTGCCGCCCAGCGTGCCGGGGCTGGTGATCGTGCAGCACATGCCGGCGCAGTTCACGCAGAGCTTTGCCCGGCGGCTGAACGACCTGTCGCGCATCGAGGTGAAGGAGGCTGCCAGCGGCGACCGGGTGGTGACCGGCCGCGCGCTGATCGCCCCCGGAGGGCGGCACATGCTGCTCAAGCGCAATGGCGCGCAGTACGTAGTGGACGTGGTGGACGGCCCGCCGGTATCGCGGCACCGGCCATCGGTGGACGTGCTGTTCCGCTCGGTGGCCAAATCGGCCGGCGCCAACGCGCTGGGCGTGATCATGACCGGCATGGGCGACGATGGCGCGCGCGGCATGAAGGAGATGCACGATGCCGGCGCGCCGACCGTGGCGCAGGACGAGGCCAGCTGCATCGTGTTCGGCATGCCCAAGGAGGCGATTCGTCATGGTGGTGCTGCCGAGGTGGCGGCGCTGGAAGATATTCCCGCAATGATTGTGCGCTATGGACACGCAAATTGAACTCTCGCCGCTGATCCGCCGCTTTGGTGTGCTGGTGGTGGATGACAGCGCGGTGCAGCGCCACAGCGCGGTGGAGCTGCTGCGCGGCATGGGGGTGGAGCAGCTGTACGAGGCCGCCGACGGCCACGATGCGCTGAAACTGCTGCGCATGCTGCAGCCCACGCCGGCGGTGATTCTGCTGGACCTGGAAATGCCGGGCATGGACGGCATCGAAACCGCGCAGCAGCTGGTGCAGGAGGAAAACTGCCCCAGCCTGCTGATTGCCAGCAGCGCCGAACCATCGATTCTCAATGCCGTGGCCGGCATGGCCGAGGCACTGGGCCTGCCGCTCTTGGGCACGCTGCGCAAGCCGCTGACACAGCAGACGCTGTCGCTGGCGCTGGCACACTTCGAGAGCACCCACGTCAAGGGCGTGGCCGCCACGCCGCCGCCGCAGGTGGCGGTGCCGGCGCTGGCCGAGGCGCTGCAGCAGCGGCAGATCATTCCCTACTACCAGCCCAAGATCCGCATGGCCGACGGCGAAGTGGCCGGGCTGGAGGCGCTGGCGCGCTGGCGGCAGCCGGACGGCAAGCTGGTGCCGCCGGTCAGCTTTATCGAGGTGGCGGAAAAGAACGGCCTGATCGACGAGCTGACGCTGACCATTCTCGACCAGGTGCTGCATGACCTGGTGCGCTGGCATGCGCTGGGCTTCAACCCGACGGTGGCGATCAACGTGTCGGCGCCATCGCTGTCCGACCGCGGCTTCGGCAATGCCATCATCGAACGCACGGCTGCGGCCAACATTCCGCCGTCCGCCATTGTGCTGGAGATCACCGAAAGTGCGCTGGTGGGCGACCTGGCTGCGGCGCTGGGTACGCTGGGCCGGCTGCGGCTGAAGGGCTTCGGGCTGTCCATCGACGACTACGGCACCGGCTTCTCGTCAATGCAGCAGCTGTCGCGGCTGCCGTTCAGCGAGCTGAAGCTGGATGGCTCCTTCGTGCGCCACTCGCCGGACAAGTGGCAGCTGCGTACCATTCTGGAAGCGGCGGTGAGCATGGGGCAGCGCCTGGGCCTGGCCACGGTGGCGGAAGGGGTGGAAACCCAGAAGGAGCTGGCCCTGCTGTACAGCCTGGGCTGTGAATATGCGCAGGGCTACCTGATTGCGGCGCCAATGCCGGCGGCGGAGCTGCCGGCCTGGGCAGGGCGGGAGCGCGAGCGGCTGCAGGGCATCTGCCGTCTGGCGGCTGCCAGCCGGGGAGGCTGATATGCACTGGGCGGTGTGGCGGCGCGATACCCTGGCCAGTATCTGCATGGCGCTGCTGGCCTGCGTGTCGCTGGGGTTGGCCTGTGTCGCGATGCTGGGTGCGCTGGAGCGCGAGCAGCATCGCATCGTCAGCAAGCATATCCAGGGCACGCTGGACACCATGACCCAGCTGGTTGGCCTGTTGCAGCAGGATGCCATTACCCGGGTGCGCACGGTAGCGGTCGATCCCACCCACCTGGCGCTGTTCGAGAAGCTGGTGCAGTCGCCGCAGGACAAGCCACTGTTGGCCGCATACGAAAGCTGGCTCACGCCCATCTACCGCAGCCGCGGCTTCGAAGGCTACAGCCTGATTTCGCCGGATGCGCGCATCATCGTGGCCGCCAGCAGCCCGGGCTATGTCGGCAAGACGGTATCCACGGCGGCTTCGCATGATGCCTTGCTGCAGGCGCAGCGCTTCGGCGTGGGCAGCGGCCGCCCGACGCCGGCACCGCGGCCGTTCCTGCGCGACGGCATGGAGCAGCCGGCGGGCAGCGCCTACCAGAATACCTGCGCCCGCATCGACCGCGGCAGCACGCTGCTGGGTTATCTGTGCCTGCGCGAGAACCCGCAGCTGCGGCTGTTCCGCATGCTGCAGACCAACCAGGTGGGCGAAACCAGCGAGGCCTACGTGGTGGATGCCGGCGGGCGCATCCTGTCGCCGGTGGCGAGCCATTCCAGCCACACGGTGGCCGAGTTCCTGCTCAGTGCCCGTTCGCCATCGCCTTCCAGGGTGGGCGTCGGGCCGCTGACCCGGGTAGTCAGCGCCATGCTGGCCAGCCGTGGCAGCAGCGGCGTGCTGGTGGATTATCCCGACTACCGCGGCGTGCGGGTGGTGGGGGCGGCGCAGTGGCTGCCGGCCAGCGATATGGGCATCGTGGTGGAGGAAGATCTGGACGAGGCATTCGGCCCCTACCTGTTTGCCCGCAACGTGGTGGAGCTGATGGCCATCATCGCCATGGCGCTGATCATCGGCCTGAACTATGCGCAATGGCGTTCGCGCCGGCACCTGGCGCGCAGCGAAGGCATGATGGTGGCGTTTCGCGACAACATTCCCGCCGGTTTTCACATCAAGTCACTGGATGGCCGCTATCTGATGATCAACCCCTTGTGCGAGGCGGAGCTGAAAGTGCCGGCCAGCCTGGCGCTGGGGCGCACCGACGCGGAGTTGTTCCCCGGGCAGCCGGAACTGCAGCGCCACGAGGAGCACGATGCGGTGGTGAATAGCGGCGAGGCGCTGATCAGCACCCGGCATTGCCAGGGCGAGCACGGCAGCGAGCAGATCTACCGCGTGGTGCGTTTTCCGATTCGCGATGCCGGCAAGCGCAATGTCATCGCGGTGGGCGCGGCGGCCATCGACATTACCGAGCAGGTGCGCGCGCAGCGGCAGCTGGAAGAGCTGGCGCGCACGCTGGAGGAGAAGGTGGCCGAGCGTACCCGCGAGCTGGCGGCGGCGCGCGACCAGGCCGAGGCCGCCGGCAATGCCAAGGCGGAATTCCTGGCCAATATGAGCCACGAGATCCGCACCCCGCTCAATGCCATTATCGGCATGACGCACCTGGCGCTGCAGCAGCCGGCTGTTCCGCAGCTGCGCTTCCAGCTGCAGCAGGTCAAGGCGTCCAGCCGGCACCTGCTGCACATCGTCAACAACATCCTGGACCTGTCGCGCATGGATGCCGGCAAGCTGCCCATCGATGTGGCCGAGTTCTCGCTGGAGAAGCTGCTGGAGCACGTGGCCGGGCTGGTGTGGGTGTCCGCCGACGCCAAGGGCCTGCAGCTGTCCATCGACATCGAGCCGGGCATTCCGGACCACCTCAGTGGCGACGCCATGCGCATCGGCCAGGTGCTGATCAATTTCGCCAACAATGCCGTCAAGTTCACCGTCCAGGGGCGGGTGATCCTGCGGGTGCGCTGCCTGTTTCGGCTGCACGGGCAGCTGCACCTGCGTTTCGAGGTGGAAGACACCGGCCCCGGCATCGCGCCGGCGCAGGTGGCGCGCTTGTTCGCACCGTTCCAGCAGCTGGATAACTCGGCGACGCGCAGCTTTGAAGGCACCGGGCTGGGGCTGGCCATCAGCAAGAAGCTGGCGGAGCTGATGGGCGGGCACGTGGCGGTGAGCAGCGAGGAGGGCAAGGGCAGCATCTTTGTGCTGGAGGTCGAACTGCAGGCCAGCCAGGCGCCACGGCCGGCACATGCCGCCGCCGGCGAGCACATCGGCAGCGCCTTGCTGGCGATGGCGGACGGCGAGCTGCGCCAGCGTCTGGCCAGCCGGCTGGCCAGCCTGGGGCTGCGGGTGGACGAGGTGGACAGCACGGCGCAGGCTGCGCGCCAGCTGACCCAGGCGGTGCGCCGCGATGCCGGCTACGCCATGCTGCTGCTGGATGCCGGGCTGCCCGAACTGGAGCCGCAGCTCAGCGAGGTGTTGCGGCCAACCTTGCTGCGGCACGGCGGCAGCCTGGTGCTGCTGGGCGAGCCGGCGGGGAACTTGCCGGCCGGCGAATGGTGGCTGCCGCTCGACCCGGACGACAGCGCGCTGTTCGAGCTGTGCTGCAATACGCTGCAGTACTACCAGGCCAGCACGCCCGACAATGGTTGGCCGCAGCTGCAGGGGCGGCATGTGCTGCTGGTGGAGGACAACACCATCAACCAGGAGCTGGTCTGCGGCCTGCTGGCCCAGGTCGGGGTACGGGTAACGGTGGCGGGCAGCGGCGAGGAAGCGCTGCAGCGGCTGGAGGGGCCGCCGTTCGACGGCGTGCTGATGGACGTGCACATGCCGGGCATGAACGGCTTTGTGACCACGGCACGCATACGCAGTGACCCGCGCTTCGCCAGCCTGCCCATTGTGGCGCTGACGGCGCGCGCGCTGGAAGGCGACCGTGCCTGCTGCCTGGCGGCCGGCATGAATGACTACCTGACCAAGCCGCTGGAGCCGCCGCTGCTGTTCGACACCCTGCAGCGCTGTTTCGATGAACTGGCGCCGGCGCATGGCAAGGCCGAAGCGGTGGTGGGGCAGGATCTGGATGCGCTGGCCAGCATGACCGGCATCGACATCCAGCAGGGTCTGGCCTGCACCATGGGCAGCGCCGATCTGTACACCCGGCTGCTGGCCAGGGTGGTGGGCGAGCGCGCCGGGCTGGCCACCCAGCTACAGCAGGCCTACTGCGACGGGCAATGGCAGCAGATCGAAGACCTGCTGCACACCGGGCGCTCCATTCTGGGGGCGATCGGCGCCAGCCAGCTGCAGCAATCCTGCCGCGAAATGGAGCAGCTGCTGCAGCAGCCGGAGCGGCTGGAGCCTATGCTGCTGCACTTTGTGGACGACTATAGCGCGATGATCCAGGACTGCCGGCGCTGGCTGGCAGCCCATCACGCCGGCGGCGTTTAATCCATGGCGGCGTGGGCGCTTTCGGCTGCGTCCGCCGGGGTGGTGCGCTGGCCGGGGCTGACCAGCAACAGCAGCGGAATGATGGCGCTGGTGACCAGGAACATCATCCAGAAATCGTCCACATAGGCCACCATGCTGGCCTGGCGCCGGATCTCGGCCAGCATGGTCGCCAGGCCGTTGCTGCTGTCCAGCGCGAAGGCGCCCTGCGCCTGCGGGTCCAGCCAGCCACCACTGGCGGCCGACACCCTGGCGGCCAGCGAGCCTTCCATGATGTGGCTGTTGCGCACCAGCAGGGTCTGCACCAGGGCGATGCCGATACTGCTGCCGATATTGCGGATCAGGCTGTAGATGGCAGTGCCCTCGGTGCGCATCTGTGCCGACAGCGTGGCGAAGGTGGCGGTGCTCAGCGGCACGAACACCAGGCCCAGGCCGATGCCCTGGATCAGGCCGGGCCAGACAATGTCGGCCGGCGATAGCGACAGGTTGTAGTGGCTCATCTGCCATAGCGAGAGCGCCGTCAGGCCAAAGCCGGCCATCAGCAGCAGCCGCAAGTCCACTTTGCCCACCATGCGGCCAACCAGCATCATCGCCAGCATGGTGCCGACCCCGCTGGGTGCGGTGACCATGCCTGCGGTTTTGGCGGGGTAGCCGAGCAGGCCCTGCAGCAGGGTGGGGGTCAGCGCCCGGGTGGCGTACAGCACCATGCCTACCACGAAGATCAGCAGCAGGCCGGTGGCGTAGTTGCGGTTCAGCAGCAGGCGGTAATCGAAGAACGATTCACCGGGCTGCGTGCAGGCGGTGTGCACGATGAAATACAGGCTGGACAGCAGCAGGGTGCCGGCTTCTATCCAGGTCTCGGTGGCGTTGAACCAGTCGTTCTGCTCGCCGCGGTCCAGCATCATCTGCAGCGCGCCAATGGCGAGGCTGAGCATGGCAAAGCCGAACAGGTCGAAGCGCATGCCGCGACGCGGCTCTGCCGGCTGGATGTAGCGCCACACGCCGTAGAAGGCCAGCATGCCCACCGGCAGATTGATGAAGAACACCCAGCGCCAGTCGTAGCTGTCGGTAAGCCAGCCGCCCAGCGTCGGGCCCAGGATGGGGCCGACCATCACCCCCATGCCCCACACCGCCATTGCCGAGCCGTGCTTTTCGCGCGGGTTGATCTCCAGCAGCACCGATTGCGACAGCGGCACCAGCGCGGCGCCGAACACGCCCTGCAGGAAGCGGGCCAGCACGATCTGCAGCAGCGACTCCGACAGCCCGCACAACACCGAGGCCAGGGTAAAGCCGGCAATCGACACCATGAATACGTTCTTCAGGCTGAAGCGATCGCACAGCCAGCCGGTAAGCGGCGTGGCAATGGCCGAGGCCAGAATGAAGGAGGTGAGAATCCAGGTGATCTGATCCTGCGAGGCGGACAGGCTGCCCTGCATGTGCGGCAGCGCCACGTTGGCAATGGTGCCGTCCAGCGCCTGGATAATGGTGGCCAGCATGATCGACAGCGTGATCATGCCGCGATGCCGGATATTGTGCTCGGTCATCAGGCTTGCTCGGCGCGGCTTTGCAGGGTCTCCAGCACGTTGGTCATGGTTGCCAGCAGCGTGGGGTCGATGTCGTGCAGCAGTTCAATGCGGAAGGCATCCGCCTCGGCACGCACCCGCTGGTACAGCTGCTGGCCGGCATCGGTCAGCACCAGATACTTGATGCGGCGATCGCTGGTGGACGGCTCGCGCAGCAGCAGCCCGGCCTTCACCAGCCGATCCACCATGCTGACCACGGTGGGGTTTTCCACCCCCAGACGGTTGGCCAGTTCGGACTGCGACAGCGGCTCGGTGGCCTTGGCCACGGTGGCAATGGTCATCCAGCCGGCCTGCCCGACGCCCAGGTCCTTCAGGCGGCGGTCCAGCGCCAGGCGCCAGGCGCGGGCGGTGTTGTGCAGCGCGCGGGAGAAGCGTTCTTCGAGAGTCATCACAGCCATAACCACGGAAAAGTTAGAAACCTAACTAATTATGCGACGTAGCGGCTGTAGAGGCAAATGCAGCGCGTTCCGCGCTTGGTGGTGGCGCCGCATGCCATGTGCGTAATCATTGTCGTGGCCGGGCGGCCGGGGAATGCTGCGCATGTGTGTGGGGGGGGGGGGGGCGTTTGACCCCAGGAGTCTTGTGGAGAAAAAAGGCCAGAAAGCCAATAACCACGCGGCTATCCACTGCTCAGGGTCATTGAGAAAGAAATGCAAAAAAGCGATAAAAACGGCGCCACCTTGAGCAGGTTTGTGCCGTTTTTGTCACTGAAGTGCGAAGCGTCGGGCAGTATTTGATTGCTGCTGCAGTAGGAAGCATCATTGGCTAATTCCTTGTTTGTTTGGCGAGAATTCTGGTCTGGGCTGTGCGGGTGAGGCAATAGATCTGTGCACCGAGCACGCGGCAGAGAAGCTGCGCTGCCCGGCCGAGGTGATGGCCGACCTAATGGGGGGGGGCTTAAAACCTATTACTGCTGGTTAGCTGAGTCGTCGATGCCACTGAGCAAGGTCCGACAGTTCGAGATCTTCACTGGTGCATCGTTCATCAGCGAGTACCTGTGCTTTGCACAGGGAAACAAGGTGGTGATCGAAGTTCCCGCTGGGAAGAAGGCTGCCATAGCTGAGTTAGCCGAGGTGCAAGGCAGCTTTGCCGAGGCGATGGCACTGCTGGTGCGTTTCTACGAGAGAGGCGGAGACCTGGAGGAAACCGTCTTCGCACTTTCCAAGACCCTGTCCCAACTAGTCTATCAGCGTGAAAACGTGCTGAAGACAAGAGACCCGCTATACGAAGACGCCGTAAGTATCGTGCGCAGCACTGGCAAGGCGTCCATCTCCTCGGTGCAGCGCCATCTGCGCATCGGCTACAACCAAGCGGCGCGCCTGATCGAAAACATGGAAGTGCTCGGGGTGGTTAGCCCCATGCACTCAGACGGTAATCGAACCGTATACGCATAACCCCACAGCCCCGCCAAGTGCGGGGCTTTTGATTGAGGGATACACCATGGAAGTAACCGCCATTTTCCCGGTGCACAAGGCCGTTGCCGAGCTGCTCACCGCCCAGTCACAAAAGATCGTCGCGCAGATAGAGGAGATCGCCATCCTTAAGCAGACCATCGCCACCAACGAAGCTGGCATCAAGCGCCTGGGCTGCGAGAACTTCGCGCTGGGGGCGGAGAAGGAGTACGCCGAGATTGAGCTGCAGTCAGCCACCGAGCGCATTGCGATGCTGGAGCGCTAGTCGGCCGCAGCGGACGCCGAAAAACAGGAACTTCGCGCCGCGCTGGTAGTGGCCAAGCTGCCCGAAGGCAGTCAGGACAACGTGATTCAGTTGGTGCGGGAGGTGGCATGAAATGCCCCTCTCTATTTGTTGTCACTTTCAGAATGTTTTTTTAGAGCGAGTGGGGTAATTACTGCATTGTGGCGTCTATGTATTTTATATATTTTCGCACATATGTTGGCCTCAAATGATTGGCGTCTCTATAAATAGCCATTCCGGAAGGTGTTGTGCCACTGCATGTTTGTTGATTGCATAGATAATCTAAAGGGTCAATTACCGTTGCGCCGTTTATTGTGGCAACCCGCTTTAGCTCGGATAGCCATGGAAATTTTATGTAAATATCTGATTTTGAAATCATTTCTGAATTTCTGGTTGCATTGAATTTTAAAAGCGAATTTCTATTAATGATATTTGATGGATTTAGTTCATTGCCAGTCGGAATGTTAAGCAAAACAAAAATTTTTTTCCCATTTGATCTTATGGTTTTTATTTGTTTTTCTAATTGGAGGAATAGTTCTTTTCTGCCCTCCGGAGTGTTCATTATTTTGTTGTTGTATATAAAATCGGCGGACAAGCCTAGATATGAGACCCACGCCGCCCCTATTACTACCGTGTCAACATCTGGGTTTTCTATTGCGACATTGATGTCTAAAAAGGCTGTTTTGCAGTGCTCGGTTTTTTTTTCGAACGCTCCACTTACTGGGGGGCAGCCGCTTCTTGTGAAGAAAATGGCTCCCTTTTTTGTTAGTTTATTTTTCGCTAAATAAACAACCCGAGGGGAGTACTGGGCCATGTTGCTGTCGCCAATAAATAATGTATATTTCTCCCCGTTTATTTTATTTATCTCGCTATTGTTGATCTTTGTGGTATAAAGACCTTGTGGATACTCCCACTCGTTGATTGCGTAAGAAACATCTCGGAGAGGTGTTGTGGTGACAAATGGAGTTATTTTTCCAAAATTGATGGCTAAACCAATGGTGGTCAATATTGCTGACGTAATTGCCATATAAGCTAATAACTTATATTGTTTTTTGTTTGAGCGGACTGGCTTTTCAATAAAATAATATGTTGCTGTGGCTAATGCAAAGCTTATGCAGATTGCAAAAAAACCACTTTCTACGCTTAGCGTGCCATTGCCCAGTATATATAAGTAGGATATTATTGGCCAGTGCCAAAGGTAAAGTGGATAACTTATCAGTCCAACCAAAATTATCAGCTTGTTTGATAGGATTTTTTCGTTTGTGATTGACTTCGGCCCGGCGTAAATTATGAGGGCGCTGCCAATGACTGGAATCAATGCAAGCCAGCCAGGGAAGATGTCGCTTTCTTTTGTTGTGAAGACACCTGTCAGTATTAGTGCAATGCCGAGCGCTGAAAAAAGCCCGCTATATTTCTTAATGTTTTGCGTTTCTGTTTTTTTGTCAATTAATGCAACGATTGAACCGGTAAGCAGCTCCCAGAATCGTGTGTGCGGAAGGAAGAATGTTTTTTCTGGATGGCTTGCTACATTAATGATATTAATCAAAAATGATGTTGCCGCAATTGTTGGTATTATCCATGCCAATTTCCTGTTTGATTTTTTTGCGGAAAAAAGTATTACAGGAAATATCAAGTAAAACTGTTCTTCTATCCCTAGCGACCAGATGTGCAAAAGAGGTTTTAGGGTGGCTTGCGGATTGAAGTACCCAGATTCGTGATATAGAGTGAAGTTTTGTACGAAGAACACACTGCTCGCAACATGTTTCCCAAGGGTGGAAAATTCTGATGGCAATAGGATAATCCAGCCAAATGCCGTTGTGAAAGTCAATACAAGTAGTAATGCTGGATATATTCTTTTTATTCGCCTTATGTAGAAGTCAAAAAAAGAAAACTCATTATTTTGAATTTTATTAAATATAATGCTAGTTATTAAATAACCAGATATAACAAAAAATATATCAACCCCTATAAATCCCCCTCGAATAAATGTGGGGAATGCATGATATAGGAGTACAGACAAAATTGCTAAGGCGCGAAGACCATCAATGTCTGGGCGATATGCTATTGGGTGCTGAGCAGCACGTGATGCTGTACTACTCCCGCTCATTCCACTCGCAAAACTGTCAAGCTTTGCTGTCTTTTCTGTTGTAGTCATTGGACGGTCAGTTACAAAACTTGCTTTGTGTCTAGTTTTGTGCTGTGTTTACCAAGGTTAGAGTCTATCAATTCTACTAGGTTGGCATTCGACTGTCGTTAAATATGTCACGACGGGGGCGGCTCCACACTTAGGCGGACAGCTTCCGATAAGCGATAGGGATGCGATGCCAAACAAGATCACCCGACGGGCCGCCTACTGGGCGGCCTGATTCACTTGGGGTACAGCATGAAAGTAGCTGACGGATTTGCCGGCATGGGCGGCGCCAGTGAGGGCGCCATCATGGCAGGCGCCGAAGGGGTCTGGACTGGTAATCACTGGCCCGCCGCAGTGGAGCTGCAAGCACGCAACCACCCGGGTGACATGCATGTATGTCAGGACATGCACCAGGTTGACCCATCTACCATTCCGGCGCACGACGGCTTCTTGGCTAGCCCGTGCTGCCAGGGGCACAGCCCGGCTCGCGGAAAGGCGAATGGCAACCCGCAACATGACAGCAGCCGCGCAACAGCGTGGTCTGTCATCGCGGTTGCCATACCACCTGCAGGATTTCATCGTGGTGGAGAACGTTCCGGCATTCACGCGCTGGAAGCTGTATCCGGCATGGCGGCAAGCACTGCACGCGCTGGGCTATGCCATCCAGCCTTACATCTTAGACGCAGCCGACCACGGCGTGGCTCAAAACCGAGATCGCCTCTATCTGGTGATGACACGTAGCCAGCACCCGATTGAGCTGCGACTGCCAAAGCATGAGCACATCGGCGCCGACAGCTTCATTGACTTCGCCGCAGGCAATTGGAGCCAGATCGAGCGACCAGGGCGCAGCCCCGCAACCTTGAAACGAATTGCGGCAGGCCGGGCCCGCTTTGGTGATCGCTTCTTAGCTCCGTATTACGGCACCGGCTCCGGAGAAACTGGCCGCAGCCTAGGCCGCCCAATCGGCACGATCACGACGCGTGACCGGTGGGCCATCATCGATGGTGACCGTATGCGGATGCTCACTGCGCAGGAATGCCGGACAGCCATGGGGTTTCCAGCGGGCTACATCCTGCCGGAGCAACACCACCTCGCCGTTCACATGTTGGGGAATGCGGTATGTCCGCCGGTGATGCACGACATCATCAACGCAATCAGGGAGGCCGCATGAGTAAGCCACGCAAGAAGTATAACCCGCGTAAGCACCGCCCCAGCTTCGACACGTTCAAGCTGGCCATCGGCCAGGCGATGAACACCGCCACCAACGACGTGGACATCCTGGACGAGCCGCTGGCCGACTACGAGCGCCTGCTGCTGGGCACGGTGGATGTGGAAGGCTTCACCCGGCTGTGCGAGATGGCCGTGGCCACCTTCTGCGCCGGCAAGCTGCTGATCGAACGCGGCACGCCGGAGACAAAGGAGCTGGGCGCGACCTTCCGCATGACCGGCATGGTGGCGTCGGACGAGCTGCAGGCTATCGGTGAACGCTATCGCACCACCGGCCGGCTGATAGGCACGGGCGAGCAATACCGCAACGTCAAGGACGCCCTGGACGCCATGCGCAACATCATCCCGGTGCTGACGCGCGGCGAGCTGCTGACGGTGTTGCACGAAGCGGCACTGATCGTGGAGGAGGGAATCGAGACGGCGAAGCGGGTGAGGCTGGCGGAGCGCAAGGCCGCCTGACATGTAGACACGAATCGACGACACGCCGGCCAGATGGTCGGCGTTTTCAATATCGCCAGGGTTGGGAGGATGCTATGACGGACATAAATGATGCCCTGTTTTTGACCGCTGATGAGGTGGCAACATTGACGGGTAGAAAGCTGAAATCGAAACAGGTAGAGGCCCTGCGAATGATGGGCGTCCCGTTCAGGGTAAATGCCTGCGGAAGGCCGGTGGTGACAAGGTCTGCAGTGGAAGGCAGTGCGAAGAAGGAAGTTGCCGCCAAGCCTAAATGGCAGCCGGCGATTTAAGGACAGACAGGACTACATCATGGGGCGCAAACCAACTGTAAATCTGAATCTGCCGCGCGGTATGCGTGCGCGCAAGCAGCGCAGTGGTGTCGTCTATTACTACTACGATACCGGCGAGAAGCCACGCCGAGAGATACCACTGGGGTCAGACTACCCCTTGGCTGTGATGAAGTGGGCAGAACTGGAGCAGGCCAAAGTGCCGCCAGTAAACCGGCCAACATTTCGGGATGCCTGGGAGCGATATCTGCAAGAGGTGCTTCCGGCCAAGGCCCCGCGCAGCCAGATAAACAATCTCCGCGAATCCAAGTTCCTACTGAAGTTCTTCTGCGACCCCGAGCCGGCGCCGTTGGATGACATCGAAGCGCATCACATCAGGAAGTACATGACGTGGCGTAGTGGTTCCCCGGTAGCAGCCAACCGGGAAAAGGCGCTGTTCTCGCATATCTGGAACTGCGCGCGTGGCTGGGGCTATACCAACCAGCCCAACCCCTGCACCGGCATCCGTGGGAATTCTGAGGCCGGGCGCAATATTTACGTCGAGGACGACGTATTCCGAGTTGTGTACGAGGCCGGCGACCAGGCGCTGCGCGACGCCATGGACTTGGCTTACCTCATTGGGCAGCGGCCGGCGGATACGTTGAAGCTGAGCGACCATAACATGCGTGATGGCTTCATTTACCTTGACCAGCACAAGACCGGCACCAAGTTACGGGTGTCTGTGGAAGGTAGCTCGCCGAGTTGCTGGCCAGGATCAATCGCCGGAAGTCCGCCTTCAAAGTGCGCCCGCTGAAGCTGATCGTCAAAGACGATGGGAGGCCGTTGACGAAAGGCGGTCTGCGAGGACGGTTTGAAGATGCGCGCAGGGATGCTGCGCTGAAGTTTCCCCAACTGGCGGCCGAGATTGCCGCGTTCCAATTCCGGGATCTCCGGGCCAAAGCCGGTACCGACAAAGCGGACGCTTCTGGTGATATCCGCCAGGCGCAAAAACAGCTTGGCCACAGCTCAGTCACTATGACTGAGCAGTACATTAGGAACCGGAGAGGGGCCAAAGTAGGGCCGACGAAATGACTTTTTGCGGAGCAAGGCCGGAATTGCGAAGCAAAAGCAAAGGGCCTCACATCGCTGTGAGGCCCTTCTGTATTGGTGCCGGCGGCAGGAATCGAACTCGCGACCCCCTGATTACAAGTCAGGTGCTCTACCAACTGAGCTACACCGGCGTAGGCGGCGAATATTAGTCAGCTTTCTTGCCGCTGGCAAGCGCTTTTTTAATTCGGCTGCCAAAACGCCGGTTTTACAAAAATATCTCCACCGCCGCGGCGCTGCTGTTGAACAGCAGTTGCTGCTGCGCCGGGCTCATCGCGGGGGGCTTATTGCAGCCACACCAGGTTGGCGAGGATGTCGTCTAGCAGTTCACGGCTGGGCAGGAAGCGTTTCATGGCGGTTGCTCCGTGTTGATGGCTGCAGTATGGCGGCGAACTATAACTTTGTTAAATTGATTTCCAATAACTGATTGTTTGCGTGCGGCTATAAGGCGGCGCCGGGCCGACAGCTTATGCTGTATGCGTTGTAGACGATGGCGGGCTACACCGCCAGCAGCGGCAGCGGGCGGAAGGTATTGCCCAGCATGGCGGCGGAGGGCTTGCCCCACCACTGTTCGATGGCCGTGGCGTACAGCTGGCGAAAATCCACCGCGTAGGGCAGATTGCCGTCGCTAATGTCGGCTAGCTGCGGTGCCTGGCCGTAGAGGCCGCCTTTTACCCGTCCGCCCAATACGAAGTGGGCATTGGCGGTGCCGTGGTCGGTGCCGTTGTTGCCGTTCTGGCGGGGGCGGCGGCCGAACTCGGCATAGCTCATGAGCAGGGTGTCGCGCCAGCGTCCGCGTGCGTCCAGCCCCTGCTGCAATGCGGCCAACCCTTCGGCCAGCTCACCCAGCAGCCGCGCCTGGGTGGCGGGCTGGTTGCTGTGGGTGTCGAAGCCGGTCAGCGTCAGCCGCGCCACCGCGATACGCGCACCGCCGTCCAGTGTGGCCAGCAGGGTGCGGATAGCCTGGCCGAAGGCGCCGGGCGCGGCCGGCAGCTTGCCTTCGTCGCGCGCACCAGCCGGTGCCATGGCGGCCATGCCGCCACCGCTGCCACCCAGCTCCGCAGCCGCATGGCGGATGTCGTCTTCCACTTTCAGGATGTGTGCCAGCGCGCCGCTGCCGCCGGCTGCGTGGCTTTGTACCAGCCTGGCCTGGCGGGCGAAGCTGTCCGGCGTGGTGAGCACCACGGCGCGGGCGCCGCCGGCCAGCGGCCCCAGTGTCTGGCTGCCGAGGATGACACCGTCGCTGGCGTAGGCATCACCCGGCGGGTAGTGCTGGAATAGCCGCGTCAGCCAGCCGTCGCTCAGGTATTGCTGGCTGTTGCTGGCGCTGTCCCAGATATCGATGGAGCGGAAGTGCGACAGATTGGGTTCCGGGTAGCCCACGCCCTGCACGATGGCCAGCTGGCCGGCCTGCCACAGCGGCAGCAGTGGTGCCAGCGCCGGGTGCAGGCCGCTGCTTTCGTTCAGTTGCAGCACCTGTTCGCGGGCAATGGCGAGGCTGGGGCGCAGCCGGTAGTAATCGCTGCTGGCGAACGGCACCACGGTGTTGAGGCCGTCGTTGCCGCCCTTCAGCTCCACCAGGATCAGCAGCCGCTCATAGCCGGCCGGTGCCAGCGCGTAGGCGAGGCCGGGCAGTTGCACGGTGAGCAGGCCGGCGCCCAGGGTTTTGAGAAAGTCGCGTCTTTGCATCGGGGTCTCCCTCATTCCACCTGGTAAGCCGGATCCATCAACAGCGCACGCAGCGTCTGGCTGGCGGGCAGGTTGGCCGCAAGCGGCTGGGTGGGCGGCAGCGCCAGCAGGTAGTGCGGCAGCTGCGCCATGCTCAGCCCGGTGCCTTGCAGCCAGTCGTCCGCCGGGAGCACCAGCTGATTCATGCTGCGCTCGGCGCGTTTCTCCAGCGGCCTGGCGGCCGGGTCCATGGCCGGCCGGTTGCCACCGTCGCGCCACAGGCGATCCAGGAACTGTTTGCGTGCCAGCAGGGTGGCGCTGTTGATCCACGCTTCGCCGCCGGGCCAGCCGCGCACATTGGGCGGGTTGAACACGTCCTGTCCCATGCCGCGGTTGAGCACCGCCAGCGCCCGCCAGTCCGGCGCCGGCTGCTCGAAGGTGCGCAGCGTACCCACGGTCAGCTCCAGCGGCGATTTCACCTGCTGGCCGGCGCTGCGCCAGAAGGCATCGCTCAGCAGCAGCTTGCGCAGCAGCGGTTTGATCTCGTAGTCGCGGGCGAAGCTTGCGGCCAACTGTTGCACCTTTTGCTCGTCCACCTGCGGCGACACCAGGTACAGCCACAGTTTGCGGGTGATGAAGCGGCTGGTTTCCGGCCGCGCCAGCAGCAGGTCCAGCACCTCGTCGCCGTCGAAATTGCCGCTGCGGCCGAACACGGTCTTGCTGCCGTCGTCATGCTGGCGCGGGCGGTAGACGAAGCTGATGCTGCCCGGTTGCAGGCTCCAGCCGGTGAAGGCGCGTGCCGCCTCGCGGATGTCCTGCTCGCTGTAATGGCCTTCGCCCAGGGTGAACAGTTCCATCACCTCGCGGGCGAAGTTCTCGTTGGGCTGGCCCTTGCGGTTGGCCGCGGTGTCCAGGTAGCGCAGCATGGCCGGATCGCGGGCGACGTCGTGCAGCAGGGTGGCGAAGTTGCCCAGCGCATCGCGGCGCAGCAGCACGTTCTGCTGGTACATCAGCTCCGGCACTTTCACTTTTTCCAGTGCCGACACGAAGTGGTTGTGCCAGAACAGGGTCATCTTTTCGCTGATCTGGCTGTGGCTGGCATACATCTCCTGCAGCCACCAGCCGCGCAGCGCCAGGCCCTTTTCCTGCTCCTCGCGCTGGAATGCCTTTTTCTCTTCCTCGCTCATGTCGCGCCGCGGCGGCAGTTGCAGTTCCTGCTCCGCCCAGCCCGGTGGCGGGGTCTGTGCCACGTGGTGGGCCTCGTCCAGCACGCGGTCCACCGCCTGCGCCCGTTCCAGTGGTGCCAGCTGGCGGATGGCCGCCGGCGGCGCGCCAAAGCCGGTGCGCTGCAGCAGCAGGCGGGCGCCGTCCTCGCCGATTGGCGCAGCCAGGGCAGACAGCGGGAGCAGGAGCGGAAGCAGGCGGCGCAGCAGGAGCATGATGGCAGTGGAATGTAAAAAGGCAGTTCACAGTCTAGCTGCCAGGGCAGGGGCGGGTTGCGCACAGCTGTTAAGGATTGTGGCATGAAGCGTTATACTTGCCGCTCGATCACCGGGGGTGCCCGCCAGGCATGTTGGCCAGGCGGACTGAGAAATACCCCAGAACCTGATCTGGGTCATGCCAGCGGAGGAAGTGTGATGTGCGGCCATGCCGCGTGCCGCTTCTTCTTTTGGGTGCCGTAAGCAAAAGAGGATGTCTGCAATGTTCAAGAAAACCATCATGTTGCTGGCGCTGGCCGGCGTCTCCCTTTGTGCCGCAGCCGGCGAGCTGCGCGTGCTGACGCACAGCTCGTTCAGCCTGCCCAAGGACAAACTGGCCGAGTTCGAGCAGCAGGCCGGCGTGAAGCTGTCCATCATCAAGGCCGGCGATGCCGGCGAGATGCTCAACAAGCTGATCCTCACCCGCGCCAACCCCATTGCCGACGTGGTGTACGGCATCGACAACACCCTGATCGGCAAGGCCAATGCCGCCGGCGTGCTGGAGCCCACCAGCAGCAAGGTTGGCCGCAGCGTGGCCGGCGTTGCCCTGCCGGGCGCGGTAGCGGTGGACTACGGCTACGTGAACCTGAACATCGACAAGGCCTGGTTCGCCAAGAACAAGCTGCCGCTGCCGGCCAGCCTGGACGACCTGGCCAAGCCGGCCTACAAGAACCTGCTGGTGGTGGAAAACCCGGCTACCTCCAGCCCGGGGCTGGCCTTTCTGCTGGCCACCATCGCCGGCAAGGGCGAGGCCGGCGCCTTCCAGTGGTGGGAGAAGCTGCGCGATAACGGCATGAAGGTGGTGAAAGGCTGGAGCGAGGCCTACTACACCGAGTTCAGCCGCAACGGCGGCGCGCGCCCCATCGTGGTGAGCTATGCCACCAGCCCGGCGGCCGAGGTGTTCTACAGCAAGGAAAAACTCAGCGAGGCGCCCACCGCCAACCTGCTGCTCAAGGGCGGCGTGTTCCAGCAGGTGGAAGGCGTGGCGCGGGTGAAGGGAGGCAAGGAGCCGCAGGCGGCGCAGGCCTTTGTCGATTTCATGCGCAGCAATGCGGCGCAGCAGGCGATTCCCACCGAAATGTGGATGTACCCGGCAGTGGACGGCGTGAGCCTGGACCCGGTGTACAAGCACGCGCCGCAGCCCACCGCGTTCAGCAACCCCAAGCTTGACGCCATGCAGGCCAAGACCGCCGGCTGGGTCAGCCGCTGGACGCGGCTGGTGCTGAAATCCGGTAACTGACGCCATGCTTGCGGCCAACCTTGCTGCCAATCTTGCAGTTGGACGCCACGGCGACATCCACAGCCCGCGGCTGATACTGCGCCACCTGGATGCCGAGGTACTGCGCCTGGGCAGCAACGGCCGCCATGTCGAGGCCGGCGCCCGGCTGGGCGCCGTGCTGCCGGCGGACTGGCTGGGCGAGCAGGCGCTGATGGCGCTGCGGCTGGCGGACATGCTGGCCGATGACGGCTACGCGCCGTGGTCGCTGCGCGCCATGCTGTGCCGCGACAGCGGCCGCATGCTGGGGCATATCGGCTTTCACAGCACGCCGGCGCCGGCGTATCTGCATGAGCTGGCGCCGGGCGCGGTGGAGCTGGGCTACACCGTGTACGCCGCGCACCGTCGCCAGGGCTACGCCGCCGAGGCGCTGGCCGCCATGCTGCACTGGGCGCGGCGCGAGCACGGGCAGCAGCGCTTCGTGCTGTCCATCGCGCCGCACAACCAGCCGTCGCTGGCGCTGGCGCACCGCTTCGGCTTTTGCCAGGTGGGCAGCTGGCACGACCCGGAAGACGGCGACGAGCAGGTGTTCCTGCTGGAGCACGCTGCGTGAACTGGCCGCTGCGCAGCAGCCTGGCGCTGCTGCCGCTGTTGTTCCTGGCCGCCATGGTGGCGGCGCCGCTGGCGCGGTTGCTGTGGCAGGGCGGGGTGGCGTTCAGCCCGGCGCTGCTGCAGGACAGCTACCTGCAGTGGCGGCTGGCGTGGTCGCTGGGGCAGGCGCTGGCCAGCTGTCTGCTGTGCCTGCTCATTGGCCTGCCGCTGGCCTGGGTGCTGGCGCGCTATGACTTTCCCGGCCGCCGCCTGCTGCTGCGGTTGTTGCTGCTACCCTTCGTGATGCCCACCCTGGTGGCCGGCCTCGGCGTGCTGGCGCTGTTCGGCCCGCATGGCGTGAGCGGCATCAATCTGCAGGACACGCCGTGGCTGCTGCTGTACGGCAACCTGTTCTACAACCTGCCGCTGCTGGTGCGTGCCGGGGTGGATGGCCTGGCGCAGGTGCCGGCCAGCCGCCTGCAGGCGGCGCGCACGCTGGGCGCCACGCCGTGGCGCTGCTTCTGGCGGGTGGAGTGGCCGGTGCTGCGGCCGTGGCTGGGCTCCGCGCTGTGCCTGATCTTCCTGTACTGCTTTGCCGGTTTCGGCCTGGCGCTGCTGCTGGGCGGGCAGCGCTACGCCACGGTGGAAGTGGAAATCTATTCGCTGGTGGCTTACGAGCTGAACCTGGCTGATGCCGGCGCGCTGGCACTGCTGGCACTGGCGGTGGGTGCACTGGCGGTAGGCGGCTATGCCTGGGTCGAGCGCCGGCTGGTGCGGGACAACCGCCCCGGCCCCACGTTGTGCCGCCCGCCGCAAGGTTGGCCGCAACGCCTGCAGCTGCTGGCGGCGCTGCTGTTGCTGGCGCTGTGCTGCGCCGCGCCGCTGGCCGCGATTGTCTGGCGTGCACTGCAGGCCGATGCCGCCAGCTGGCGCAGCCTGTGGGATGGCGAGGTGCTGGGCGCCATCGGCAACACGCTGCGTTTTTCTGCCGGCGCGGTGCTGCTGGCGCTGTTGCTGGGGCTGACGCACGGCGTGGCGGCGGCGCGCTGGTGGTGGCTGCGCGGGCTGGGCTTTCTGCCTTTCATGGTGTCGCCGGTGATGCTGGCCTTCGGCCTGCTGCTGCTGTACCCGCAGTTCAGCGCCAGCCTGGGGCTGCTGCTGGCGGCCTATGCGCTGCTGGGCTACCCCTTTGTGGCCAAGGCGGTGGCGGCGGCGCTGGCCAGTCTGCCGCCCAGCCTGCCGGCGGCGGCGCGCACCCTGGGCGCCACCCGCTGGCGCGCTTTTCTCCGCGTCAGCCTGCCGCTGATCCGCCCGGCGCTGCGCCGCGGGCTGGCGTTTGCCGCTGCCACCGCGGTGGGCGAATTCGCGGTGACGCTGTTCCTGTCGCGCCCGGAGTGGACCACGCTCACCACGCTGATCTACCAGCGGCTGGGCCGCCCCGGTGCGGCCAACCTGCAGCAGGCCATGCTGCTTACCTGTTTGCTGCTGGGCTTTGCCCTGCTGGCGTTCCTGATCATCGAATGGCCGGAGAAACATCGTGCTGCGGATTGAACAACTGAGCCTGGCCTTCCACCGCCGCCGCGTGCTGGACGGCGTGTCGCTGCAGGTGGCGGCAGGTGAGACGCTGGCGCTGCTGGGGCCGTCCGGCGCCGGCAAGTCCAGCCTGCTGGCGGTGCTGGCCGGGCTGCAGCGGCCGGATGCCGGCAGTGTCAGCCTGCACGGCCGCGACCTGCTGGCGCTGCCGCCGGAGCGCCGCCAGCTGGCGATGATGTTCCAGGATCATGCGCTGTTCCCGCACCTGGACGCTGCGGCCAACGTTGCCTTCGGCCTGGTCGAGCGCGGCCAGCCGCCACGTGCGGCGCGGCAGCAGGCCGAAGACATGCTGGCGGCGGTGGGGCTGGCCGGCCGTGGCCGCGCCGCCTGCCACACCCTGTCCGGCGGCGAACGGCAGCGGGTGGCGCTGGCACGCGCGCTGGTGTGCCGGCCGCAGTTGCTGCTGCTGGACGAACCGTTCTCCAGCCTGGACACCGACCTCAAACAGCAGCTGCTGGCCGATGTGGCGCAGCACCTGGCCGGCCTGCAGGTGCCGGCGCTGCTGGTAACGCACGACCGTCACGAGGCATTCACCCTGGCGCAGCGGGTGGCCATTCTGCAGCACGGCCGCATCGTGCAGCAGGGCACGCCGGCGGAGATCCTGGCGCAGCCGGCCAGTGCCTGGGTGGCGCGCTTCGTCGGCTTTCACAATGTGTTCGATGGCTACGCCATCCCGCCGCAGGCCTTCGTGCTGGGCGATGGCCAGCCGCAGCGGCGCATCCTGGCGGTGGCGCCGCAGGCCGATGGCTGGCGGCTGACGGTGGCGGGTGACGACGCGCCGTGGCAGCTGCTGCTCAGCCCGCGCGAGCTGGCCGGCATGCCGCAGCCGCAGGTTGGCCGCAGCCTGGCGCTGGGGGTGCGCGCGGAGGCGCTGCTGCGCTGGCAGGGCTGATCGCGCCCGGAGCGCCGCCACCATGCCGCCCACGCCACTGGCTGGGCGGCATTTTTATTGCCGCGCGTGGCCGTGCCTGGCTATGTGCAAATGCAGCAATGCTTTTGGCATGAAGCATCACGGGTGTTGTGCCGGCAATCTGCGGCTAATCCGGCTTGCCATTGGCATTTTATGGCGCAAGCCGGCGCTTTATTGGTTGGTATAGACATTTTGTGGCCATTTATTGCCAGCGAGGTGGTGGCAGAGCGCTGGCGCGGGCTGGAGTGGCCGCTAGGTGTAACTACCTAGCGGCGGCTTATTGCATTGACATGTAATTTGATAATGGCTAACTAACAGATGAATTAACAAATGTTGACGTTCTCACCTCACCCACCGGAGTAACGACATGTTCCGTCATCTGACCATAGGCCAGCGCCTGAGCCTGCTGCTCGGGCTGCTGCTGCTGATAGCCGCCACCCTGGGCGGCTACGGCATGTATGTGCAATCCAGAATCATGGGCGCCTTTGCCACCACCTATAACGACCGCGTGCTGCCGCTGCAGCAGCTCAAGCACGTGGCGGACGGCTACGCCAGCAGCATCGTGGATGCCACTCACAAGCTGCACGCCGGTAGCATCAGCCGCGATACCTTTCTGCAGAACCTGGACAGCGCACGCAGCGACATCGACAAACAATGGCAGGCTTACCGTGCCACCTATCTGACCGCAGAAGAGCAGGGCCTGGCTGCCCGGGCGGAGCAGGCAATGCAGGTGGCCAATGCCGCCACCGTGCAACTGCGCCAGCTGGCGCAGGCGGGCGATGCCGCCGGCCTGCAGCAGTTCACCGACCAGCAGCTGTACCCGGCGATGGACCCGGTGGCACGGCAGATCGACGCGCTGATCGAGCTGCAGCTGCGGGTGGCTGCCGAGGAGTACGCCAAGGCGCAGGTTTCCGCGCAGCACAGTACCAATATGTCGATCGTGCTGATGCTGGCCGGTCTGGCGCTGGGCAGCAGCATGGGCTTTTTCATCATCCGCAACCTGCTGCGCCAGCTGGGCGGCGAGCCGGCAGATGTGGTGCAGCTGGCACGGCGCATTGCCGCCGGCGATCTCAGCCAGAGCCTGGCGGTGCGGGCCGGCGACGACAGTAGCGTGGTGGCCTGCATGGCCGTCATGCAGCAATCGCTGGGCCGGCTGGTGCAGGAGCTGGAGCAGGTGATCGAGCGGCTGTCGATCAACGCCACCGAGTTGGCCGCATCCTCCGAGCAGGTCGCGGTAACGGCGGAGGAGCAGACCCGCTCCGTTGCCGCCATGTCGGCATCGGTGGAGCAGCTGTCGGTGAGCATCGCCTCGGTCAGCGACAATACCCGCGAAGTGGCGCGCGATGCCGGCAGTGCCGGCCAGCTGGCCGGCGCCGGCGAAGCCAGCATCAGCGGCACGCTGGATACC
This sequence comes from Vogesella sp. LIG4, assembly GCF_900090205.1. NCBI lineage: Bacteria > Pseudomonadati > Pseudomonadota > Betaproteobacteria > Neisseriales > Chromobacteriaceae > Vogesella > Vogesella sp. LIG4. The sequence continues at coordinate 3,820,928 of NZ_LT607802.1, read as the reverse complement.
ATCCAGCAGGTCAGCGCGCAGGTGCAGGCGTCGCAGCAGCAGGCCAATCTGCTGGGCAGCAAGTCGCAGCAGATCTCCGGCGTGGTGGAAGTGATTCGCGACGTGGCCGAGCAGACCAATCTGCTGGCGCTGAACGCCGCCATCGAAGCGGCGCGCGCCGGCGAGGCCGGCCGCGGCTTCGCCGTGGTGGCCGACGAGGTGCGCAAGCTGTCGGAACGCACCGCGCATTCCACCAGCCAGATCAGCGAGATCATTGCCGAGATGGTGTCCAGCAGCCAGCAGGTGGTGGCCGACATTCACCAGACCGTGGCCGGCATGGAGCAAGGACTGCTGCAGACCCGCCAGGCGCGCGACAATATGGCCGGCATCAGCGGCAACGTTGGCCGCATCAACCAGGCGATCCTGTCGGTATCGGCGGCGCTGGCGCAGCAGCAGGCGGCCAGCGGCAATATCGCCGGCAACGTGGAGCAGGTGGCGCAGATGACCGAGGAAACCAGCACCGCCGCCACCCAGACCGCGGTATCCGCCAGCCAGCTGGAACAGATGGCAGGGGAGCTGAAAGCGGCAATCGCCTTCTTCACCCTGCCGCCGCTGGCGGTGGCAGCGGCGGCCAGCCTGCGCCCGGCCGTGCGGCTGCAGCCGGCGTAAGCCGTACTGGCCAGGTGCTTTGCCGGGCAATCGCATCGGCAGCCTTGCTGTTTGTAAAACCAGGCCCTTCCGCGCTGCGAAAGGGCTTGTTCAATACACGCACGGGCCCCGCGGGGCCCGTGCTGTTGTTGGCGCCGGCACCGGCTTCCGCCGGAAGAGGTACTGCGCAGGCGGGGCGAGGCGGGTACAATGCCCGGCCATCAAGATAAAACCAGGCTGACACCATGAAACCGCATATTGTTGCCACCCTCACCGAAGCGCGCAGTGCCCTGGACGCACTGCTGTCCAACCAGCAGGCGCTGGCCGCCATCGACGCCGCCGGCGATGCGCTGGTGACGGCGTACCGCAACGGTCGCCGGGTGTTCAGCTGCGGTAACGGCGGCTCAATGTGCGATGCCATGCACTTTGCCGAGGAGCTGTCCGGCCGCTATCGGCTGGATCGCAAGGCACTGCCGGCAGCCTCGATCAGCGACCCCAGCCACATCAGCTGCGTGGGCAACGACTACGGCTACGAGGCCATCTTCTCGCGCTACCTGGAAGCGCATGCCGGCGCCGGCGACGTGCTGCTGGCCATCAGCACCAGCGGCAGCAGCAAGAACGTGCTGGCGGCGGTGAAGGAGGCGAAGGCGCTGGGCATGGTGGTGGTGGCGCTGACCGGGCGGCCGGATTCGGTGATCGGCCAGCTGGCAGACATCGACGTGTGCACCCCGGGCGGCCAGTACGCCGACCGGGTGCAGGAGCTGCATATCAAGGTGATCCACATCCTGATCGAATCGGTGGAGCGCGCGCTGTTCCCGCAGAACTACGCCTGAGCCCTAACCGGGTCGGGCGCGACAAGGCCCGCCGCTGGTGTAATGGTGTTCACTTAAGCAAGTGAACACCATTTTTATTTGTTGGTTCAGAGAGTAGCTTGGGTCGAGCCCAGCGAGGCCCAACGTTTACCGTGTTGCAGTTGTGGTATGGCTTGTTTTAGCGTGGAATCCGCTACGTGGATAATGATTTTGATGCCGGTTCCGCCCGGCGGACAGGTTAAGGGGGCCCCCGCGGCCCCCTTAACAATCCCCGGCTCCCCGGGGCTGCTCGAAACCCCGTGCAAAAAGGCACGCCCCAGGCGCCGCCGAACTCGTCCCTCGCTAACGGCTCGGGACTCAAACAGATCGGCGTCTTAAAACCTGGGGCATACCGTTTTACACGGCTCGCGCCAACGGGTTTGGGGCAAGTCGCTACCGTTCTAACGCCAAAGTGGTTGGGCGCGATTTCTTAAGTGAACACCATCCCGCCGCTGGTGGGCTTTGTCGTCTGGTGTCTCAGTAACCGTTGACCGGCAACTCCTGGCCGCGCCGCGCGCTGTCCTCGCCCAGCTCGATCAGGCGCATCACCTGCGCCGCCTGTTCGGCCGGCACCGGGTTGGTAGTGCCATCGAGAATGGCTGCCGCCACGCCATCGTAGTAGCGGCGGTAGTCGCCGTGCCGGGTGGTGTGCAGCACGCCGTGCGGCTCGCCATCCACCTGCCAGTAGCGCATGCCGTGCAGCGTGTCCTCGCCCCAGCCGGCATCGCCCGGCTGCTGGCCGCGCTTGAGCATGGCCTCCTGGTTGTCCAGCCCGTATTTCACGTAGCTGCCGCCGCTGCCGTGCACGGCAAAGCGCGGCGAGCCGCCGCTGATCAGGCAGCTGCCGGACAGCAGCACCCGCAGCCGCGGGTAGCGCAGCTGTACGTGGAAGTAGTCGGTGGTGACGGCGCCGGGGCGCTGGCAAGCCAGGTCAGCGTGGATGGCATGCGGCATGCCGAACAGTTGCAGCACCTGGTCCAGCAGGTGCGGGCCCAGGTCGTACCACAGCCCGCCGCCGGCCACGTCGGATTCGCGCCAGCGCACCTGCACCTGCGGGCGGTAGCGCTCGAAGCGCGATTCGAACAGCGCGATCTCGCCCAGGGTGCCGGCGGCCAGCAGCTGTTGCACGGTAAGGAAGTCGGCATCCCAGCGGCGGTTGTGGAACACCGACAGCAGGCGCTGGTGGTGCTTGGCCTGCACGATGAGTTGCTGTGCTTCGCTGAGGGTGACGGTAAACGGCTTGTCCACCACCACGTGCTTGCCGGCGGCCAGTGCCGAGTCGGCATGCACGAAATGGCTATTGTTGGGGCTGGCAATCACCACCAGGTCGATCTGCGGGTCGGCCAGCGCCTGCGAGGTGTCACTGGCAACCTGTACGCCGGGATGGTCGGCCTGGACCTGCTCGCCCTTGCTGCTGACGACGGTATGCAGCTTCAGGCGCGGGCTGGCCTGGATCAGCGGGGCATGGATGGTGCGTCCGGCATAGCCGTAACCCACCAGGGCAACATTCAGCGGTGCAGACATGGCATGTCTCGAGAACAGGAGGGAATCAGCTTTTACCGTAGCCCAAACTGGCTGACAAGGCTGCTTTTGCTGTAGTTGCGACACTACGTTAAAAAAGCCGCAAAAGCTTGACTGGCAAGGCTTTGCGGCCAACCTTGCCCTGCAGGATTAACCTAGCGCTTGCCCTGTTCGGCAAGCTTGCTGTCGAACAGGCGTACCAGCCGCTGCTGCTGCTCGTCGCTCAGGCCCAGGCTGGCGCCGGCGGCGGGCAGCTCGCGCCGCAGGGTCAGCACGGCGCTGTGCAGCGCATCCAGTTGCTGCTGCAGGGTGCTTGTCTGCTGCTGCAGCTCGTCCAGCGCCTGGGCGCGGGCGGCGGCTACTTCCGCCAGGATGGCCAGGTGGTCGCGCAGGCGGCCGCAGCGGGTGTCGTCGTCTACCGGCATGTCACGCACGATCAGGCAGCAATTCGGGTAGTTGAACGAGGTGTTGCAGCCGCTGGAATAGATATGCGACAGCGTGCGGGCATTGGCGATGATGCTGGCTTCCAGCGCGCTGGGGCTGCCGTCGGTGGAGAGGGTGGTTTCGCCGCTGCTGCCGTACACCTGCGCACAGCCGTGCAGGCCGTAGGCTTCCAGCGTGCCGCAGATGGCGGCGGCGATGTCGCCGTAGCTGGCCAGGCGCGAGGCGTTGCGGATGAAATCGATCAGCACCCCCATTTCCGACATCGCGCTCATCGCCGTCATCGCGGCGGAGAAGGCGTGCTGGCCGCTTTGCTGCAGCTCGCGCTTTTCGGCATGGGCGCGCAGCGCCAGCGCCACCTTCAGCACGATTTCGCGGCCGTCGATCGGCTTGCGCAGAAAATCGTTGCCGCCGGCATCGTAGCCCTGCAGGCGGTCTTCCAGGCTGCCGTGGGAGGAGACAAACAGGATGGGCAGTTCGTGGCCGTTGCTGCGCAGCTGCTGGCACACGCGGTAGCCGTCGATGTCCGGCAGCTCCACGTCCAGCAGGATGGCGTCGGGCGGGCTGCCTGCCACGCTGTCCAGTGCCGCCAGGCCGGTGGCGGCAAACTGCAGGGTGTAGAGGCCGTCGAACAGGCTGCGGTACAGCGCGCACTGGCTCTGGCTGTCTTCCACGATCAGCAGGGTGGCCTCGGACATGTCTTTCTCCCGGAACGGTGGCAGGCGGCAACTTTACTGCATCTTTTCTCCAGCGTAGATGTTATTTCACTGCGCACCGGGTAAAGCCGCATGCCGTACGGGTGTATCAGCCGTTTTTGCCGTCAATGCGCGCCTTCAGTAGCCAGGGCGCACCCAGCAGCAGCCACAGCAGCGACAACAGTGCCAGCAGGCCGGCGGCGATGGCCAGCAGCAGGTTGGCCGCATGGCCGGCCATGTCGGCGGCTACGCGCAGCAGCGCCACCACGTGCAGCAGCAGGTACAGCCGCCACAGCGTGGGCGAAGCCTGCAGCGGCCGCCCGGAGTGGCCGAGCATCACCCGCGAGGCAAAGCCCACCAGCATGGTGATGAAGAAGCCGATGGTGATGGCATGCAGCCCGGCCAGTGGCGAGAACCAGCCCAGGCTGGCCAGCGCCAGCAGCAGGAAGGCGGCGGCCAGCCAGGCAAACGCCAGGTGCAGCATGGCCAGCAGCGGTACCGCCAGGCTGCGGCGCAGCTGCCAGCGCCAGCTGGTGTAGGCGAACGAGGCGGCCAGCAGCAGATCCAGCGGCCATTGCGGCAGCAGGGCGATGCCCAGCAGGCCATGCAGCAGGCTGCCGGCCAGCCACAGCCGCAGCAGCCAGTACGGGCGCCACGGGGTATAGGGTTGCAGCACGCTGCTGCTGAAGAAAGGCAGCATGCGATGTGCTACGGTCAGAAACACCGGCAGCAGAAAGCCGTACAGCGCCAGGTGGCGGGTCCACCACCAGCCATTAGTGAACAGGCCGGCAAACCACAGCAGCGAGCACAGCAGCCCGGCGGCGCCCAGCAGGAAGGCGGCCACCACCAGGCGTGCATGCTGGCGGTCCGCTACCTGGCTGCGGCGTATCATGCTGCCCAGCGTCAGCGCCAGGCCGGCGAACGCCGCCAGCTGCAGCAGGCTGCCGGCCAGCAGCCAGCCCTTGCCCAGCCATAGCCCGGCAAGCCAGCACAGCACGCCGCCCAGCAGCAGCAGCGGCATGCCCACGAATACGCGCGGCGCCGGGTTGGCCACGTTCAGCCAGCGCGGCACCGCGGTATAGCAGAAGCCGCACATGAAGAAGGGAAAGATGCCATACAGCATCACCAGCCCGTGCGCCTGCGAAATGGCGATGCTGGTGGCAAAGCTGCCGCCGGTTACGCGTGCGGCCAACTCGGTGGCCCAGAACACGGTAAGCAGCAGGCAGATGGCGATGCCGGGAACGAAGCCGGCGCGGTGTGGCGAGCGGGTAATTAGCTCTAATGGTGGATGGTGGGCCATGGCGCTAACTGTTATTAACAGCAAATAAACATAACAACCGCAGTGTCCGCTCCACCCGGCGCCGCGTGAATGATGACCGTCAAGAAAACAGGAGCCCCACCATGCAAGCATCCGCCATCCGCTTTTTGCAGCACTTGCCACTGTTTGCCAGCTGCTCGCCGGACCACCTGCAGCAGATCGCCAATGTCACCACCGAACACCGTTACGACAAGGGCAGTGTGCTGTTTCAGCGTGGCGACCCCTGCGACGGCATGCACGTGCTGGTGTACGGCAAGATCAAGCTCACCGTGTCCTCGCGCAGCGGCAGCGAGAAGGTGGTGGAGATCATCTACCCGGGGCAGAGCTTCGGCGAGGCGATCATGTTCATGACCGGCAACTACCCGGTCATGGCGCAGACACTGGAGGATGCGCTGGTGCTGTTCGTGCCGGCGGCGCCGCTGATGGCGCTGCTGGACAGCGACCCGCAGCTGGCGCGGCGCATGCTGGCCGGCCTGTCGATGCGCCTGCACGGCCTGCTGCAGGATGTGGCCAGCTACAGCCTGCAGGGCGCGGTGGCACGGGTGGTGAGCTATCTGCTGCAGGCACTGGGCGAGGACGAGCATGCCGGCGCGGTGACCTTGCCGGTGAACAAGCAGGTAATGGCATCACGGCTGAATCTGACGCCGGAAACCTTCTCGCGGGTGCTGCAGAAACTGTCGGAGCAGGCGCAGATTGTGGTGGAAGGGCGCGAAATTCACATACCGGATGCCGATAAGCTGCAGCAACTCATTGAACTGACTTGATTTTTTGTTTTTTGCTCATCTTCTTACATCTCTTGAAAAAGTGTAAGGCCATGTCGCAAAGCGGATATGGTCGGCTTAAAAGTTTCGATTAGAATCGACAGAAGCCCACGGGACAGCCCCGCCAACCCCACGATGGCGGGGCGCCACACAAGAACTCAAGACGAATTGCAGGAAGGAACCCATCAATGAGCAAGCAAGTCAGCCGCGAAACTTTCGACCAGGTCATGGTCCCCAACTACTCCCCGGCCGGTTTCATCCCGGTAAAGGGTGAGGGTTCCCGCGTATGGGACCAGCAAGGCCGCGAGTTCATCGACTTTGCCGGCGGTATCGCAGTGAACTCCCTGGGTCACTGTCACCCGGAGATGGTGGCTACCCTGACCGAACAGGCGCACAAGCTGTGGCACCTGTCCAACGTGTTCACCAACGAGCCGGCGCTGGAACTGGCATCGCTGCTGGTGGAAAAGACCTTCGCCGACCGCGTGTTCTTCTGCAACTCCGGCGCCGAGGCCAACGAAGCGGCATTCAAGCTGGCACGCAAATACGCTCATGATCATTTCGGCGCCGACAAGCACGAAATCATCTCCTGCAAGAACTCCTTCCACGGCCGTACCGTGTTCACCGTCAACGTGGGCGGTCAGCCGAAGTACGCCGAAGGTTTCGGCCCGAACCCGGCCGGCATCACCCATATCGAATTCAACAATGTCGAAGCGCTGAAGGCAGCGATCTCCGACAAGACCTGCGCCGTGGTTATCGAGCCGGTACAGGGCGAGGGCGGCGTACTGCCGGCCAGCCAGGCATTCCTGGAAACCGCGCGCGAGCTGTGCAACCAGCACAACGCGCTGCTGATTTTTGATGAAGTGCAGACCGGCGTGGGCCGTTGCGGCACCCTGTACGCCTACCAGGCTTACGGCGTGAACCCGGACATCCTGTCCTCTGCCAAGGGCCTGGGCGGCGGTATCCCCATCGGCGCCATGCTGACCACCGACAAGGTGGCGCCGAGCCTGGCAGTGGGCACCCACGGCACCACCTACGGCGGCAACCCGCTGGCTACCGCGGTAGCGAAGAAAGTGGTGGAAATCGTTTCCCGCCCGGAAGTGCTGGCCGGCGTGGCCGCCAAGCACCAGCGCTTTGTTGACGGCCTGAACGCCATCAACGCCAAGTACAACGTGTTCAAGGAAATCCGCGGCATGGGCCTGCTGATCGGCGCCGTGGTGACCGACGAGTTCGCCGGCCGTGCCCGTGACTTCCTGAAGGCCGCCGAAGCCCAGCAGCTGATGGTGCTGGTAGCCGGCCTGTCCGTAGTGCGCTTCGCCCCGTCGCTGGTGGTGGAAGACAAGGACATCGACGAAGGTCTGGCCCGCTTCGACGCCGCCGTGGCAGCGGTGGTTGCGGCCAACCGCGGCTGATTCCACCCGCGACTTAATCCATTCATTACCAATCCAGGGGAATCCTGCCGCCAGACGGCGGCAGGACGGGCGCTGCTGCGCCCGCCTTCCGGCTTACTACGAGAGAGAGGCACGCCATGCTGACAGTGCGCCCAGTTCGTATTTCCGACCTGCCGGTCATCGAGAAGATGGCGGTAGACAGCGGGATCGGCGTTACCAGCCTGCCGAACAATCGCGAAAAGCTTTACGAAAAGATCCAGTCCTCGCTCGGCGCTTTCGAGCACGAGGCCATCGCCGGCACCGGCCGCGAATACTATATGTTCGTGCTGGAAGTCGAGGGCGAAGTGGTGGGCACTGCCTCCATCAGCGCCTCCGCCGGTTTCGAAGAGCCGTTCTACAGCTACCGCAGCGAAACCATGGTGCACGCCTCGCGCGCGCTGAAGGTGAACAACCGCATCCACGTGCTGAACATGTGCCATGACCTGACCGGCCAGATCCAGCTGTGCGGCTTCTTCTGTTCGCCCAAGGAGCAGCTGCGCGCCTACGAGCTGCTGTCGCGTGCCCGCCTGATGTACATCGCCGCTGCGCGCGCCCGTTTCGGCCGCCGCATTCTGGTGGAAATGCAGGGCATTCTGGACGATAACGACCAGTCGCCGTTCTGGGACGCCATCGGCCGCCGCTTCTTTAATATGGATTTCCCGCAGGTGGAGCAGGCCTTCGCCCAGCGCAGCAAGACCTTCATTGCCGAGCTGATGCCGTCCTACCCGATCTACGTGCCGCTGCTGCCGGATTCCGCGCAGAGCGCCATCGGCCAGATCCACCCGGATTTCGAGCGTCCGTTCGACATCCTGACCCGCGAAGGCTTCGAGGCCGACAACTATATCGACATCTTCGACGGCGGCGCCGTGCTCACCGCCGAGGTGGACCAGCTGTTCACCCAGCGCTCGCAGCGCATGCACCGGGTGGAAGTGGCGCCGCAGCTGCCGGAAGGCGCCGGCGAGATGCTGATCTCCAACCATCGCAGCGACGAATTCGTTGTTACCCAGGCGCGTGGCGCGGTGGTGGACGAGGTGTTGTTCATTACGCCGGACACCGCTCGCGTGCTGGCACTCACCAGCGGCCAGCAAGCCTGTGTGGCGCCGCTGCTGCCGGAAGCAGGGAGGACTGCAGCATGATGATCATTCGCCCGATTCGCGACAGCGACCTGGACGGCCTGATGGAGCTGGCGCGCAGCGCCGGCGTGGGCCTGACCTCGCTGCCGGTGAACGTTGAAAGGTTGGCCGCACGCATCGCGCGCTCGGAGAAAACCTTTGCCGGCGAAGCCGAACTGGCCGACTGCGGCTACGTGTTCGTGCTGGAAGACAGCGAAAGCGGCCGCGTCGGCGGCATCTGCGCGCTGGAAGCCGCCGTGGGCCTGAAAGAGCCCTGGTACAACTACCGGGTCGGCAACATCGTGCATGCTTCGGAAGAGCTGGGCGTGTACACGCGTCACGAAACGCTGTTCCTGTCCAACGACCACACCGGCTACAGCGAGCTGTGCACGCTGTTCCTGCACCCGGATTTCCGGGTAAACCGCAATGGCGGCCTGCTGTCCAAGAGCCGTTTCCTGTTCCTGGCACAGTTCCCGCAGCTGTTCGGCAAGGTGGTCGTGGCCGAAATGCGCGGCGTGTCCGACGCCAACGGCAAATCGCCGCTGTGGGAGGCGCTGGGCCGCCACTTCTTCTCCATCGATTTTGCCGAGGCGGATTACCTGACCGGCGTGGGGCAGAAGGCGTTCGTGGCCGAGCTGATGCCGAAATTCCCGGTGTACATCGACTTCCTGCCGCAGGAAGCGCAGGCGGTGATTGGCCAGACCCACGAAAACACCCGCCCGGCGGTGGCCATGCTGTACGGCGAAGGCTTCCGCTACGAAGGCTACGTCGACATCTTCGACGGCGGCCCGACGGTACAGTCCTACACCAATGACATCCGCGCGGTACGCGACAGCCGCCTGCTGCCGGCCAATATCGTGGCCGCGGTAAGCGAAGGCGATTTCCAGCTGCTGTCCAATACCAGTCTGGAAGGCTTCCGCGTGATCATGGCGGCGCAACAGGTTGGCCGCGACGGCATCGACATCACGGCCGAACAGGCCGCGGCACTGAATATCAAGCAGGGCGACATGGTGCGCGTGGTCGCGCTGTCGCCGAAGGAGACTGCACAGTGAGTACCCAGTTCATCAATGGTCTGTGGCTGGCCGGCAGCGGCGAAGCCATGAGCAAGAACAACCCGGCCACCGGCGAAGCGATCTGGCACGGCAATGCCGCCGGCAGCGAGCAGGTGAATGCCGCCGTGGCCGCCGCGCGTGCCGCGTTCAAGGCCTGGGCGCGCCGCCCACTGGACGAGCGCATTGCCATCGCCCGCCGTTTTGGCGAGCTGCTTGCGGCCAACAAGGCCGCGCTGGCCGAGATCATTGCCAAGGAAACCGGCAAGCCGCTGTGGGAAGCACAGACCGAAGTGACCACCATGGTGAACAAGGTGGATATCTCGGTGAAGTCCTACCAGGAACGCACCGGCGAGCGTAGCGCAGCCATGGGCGATGCCCAGGCGGTACTGCGTCACAAGCCGCACGGCGTGGTGGCGGTGTTCGGCCCGTACAACTTCCCCGGCCACCTGCCCAACGGCCACATCGTGCCGGCGCTGATCGCGGGCAATACCGTGATCTTCAAGCCGTCCGAGCTTACCCCGTGGACCGCGCAGGAAACCGTGCGCCTGTGGAACGAAGCCGGCCTGCCGGCGGGCGTGATCAACCTGACCCAGGGCGCGCGCGATACCGGCGTTGCCCTGGCCGGCCACCACGGCATCGACGGCCTGTTCTTCACCGGCAGCTCCGCTACCGGCAACCTGCTGCACAAGAACTTCGCCGGCCAGCCGGAGAAGATCCTGGCGCTGGAAATGGGCGGCAACAACCCGCTGATCGTCGGCAAGGTGGCCGATATGGATGCCGCCGTGCATCACGTGATCCAGTCTGCCTTCATCTCCGCCGGCCAGCGCTGCACTTGCTCGCGCCGCCTGCTGGTGCCGGCAGGGCAGTGGGGCGATGCCTTCGTGGCGCGCCTGGTGCAGGTTGCGGCCAACCTCAAGGTAGGTCTGTATAACGAAGAGCCGCAGCCGTTCATGGGCTCGGTGATTTCCAATGCCGCTGCCGATGCGCTGCTGAAGGCGCAGGCCACGCTGCTGGCCAATGGCGGCAAGCTGCTGCTGGAAATGAAGCGCCTGTCCGACACTGGCGCGCTGCTCAGCCCCGGCATCGTGGACAGCACCGCGGCACAGCGCCCGGACGAGGAATTCTTCGGCCCGCTGCTGCAGGTGATCCGCTACACCTCCTTCGACGAGGCCATCGACATCGCCAACGACACCCGCTTCGGCCTGGCCGGCGGCGTGCTGTCGGACGACCGTGCCGAATACGAACACTATCTGCTGGAAAGCCGCGCCGGCGTGGTGAACTGGAACAAGCCGCTGACCGGCGCCTCCAGCGCCGCACCGTTCGGCGGCATCGGCGCCTCGGGCAACCATCGCCCCAGCGCCTACTACGCGGCGGATTACTGCGCCTGGCCGGTGGCATCGCTGGAATGCGACAGCCTGACCGTTCCGTCTCAACTTTCTCCGGGGATCGTACTGTGAGCAACGCATTTGAAGTGAACTTCGACGGCCTGGTAGGCCCGACGCACAACTACAGCGGCCTGTCCTACGGCAACGTGGCTTCCACCGGCAACCAGAACGCGGCGTCCAACCCGAAACTGGCCGCCCTGCAGGGCCTGGCCAAGATGAAGGCGCTGCACGACATGGGCTTCAAGCAGGGCGTACTGGCCCCGCATGAGCGCCCGGACGTGGCCAGCCTGCGCCGCCTGGGCTTTGGTGGCACCGACGCACAGGTAGTGGAGCGCGCCGCCAAGGAAGCGCCGGCCATCCTGGCCGCCGCCAGCTCGGCTTCCTGCATGTGGACCGCCAACGCGGCTACCGTCAGCCCCTCCGGCGACACCGCCGACGGCCGCGTGCATTTCACCCCGGCCAACCTGAACAACAAGTTCCACCGCTCCATCGAGCATCCGACCACCCGTCGCATCCTGCAGGCGATGTTTGCCGACGAGTCGCGCTTCGCGGTGCATGAGGCGCTGCCGGCGCAGATGCACTTCGGTGACGAAGGTGCGGCCAACCATACCCGCTTCTGCCACGAATACGATGGCGCCGGCGTGGAGTTCTTCGTATTCGGTGCGGCGGCTTTCGACAGCCGCTACCCGGCACCGGCCCGCTTCCCGGCGCGCCAGACGCTGGAAGCCAGCCAGGCCATCGCCCGTCTGCACGGCCTGAAGGAAGAGGGCGTGGTATACGCGCAGCAGGACCCGGCCACCATCGATGCCGGCGTGTTCCACAACGACGTGATCTCGGTTGGCAACCGCAACGTGCTGTTCCACCACGAGAAGTCCTTCCTGCATCAGGCCGATGTGCTGGCCGAGCTGGAGCGCAAGCTGGCCGCCGCAGGTGGCAAGTTCATTTCCATCGAGGTGCCGCAGGCGGAAGTGAGCGTGGAAGAGGCGGTGAAGAGCTACCTGTTCAACAGCCAGCTGCTGTCGCGCGCCGATGGCAAGATGATCATCGTGGTGCCGGAAGAGTGCCGCAACATCGAGCGCGTGTGGACCTACCTGCAGAAGCTGGTGAACAGCGGTGGCCCGATTGCCGAAGTACGCGTGTTCGATCTGAAGCAGAGCATGCAGAACGGCGGCGGCCCGGCCTGCCTGCGTCTGCGTGTGGCGCTGTCCGAGCGCGAGATCGCCGCGGTGAATCCGAAGGTGATGATGAACGACATGCTGTTTGGCACGCTTAATGCTTGGGTGGAGAAGCATTATCGTGATCGCATTGCCCCGGCCGACCTGGGCGACCCGCAGCTGCTGCTGGAATGCCGCACTGCGCTGGACGAACTGACCGGCATTCTGGGCCTGGGCTCGGTGTACCCGTTCCAGCTGGTGTAATTCACTACCGGACTGGCATGAAAAAGCCGCTGCACGATCTTCGTGCAGCGGCTTTTTTGCGTTCGCAAACGAATAAGATAGATTGTATCCAGTTGTGGTGCAGCGGAAAGCGCGAGCATGGTGCGAAAACGATCAGAATAATTTTCGTATTGGAAACTATATGATTTCAGAATGAAAAAAACCGAAAATTTTTAAATGCCCGGTGCCGTGAAAAGAAAGCCGAAATAACCGCTTGGTTGCACTGCAACATGGCGGTTGCTTGTGTTTAAAATGTTATTTTTCTCAATAAAATCAACAAATTACATCATGTGGAAAATTTGTCAGAAAACGTCCTGTTTTGGCTGTTTTAAGATTGACAGTCGATTGGATACGACTCCATAATCCGCTCGGCTTGTAGGGCTGGTTGACAGTCGGCGCTACACGGCTGGTAAGGCGGCAGCGGGAGTCATCCCGTCAAAAAAGCCGTCGGGAAGTTCATCCAAAGGAGATCCCACCGTGGACATTTTTGTGCAACAGATCCTCAATGGCCTGGTGCTGGGCAGTATTTATGCCCTGATCGCACTCGGCTATACGATGGTGTACGGGATTATGGGCCTCATCAACTTCGCGCACGGCGAAGTGGTGATGTTTGGCGCCATGGTCACCATTACCGTCATTTCCGCCATGACCAATGCCGGCGTGCACCTTCCGGGTGGCGCAATGGTATTGATCGCCCTGATGGTGGCGATTCCGGCATGTATGCTGCTGGGCTTCACCATCGAGCGCGTGGCTTACCGCCCGCTGCGCAATGCGCCCAAGCTGGCGCCGCTGATTACCGCGATTGGCCTGTCCATCGTGCTGCAGCAGGCTGCCATCATGATCTGGGGCCGTAACTACATTCCGTTCCCGCCGATCCTCAACCACGACACCATCGATATCTTTGGCGCCACCATCACCCAGCTGCAAGTGCTGATCGTGATCCTGTGCCTGGTGCTGATGGCTGGTCTCTTGCTGGTGGTCGAGAAGACCAAACTGGGCCGCGCCATGCGCGCCACCAGCCAGAACCCGGGCGTGGCCGGTCTGATGGGCGTGAACGTCAACACCATCGTGTCCGCTACCTTCGTGATGGGCTCCGGCCTCGGCGCCATCGCCGGCGTGATGGTTGCAACCAACTATGACCAGGCCCACTACTACATGGGCTTCATGATCGGCCTGAAGGCCTTTACCGCTGCAGTACTGGGCGGCATCGGCAACCTGGGTGGCGCCGTAGCCGGCGGTATCCTGCTGGGCATCATCGAAAGCCTGGGCGCCGGCTACATCGGCGACCTGACTGGCGGTTTCCTGGGTTCCAACTACCAGGACATCTTCGCCTTTGCCGTGCTGATCGTCGTGCTGATCTTCCGTCCGTCCGGTCTGCTGGGCGAAAAGATTGCCGATCGCGCATAAGTCCAGGTAGGAGCACATCTAAATGACAAGCAACAAGAAACTCGGCACCTTCCTGGCTTCGGCCATCGTGCTGGCGGTGCTGCCCTTCGTGGTCAGCGGCACGCTGGGCAACGCCTGGGTGCGTACCATCGACTTTGCGCTGCTGTACGTAATGCTGGCGCTGGGTCTGAACATCGTGGTGGGCTTTGCCGGCCTGCTGGACCTGGGCTTCATCGCCTTCTACGCCGTGGGTGCCTACACCTTCGCGCTGCTGGGTTCGCCGCACTTCGGCATCCACCTGCCGTTCTACATCACCATCCCGCTGGGCGCAGGTTGTGCCGCCTTCTTCGGCATCCTGCTGGGTACTCCGGTACTGAAGCTGAAGGGTGACTACCTGGCCATCGTGACCCTGGGTTTCGGTGAGATCGTGCGTATCTTCATGAACAACCTGAACGCACCGATCAACATCACCAACGGCCCGCAGGGTATCAACCTGGTAGACCCGATCCAGTTCGCCGGCTTCTCGCTGGGCAAGGAAACCATCATCGGTTCCCTCTCGCTGAACCCGGTACACCTGTACTACTACATGTTCCTGGCACTGACCGTACTGGTAGTGATCATGGTTTCCCGCCTGCAGCACTCCCGTATCGGTCGTGCCTGGGTGGCGATGCGTGAAGACTACATTGCGGCTTCCGCCATGGGCCTGAACATCCGCAACATCAAACTGCTGGCTTTCGCACTGGGCGCGCTGTCCGGTGGTGTGGCCGGTGGCCTGTTCGCGGCGTTCCAGGGCTTCATCTCGCCGGAATCCTTCAGCCTGCTGGAATCGATCATGATCCTGGCCATGGTGGTGCTGGGCGGTATGGGCCACATCCCGGGCGTGATCCTGGGTGCCGTGGTGCTGACCATTGCGCCGGAAATCCTGCGTGACGTGATCGGCCCGCTGCAGATGCACACCTTCGGCAAGATGATCGTCGATCCTGAAAATGCTCGTATGCTGCTGTTCGGTCTGGCCATGGTTGTCATGATGCTGACCCGCCCAGAAGGCATGTGGCCGTCCAAGCGACGCCAGGCCGAGTTCGACGATGCCAAGAAAGGTTAAGCCATGGCTGAAGTTCTGCTGAAAATCGAAGGCATCCACAAACGCTTTGGCGGTCTGCATGCCCTCAACAATGTTGCCCTGCACATCAACAAGGGCGAAATCTACGGTCTGATCGGCCCGAACGGCGCCGGCAAGACCACCCTGTTCAACGTGCTGACCGGCCTGTACACCCCGGACGAAGGTACCTTTACCTTCGCCGGCCAGGACCTGTTCCGTGCCCCTCCGCACATCGTGGTGGCCGGCGGTATCGCCCGTACCTTCCAGAACATCCGTCTGTTCCATGAAATGACGGCGCTGGAAAACGTGATGGTGGGCCGTCACATCCGCTCCAAGGCCAACGCCCTGGGCGCGGTGCTGCGCACCAAGTCCGTGCGTCAGGAAGAAGCCGCCATCGAGGCCAAGGCCTGGGAGCTGCTGCGCTACGTGGGTATCGAGGATGTGGCGTACGAGCGTGCCCGCAACCTGTCCTACGGCCACCAGCGTCGCCTGGAAATCGCCCGCGCACTGGCTACCGAGCCGAAGCTGCTGGCGCTGGACGAACCGGCCGCCGGCATGAACCCGAGCGAGACCGAAGGTCTGAAAGCACTGATGGAAAAGATCCGCAACGACGGCGTGACCGTGCTGCTGATCGAACACGACGTGAAACTCATGATGGGCCTGTGTGACCGCATCGCCGTGCTGGATTACGGCAAGAAGATCGCGGAAGGCGTGCCGGAGGCGGTGCGCAAGGATCCTAAAGTTATCGAAGCATACCTGGGAGCGGCACACTCATGAGTCTCTTGGAAGTCAAAAACCTGCAAGTCGCCTACGGCGGCATCCAGGCCGTGCGCGGCATCGATTTTCACATCAACAAGGGCGAGCTGGTGACCCTGATCGGTGCCAACGGCGCCGGCAAGACCACCACGCTGAAAACCCTGGTGGGCATGGTGAAGAAGTCCGGCGGCAGCATCAACTTCGACGGCAAGGACACCTCCGCCATTGCGCCGCACAACTTTGTGCGCAACGGCCTGGTGATGGTGCCGGAAGGTCGCGGCATCTTCGGCAAGCTGACCGTGGAAGAAAACCTGCAAATGGGCGGCTTCCACCGCAACGACAAGGCTGGCATCCAGAGCGACATCGAGCGTGGCTACGAGCTGTTCCCGCGTCTGAAGGAGCGTCAGAAGCAGCTGGCCGGCACCCTGTCCGGCGGCGAGCAGCAGATGGTGGCGATGGCACGTGCCATCGTTTCCCAGCCCAAGCTGCTGCTGCTGGACGAGCCGTCCATGGGCCTGGCGCCGCTGATCGTGGAAAAGATCTTCGAGATCATCCAGATGGTGGCCAAGGAAGGCGTGACCATGCTGCTGGTGGAGCAGAACGCCAAGCTGGCACTGGAAGTGTCGCAGCGCGGCTACGTAATGGAGAGCGGTCGCATCTCCATGAGCGGCCCGGCGCACGAGCTGCTGGCCGACGAGCGCGTGCGTAACGCCTACCTCGGCGAATAAACCGCACTTGCCCAATCAAACGCCTCCGGCTTGCCGGAGGCGTTTTTGTTTGTGGCTTGTCCTGCTTGCCGTTACCATGCGGCCAACCTGTTTATTGCCATCATCATGACCAGCGCGATCAGTCTCACCGTGTTCTGGCACCAGCTGCTGGGTGCCTTGCTGTTGCCGCCATTCAGCTACCTGTTGCCGCTGCTGCTGGCACTGGCCTGCCGCCGCCGCTGGCCGGCATGTGGCCGGCTGTTGCTTGCCGGCAGCCTGCTGCTGGCCTGGCTGCTGTCCTTGCCGATTACGGCCATCACCCTCAATGGCTGGCTGGAGCGCTACCCGCCGGCAGCGCTGGCGCAGGTGGCCGATACCCAGGCCATCGTGGTGCTGTCCGGTGGCAAGCGGCCGGCGCCGGAGTATGCGGCCAACGTGCTGAGCGCCGATACCGCCGGCCGGTTGCGCTACGCCGCGTGGCTGGCTCGGCGTACCGGGCTGCCGCTGCTGCTGACCGGCGGGGCGCCGCTGGGTGGCGAACCGGAGGCACAGGTGATGGCGCGCACGCTGCGCGAAGATTACGGCCTGCAGCCGCGCTGGGTGGAGTCGGGCTCCGATACCACGCTGGACAATGCGCGCCTCAGCGCCTCGCTGCTCAAGCCGGCAGGGGTTGGCCGCATCACGCTGGTGACGCAGGCCTGGCACATGCGGCGGGCGGTGCCGTTCTTCACCGCGCAGGGTCTGCAGGTGGTGGCGGCGCCTACCGGCTTTACCCGCTACGATGGCAGCGGTCTGCTGTTGTGGATTCCGCAGGGCAGGGCGATGCAGGAGACGCATCAGGCACTGCGCGAACTGCTGGGGCTGGCGTACTATACAGTCCGGTCATTTATCGCGAGGTAAGGCATATGAAGGTGGGCGTGCTGATCATCGGGGACGAGCTGCTGTCCGGCAAACGCCAGGACAAGCACTTGCAGGCAGTGATCCGCATCCTGGCGGCGCGTGGCATGAAGCTCGCCTGGGCGGAATACCTGGGGGATGACCCGCAGCGCATCGAAGCCGCGCTGCGCCGTGCCTTTGCCAGTGGCGAATTGGTGTTCAGCTTTGGCGGCATCGGCGCCACGCCGGACGACCATACCCGTGGCTGTGCCGCACGGGCGCTGGGCGAATTGCTGACCGTGCACCCGCAGGCACGTGAACTGATCGAAGGCCGCTTCGGCGCGGAAGCCTATCCGCACCGCATCAATATGGGTGCCTTTCCGGCATCGGCCAGCATCATCCCCAACCCGGTGAACCAGATTCCCGGCTTCAGCTGCGGCAATGTGCACTTCGTGCCGGGCTTTCCCAGCATGGCCTGGCCGATGGTGGAATGGGTGCTGGACACGCACTACCGCCAGCTGCACAGCGACAGTCCGGACGTGGAGCAGGGCTGCATCGCGTTGCGGGCGAAGGAGGGCGACCTGATCAGCCTGATGCAGGAGTTTGTCGACCGCTACCCGGCGCTGCGTTTTTCCTGCCTGCCGAGCTTCGGCAGCGAGGCGATTCCGGAGATGCACATCGAATTCGGCTTCAGCGGCCAGCCGGCGCTGGTGGCGATTGCACTGGCGGAATGGCGGCAGGCATTGCAGGCGCGTGGCTACGAGCTGCGCGAACGGCCTGCTGCGGCCTGAACGTCCGGCGCAGGCAACAAAAAAGCCACCGCATGCGGTGGCTTTTGTTTTGTGGATCTGTTTTCAACGCCGTATCGCCGACGCGCAGCAGATCGCTCGCAGCGGCTTAGCGCTCGCCACGCTTGGGCGGCGGGCTGAACAGCGCCGACTGCTGCTGGCGCGGCTTGCCGCTGCCACCGCGACGGTTGCTGTTGTTGCCGCCATTGCTGCCACCCTGGCTGTAGCCCTGCTGCTGGCGCGGCCCATTGCCCTGGCGCGGCTGTTTGCCCGGGATCAGGCCCTGGCTCAGCTCGTGCATGGTCAGCGACGGCTGGCGCGGGCCATCGTCGTAGAACACATTGCCGTTCGGCTCGTTCATGCCCGGCAGCGGCTTGTTGCGCTTTTCCTGCGGCTTGCGTTGCTGCGGCTGCGCTTGCTGTTGCTGGCGCTTCTGGCCTTGCTGCGCCTGCGGCTGCTGGCGGTCGGAGCGGGGCTTGTCGCTGCGCGGCTTGCCGGCATCGTTCTGCTTGGCTGCGGGCTTGGCCTGCTGCTGGCGCGGTTTGTCGCCGCCATCGGCCGGTTTGGCACGGTTCTGGCCTTGACCCTGGCCCTGGCGGCGCTGGCCGCCGCGGCCACGGCTGTCGCCCTTGGCGCCTTTCGGTGCGGTGGTCGGTACCAGTGCGCCGTGGATGTAGCGGCCGAGGCCGATTTCGATGGCTTGCGGTTCCGCGTCCATGTCGGCTTCGAAGCCCGGCAGGCTGAAGCGCTCAACCGGTTTCTTGGTCAGCTTCTCGATGTCGCGCAGGAAGCCCAGCTCGTCCACGCAGACCAGCGAGATCGCCTCGCCGGTGCAGCCGGCACGGCCGGTACGGCCGATGCGGTGCACGTAATCTTCCGGCACGTTGGGCAGCTCGTAGTTCACCACGTGCGGCAGCTCTTCGATATCCAGGCCGCGGGCGGCGATATCGGTGGCAACCAGTACCGGCAGGCTGCCGTCCTTGAAGCCGGCCAGCGCCTTGGTGCGCGCACCCTGGCTCTTGTTGCCGTGAATCGCCATGCTGGCGATGCCGGCCTTTTCCAGTTTTTCCGCCAGGCGGTTGGCGCCGTGCTTGGTGCGGGTGAATACCAGTACCTGGTGCCAGTCGCCGGACTTGATCATTTCGATCAAGAGATCGGTCTTGCGGTCGCGGTCCACTAGGTGAACCTTCTGCGCGATCTGCTCGTTGGTGGTGTTCGGGCGCGCCACTTCCACCAGCTTGGGCTGGTTCAGCAGCTTGTCGGCCAGCTTCTTGATGTCATCGGAGAAGGTGGCGGAGAACAGCAGGTTCTGGCGCTGTGCCGGCAGCAGCGCCAGCACTTTCTTGATGTCGTGGATGAAGCCCATGTCCAGCATGCGGTCGGCTTCGTCCAGTACCAGGATCTCCACGCCGGACAGGTCAACGGTGCGTTGGCCGGCGTGATCCAGCAGGCGGCCCGGGGTGGCCACCAGGATGTCCACCGGCTTTTTCAGCGCGTTGATCTGCGGGTTGATGCCGACACCGCCGAACATCACCATGGATTTGAGCGACAGGTATTTGCCGTACTCGCGTACCGATTCTTCCACCTGGGCCGCCAGTTCGCGGGTAGGGGTCAGCACCAGCGCGCGCGGGCGGCCTTTCTGTTTGCTGGGGGCATCCATCAGGCGGTGCAGCAGCGGCAGGGTAAAGCCGGCGGTTTTACCGGTACCGGTCTGGGCTGCGGCCAACAGGTCGCCACCTTGCAGTACTTGCGGAATGGCCTGCGCCTGGATAGGGGTAGGCTGGGTGTAGCCGGTATCGGCTACGGCTCGCAGGATGGGCTCGGCAAGGCCCAGTGCGGCAAAATTCGATTCTGACATTTATTAGTTTGCAAGCAGCTGCCTACCCATTGCGCAACGCAATACCAATCCGGGAGGGCAAGAGTTCTGTTTGTCGAAGGTGGGCCGGGCAGGAAGCCAAGGGCCAAGAAGAGATCGCGCTGATTGGGAAGAACGCGAGCCGCTAGTGTACTCCGATTACCTGGGCCTTGCTGTTGAAAATGCAGGCATTGTGGTGCTTTTGTTGCTAATTTCGATAACACAGTACCGTGGCGGGCGGGTTGTGGCGTGAGCGGGGCAGAAAATGGCGCTTGTGCGGGTGTTTATTTGCCTGCGGGTGCTGCTGATGTGCTGTCCGCTGAGGCAAAGGTTGGCCGCATCAGCCTGGCTGGTGCCCGGCTCAATGACTACGCCTGCGGCGCAGTGAAGCCCCGGCAAACGGCTGCCAGCTTGTTGCCATCGGGGTCGCGGACATAGGCGGCATAGAAATCGGCATCGTACTGCGGGCGCAGACCCGGCTCGCCTTCTGACGTGCCGCCATGGGCCAGGGCCGCGGCGTGGAACTGCTGCACCTGCCGCCAGCTGCTGGCCCGCAGAGCCACCATGCTGCCATTGCCGGGTGAGGCCGGTGCGCCATCGAATGGTTTGCATACCCACAGCGCCACTTCCTGCTGGCCGCCATGTTCATAAGTGCCCCAGCCGGCCCAACCTTCCCAGTCAGCTTCCTGCGAGATATCGCAGCGCGACAGGCCGAGCGCACCCATTGCCGCATCGTAAAACCGGCAAGCCCGCGCAAGATCGTTGGTGCCCAGGCAGACGTAGGTAAACATGGCGATGGCTCCGGAGGGGTAGGCTTTGCTCAACCGCAAGCTGCATGGGCAGCTGACAAGCAGGGCGGATGCCCCGCAGGGGCGATCCGCCTTGTGCGCCAGTACTGATTCGACTGGCGGTGGCGGAACGCCCGGCATAGCCGGGCTTCCGCCCTGCGCCTGCTCAGCGGCGGAACTGCTGCACGATGCTGGAGAAATCCAGCTTGCCGTTGCCGGCGGCCACGTGCTGTTCGTACAGGCTGCGTGCCAGTGCGCCCAGCGGGTTGGCCGCATGGCTGTGCAGTGCCATTTCTTCGGCCAGGCCCAGGTCTTTCAGCATCAGCTCGGACATGAAGCCGCCCTGGTAGCCATGGCTGGCCGGTACGTTGTCCATCACACCCGGCCACGGGTTGTACAACTCCAGCGCCCAGTTGCGGCCGGAGCTGCTGACCATGATCTCCGACAGTACCGCCGGGTCCAGCCCGTTTTTAACGCCCATGGCCAGTGCTTCGGCGGTGCCGGCCATCAGGATGCCCAGCAGCATGTTGTTGCAGGCCTTGGCGATCTGCCCGGCGCCGATGTCGCCGGCGTGGAAGAGGCGTTTTCCCATGGCCGACAGCAGCGGCTGCGCGGCATCCACGTTGGCCGCATCGCCGCCCACCATGAAGGTGAGGGTGCCGGCGGCAGCGCCGGCGGTGCCGCCGGATACCGGGGCGTCGATGAAGCACAGCCCGCTGTGTTCGGCCACGCGGCCAACCTCGCGCGCGGTCTGCGCGTCTATGGTGCTGCAGTCGATCACCAGGGTGCCCTGCGGCAGGCTGGCGAACAGGCCTTCTTCACCCAGGTACAGGCCGGCCACGTGTTTGCCGGCCGGCAGCATGGAGATGATGGTATCGGCGCCGTTCACGGCTTCGGCTATCGAGCGCACCGCGTTGCCGCCGTGGGTGGCGAAGTGCGCCAGTGCCTCCGGCGACAGGTCAAAGCCGCGCACGGCGTAGCCGGCCTTCACCAGGTTGATGGCCATCGGGCCGCCCATATTGCCCAGGCCAATGAATGCGATGTGTTGCATGATGCGGCTCCTTGCAGTGAGGAATCCTGTTTAAAGGGTAGCCAATGGATGGTCTTGTGGCCGCCAAGGTGAAGCGAAATGTTGCGCTACATAGCTGCTATCCACATCGGCCAGCGCGGGGCGCGACCAGCGTGGCTGTCTGTCCTTGTCCACCAGCAGCGCGCGCACGCCTTCGCGGAAATCCGGTGCGGCACAGAAGTTCACCGACAGCGCCAACTCCATGCGGAACACATCGGCCAGCGACAGGTGGCGCGCGCGGTGGAAGATCTCCCAGCACACCGCGGCGCTGGCCGGGCAGCCGGCGCGGTAGGTGTCGGTGGCCGCCGCCAGCCACGGGTCGTTGAAGCTGCCGTGGCGCAGCGCGTGGTCGAAGGCGGCCAGCGAGCCCTTGTTCAGCAGTGCATGGATGGCCGGCAGGTTGCGCGCCAGATTGCCTTCCGGCACCGCGTCGCCGTTGC
The DNA here is from genome assembly GCF_900090205.1 of Vogesella sp. LIG4. NCBI lineage: Bacteria > Pseudomonadati > Pseudomonadota > Betaproteobacteria > Neisseriales > Chromobacteriaceae > Vogesella > Vogesella sp. LIG4. The sequence goes on along the minus strand of NZ_LT607802.1, from coordinate 3,798,538 downwards.
CGGCTTCCAGCTCGCCCAGCAGCGCGGTGAGCAGCTCATGGTTGGCCGCAGGCTCCGGCTGCCAGGCGCTCTGCCGCAGCAGATCCAGCAGCAGCGGCCAGCCGGCTTGCGGCAGGATGTGGTCGGCCAGGTTGGTCAGCAGCGCGTCGCGGGCGTTCAGCGGTGTGCCGGTCAGGCCGAGGAACAGGCCGCAGCGTGCCGGCATGCGTTGCAGGAACCAGCTGCCGCCCACGTCCGGGTACAGGCCGATGGTTATTTCCGGCATGGCGATGCGGGTGCTGGCGGTGGCCACGCGGTGGCTGGCGCCGGCCATCAGCCCCAGGCCGCCGCCCATCACGATGCCGTGGCCCCAGACCAGCAGCGGCTTGCGGTAGGTGTGGATGCGGTGGTCCAGCGTGTATTCGCGGCTGAAGAATTCGGTGGCCAGCGGGTTGGGGTAGCTGTCGTCGGCCAGTATCGCCTCGCGCATGGCGCGCACGTCGCCGCCGGCGCAGAACGCCTTGTCGCCGCTGCCGCGCAGCAGTACCGCCACGATGCCGTCGTCGCGGTCCCAGATCGACAGCCGCGCATCCAGCAGGCGGATCATCTCCAGGTTGAGCGCGTTCAGCGATTTCTCGGCATTGAGCAGCGCCACGCCGATGCGCTGGCCGCCGGCGGTGGCGATTTCGTCAAACAGTACCGCGTCGTTCATGGTGTTCCCTTTGTTCTTGTGCGGAAGTCGTGGGTAGAACCTGTTTGCGATCTGGCGAGTCAGGGCGAGACAAGGCGAAAACTGAGGGGCGCGGAGTTGGCATGCGGTCAATGCGCATCCCTGAATCGAATTCAACGCCGTATCGCCAAAGCGCAGCAGATCGCAAGCGGGTTCTCAGGCGTTTTTCCAGGTCGGCGTGCGCTTCTCCAGAAACGCCTGCACGCCTTCGCGCTGGTCCTGGGTGTCGAACAGCTTGATGAACAGCTCGCGCTCGTGAATCAGGTTGGTCGCAGGCGGTGCGTGGCGCGCCGCCTGTACCAGGGTCTTGCAGGCGGTGACGGAGCAGGGCGACTGGCGGCCAACTTTTTCCGCCAGCGCCAGCGCGGCGTCGCGGGCGGCGCCGCGCGGCACCACTTCTTCCACCAGGCCGATGCGCAGCGCGGTGGCGGCATCCACTCGCTCACCGCACAGGATCATGCGTTTGGCCCAGCCTTCGCCTACCAGCCACGGCAGGTGCTGCGTGCCGCCGGCGCAGGGCAGCAGGCCGACGGCGGCTTCCGGCAGTGCCATCTGTGCCTGTTCCTCGGCGATGCGGATGTCGCAGGCCAGCGCGCATTCCAGCCCGCCGCCCATGGCATAGCCGTTGATGGCGGCGATGCTCACGCCGCGAAACGCCGACAGTGTCTCGAAGGCTTCGCCGAACAGGATGGTCATGCTGGCAGCCACGCCCTTGTCGCCATCGGCGAACAGCTTGAGGTCGGCGCCGGCGGAGAAGAACTTCTCGCCATCGCCGGTAATCACCAGCGCGTAGATGTCGCGGTCGGCGTTCAGGTCGGCCACCAGGCGCTTCAGCGCCTGCAGGCTGTCGTAGGTCCAGGTGTTGGCCGGCGGGTTGGCAAGGGTGACGAGGGCGGTGTGGCCGATTTTTTCGACCTGCAGATTGGTGTAGCTCATGTGGGTTCCTGTGTTCGGGTCAGCGCAGCGTGTCCAGCGCGCCTTCCTGCAGCAGGCGGCGGGCGATGATCACGCGCATGATTTCGTTGGTGCCTTCCAGGATCTGGTGCACGCGGTTGTCGCGCAGGTAGCGCTCCAGCGGGTATTCCTTGATGTAGCCGTAGCCGCCGAACAGCTGCAGCGCTTCGTTGGCCACCTTGAAACCGGTATCGGTGGCAAAACGCTTGGCCATGGCGCAGTAGCTGCTGGCATCCGGGCTGGCGTTGTCCAGCTTCCATGCGGCCAACCTTACCAGCTGGCGCGCGGCGATCAGCTCGGTGGCCATGTCGGCCAGGCGGAACTGCACGCTCTGGAACTCGGCCAGCGGCTGGCCGAACTGCTGGCGCTCCTGCACATGGCGGGTGGCGGCCTCCAGCGCGGCCTGCGCGGTGCCCACCGAGCAGGTGGCGATATTGATGCGGCCGCCATCCAGCCCCTTCATTGCCAGCGCAAAACCCTGGCCTTCCTCGCCCAGCAGGTTGGCCGCAGGCACGGTCACGTTGTCGAAGGTGATGATGCGGGTGGGCTGGCTGTTCCAGCCCATCTTTTTTTCCTTCTTGCCGTAGCGGATGCCCGGGGTATCGGCCGGCACCAGCAGGGCGGAGATGCCCTTGGGCCCCGGCCCGCCAGTGCGCGCCATCACCACCAGCACATCGGTACTGCCGGCGCCGGAGATGAAGGCCTTGCTGCCGTTCAGCACATAGCTGTCGCCCTGGCGCTCGGCGCGGGTGCGCAGCGAGGCGGCGTCGGAGCCGGCGCCGGGCTCGGTAAGGCAGTAGCTGCCCAGCAGCTCGCCGCTGGCCAGCCGCGGCGCCCATTCGGCGGCCACTTCCGGGCGGGCGAAGCTGCCCACCATCCAGCTCACCATATTGTGGATGGTGAGGTAGGCGGTGGTGGAGGTGCAGCCGGCGGCCAGCTCCTCGAACACGATGGCGGCATCCAGCCGGGAGAGGCCCAGCCCGCCGTACTGCTCCGGCGAGTACAGGCCGCAAAAGCCCATCTCGCCGGCGCGGTGCAGGGTGTCCAGCGGAAAGATTTCCGCTTCGTCCCAGTGCGCGGCATGCGGTGCCAGCTCGTGCTGGGCGAACTCGCGCGCGCTGTCGCGAAACGCGCTCTGGTCGTCGGTAAGGGCGAAATCCATGTGGCGTCCTTTCGTCGGCCGGCTAGCGCAGCGCAATGGTGGTGTGCACCTTGCCGCTGCTGGCTTCATCGTCGAACCAGCGGCTGGTGACGGTCTTGGTCTGGGTATAGAACAGCACCACCTGCTTGCCGTACGGCCCCAGGTCGCCCAGCTTGCTGCCGCGCGAACCGGTGAAGGAGAACAGCGGCACCGGCACCGGAATCGGCACGTTGATGCCCACCTGGCCCACGTCGATCTCTTCCTGGAACTTGCGTGCCGCGGCGCCGCTTTGCGTGAAGATGGCGGTGCCGTTGCCGTGCGGGTTGGCATTGATGATGTCGATGGCCTCGTCCAGGGTGTCTGCGCCCACCAGGCACAGTACCGGGCCGAAGATCTCCTGCTCGTAGATGCTCATGCCCGGCTTCACGCCGCTGAAGATGGTGGGGCCGACGAAGTTGCCCTGCTCGTAGCCGGCCACATGCACGTGGCGGCCGTCCAGCTCCAGCCGCGCGCCTTCGGCAGCGCCCTTGGCGATCAGGCTGGTGACGCGTTCGCGCGCGGTGCAGCTGATCAGCGGGCCGAGATCCGGGTTGTCCTGGCCCGGGCCCACGCGCAGCGATTTGGCGCGTGTCACCAGCTCGGGTATCCACTGCTGCGCCTCGCCCACCAGCACGGCAACGCTGAGCGCCATGCAGCGCTGGCCGGCGGCGCCGAAGGCGGCCCCGGTGAGCTGGTTCAGCGCCTGGTCCTTGTTGGCGTCCGGCAGCACGATGGCGTGGTTCTTGGCGCCCATCATGCACTGCACGCGTTTGCCGTTCTGGCTGGCGCGGTGGTAGACGTGGCTGCCAACGCGGCTGGAGCCGACAAAGGACACCGCCTTGATGTCCGGGTGGTCGCAGATGGTGTTCACCACCTCCGGCCCGCCGTGTACCACGTTGAGCACGCCCGGCGGAATGCCGGCTTCCAGCGCCAGTTCCACCAGGCGCATGGTCACCATCGGGTCCTGCTCCGAAGGCTTGAGCACGAAGGTGTTGCCGGTGGCGATGGCCATCGGGAACATCCACAGCGGAATCATGGCCGGGAAGTTGAACGGGGTGATGCCGGCGCACACGCCCAGCGGCTGCTGCAGGGTGTAGGTGTCCACGCCGCCGGCCACGTTCTCGGCGAATTCGCCCATCTGCAGGGTGCCGATGTTGGCCGCATGCTCCACCACTTCCAGGCCGCGGAAGATGTCGCCCTCGGCATCGGCCAGGGTCTTGCCCTGCTCGGCGGTGAGGATGGCGGCCAGCTCCTGCATGTGCTGGCGGATCAGCTGCTGGTACTTGAGGAAGATGCGGGCGCGGGCGCCGATCGGGGTTTTCTTCCAGCTCTTGAAGGCGCGGCTGGCGGCGGCTACCGCGGCGGCTACTTCATCCGCGGTGGCCATCGGCACGCGTGCCAGCACCTGCTGGGTGGCGGGGTTGATTACCTCGCGCCATTCGCTGCTCTGCGATTCGACGAATTCGCCGCCGATCAGCAGCTTGACGGTGGGAAGCTGAGACATGGTGTTGCTCCTTCCTGCTGGCGTGCGCAGCACGCACGATCAATCGATCTGTAGTGTTGGATTCGCCGCCCGGCGAATCATTCCGGCATCAGTAGCGGTAGAAACCCTGGCCGCTCTTGCGTCCCAGGTGGCCGGCGGCCACCAGCTGCACCAGCAGCGGGCAGGCGCGGTACTTGGAGTCGCGGAACTCGCGGTACAGGATGTCCATGATGGACAAACAGGTGTCCAGGCCGATCAGGTCGGCCAGCGCCAGCGGGCCGATAGGGTGGTTCATGCCCAGCTTCAGCACGGTGTCGATGTCCTCGGCGCTGGCCAGGTTCTCGTACAGCACGAAGGCGGCCTCGTTGATCATCGGCATCAGTACGCGGTTGGAGACGAAGCCGGGGCCGTCCTTCACCGTGACCGGCGTCTTGCCAAGCTGCAGGCTGAGCGCGTGGACGGCGGCGTGGGTGGCGTCGCTGGTCTGCAGCGCGCGGATGATCTCCACCAGCTGCATCACCGGCACCGGGTTCATGAAGTGCATGCCGATCACCCGTTCCGGCTGCGTTACCCAGGAGGCGATGGTGGTGAGCGAGATCGACGAGGTATTGCTGGCCAGGATGCAGTCCGGCGCCACGATGCCGGCCAGGTCGCGGAAGATCTTTTCCTTGATGCTGGCGTTTTCGGTGGCGGCTTCCACCACCAGCTGGCAGCCGGCCAGGTCGGCCAGCTGGGCGCTGCCGCGGATGCGCGACAGGGTGGCCACTGCCTCGTTGTCGTTGAACTGGCCTTTCTTCACCAGCCGGCTCAGGCTGTTGCTGATGCTGGCCAGGCCGCGATCCAGCGCCTGCTGGCCCACGTCGGCCATGATCACGTTGTAGCCCGCCTGGGCGAATACCTGGGCAATGCCGTTGCCCATGGTGCCGGCGCCGACAACGCCGATGGTGGTCATGCTCATCTTGCTTCCTCCGCTGATGGATGGTTGGCAAAACTAATTCTAGTTTACGTAAACGTCAACTATAATGAAAAAATCCTGCATGATTTACCATGGGCGGGAAGATGTTGCACTGTGGGGTGCCGCGAAAACCCTGTTTTCTAAGCGAGACAAGGCGCGAACGCAAAATTCCGACGCGGCATATGGTTGATATGTAAGGAGGAATTTTTCGTGAGCAACGCAGTATCGCAACGAAAGCAGGCGTTTTTCGAGGCGCACCTTGTTGCAATGCGGGATAAGCCGGATGCCGCAAACGCTGCCACGTATTACAATTTCGTGATTCCGTATCCGCCGGCCCCGTGCCGAAGTTTTGCCGAACCTTTCCAGGAGTTGTCGTGAACGTAGCTGCTGACCGCACCTTCAGCATTTCCGAACTGGCGCAGGAGTTCGATGTCACCACCCGCGCCATCCGTTTTTACGAGGCTGAGGGCTTGCTGTCACCCGCACGGGAAGGGCAGCGCCGCATCTACACCCGCCGCGACCGCGTACGGCTGATGCTGACGCTGCGCGGCAAACGCATCGGCCTGTCGCTGCAGGAAATCCGCGAGCTGTTCGAGCTGTACGATGCGGCCAACACCGACGAGCCGCAGCTGAAGAAATTCATCGACCTGCTCAGCAGCCGCGAGCAGCAGCTGAAGCGGCAGATGCAGGACTTGCAACTGGTGCTGAAGGAAATCGGCCAGGTGCGCGGCCAGTGCGAGGAGTGGCTGCACACGCGCAGCAAGAGCTGAGCAGGAATTTTCGCGGATACGCGACAGCCGCCGGGCAGGCGGCTTGTTTTTCACTATTGCTTTACGTTAACGTAAACGTACACATCACGCCGGAGGCTGTAATGCAACAAGATGCAATCGTAATCGTGGGCATGGCGCGTACCGCCATGGGGGGCTTTCAGGGCAGCTTGTCGGCATTGAGCGCCAGCGAGCTGGGCGCGGCGGCGATCCGTGCCGCGGTGGAACGCGCCGGCCTGGCGCCGGAAGCGGTGGAAGAGGTGATCATGGGCTGCGTGCTGCCGGCCGGCCAGGGCCAGGCGCCGGCGCGCCAGGCGGCGATCAAGGGCGGGCTGGCGTTGTCCGCCGGTGCCACCACAGTGAACAAGATGTGCGGCTCCGGTATGAAGGCACTGATGCTGGCGCACGACCTGCTGCTGGCCGGCAGCGCCAGCGTGATGGTGGCCGGCGGCATGGAAAGCATGAGCAATGCCCCCTACATCATGCCCAAGGCGCGCGGCGGCCTGCGGCTGGGGCATGGCGAGATCAAGGACCACATGTTCCTGGATGGCCTGGAAGACGCCTACGACAAGGGCACGCTGATGGGCGTGTTCGCCGAGGCCTGCGCCGACAAGTACGGCTTCAGCCGCAGCGCGCAGGATGAATACGCCATCACCTCGCTGACCCGCGCCCAGGCAGCCATCACCAGCGGCGCCTTCAAGGGCGAGATCGCGCCGGTGACGGTAGTTGGCCGCAAGGGCGAGGAGCTGATCGATACCGACGAGCAGCCGCTGAAAGCCAACCTGGACAAGATTCCCACCCTCAAGCCGGCGTTCCGCAAGGACGGCACGGTTACCCCGGCCAATGCCAGCTCCATTTCCGACGGTGCTGCCGCGCTGGTGCTGATGCGCCAGAGCGAGGCCGAGGCACGCGGCCTGCGCCCGCTGGCGCGCATCGTGGCGCATGCCACCCATGCGCACGAACCGGCATGGTTCTCCACCGCGCCGGTGGGCGCGATGCAGAAGCTGCTGGCCAAGGCCGGCTGGAACGTGGCCGACGTGGACCTGTTCGAGATCAACGAAGCCTTCGCGGTGGTCACCATGGCGGCGATGCACGATCTGGCGCTGCCGCACGACAAGGTGAACGTGAACGGCGGCGCCTGCGCGCTGGGCCACCCGATCGGCGCTTCCGGCGCGCGCATCGTGGTGACGCTGCTGGCCGCACTGCAGGCCCGCGGCCTCAAGCGCGGCGTGGCCAGCCTGTGCATTGGCGGCGGCGAAGCCACCGCGCTGGCGGTAGAGCTGGTGTAAGGAGCGCGACATGCTGCTGACTGCTGAACAGGAACTGGTAGTAGACGCCGTTCGCCACTACGTGCAGCGCGAAATCGCGCCGCATGCTGCCGAATGGGACAAGAGCCACCTCTTTCCGCGCCAGGCGCTGATGGGGTTGGGCGAGCTGGGCTGCTTCGGCCTCACCGTGCCGGCGGACTGGGACGGCGCTGGCCTCGACTACGTGACGTTGGCCGCAGTGATAGAGGAGATCGCTGCCGGCGACGGCGCGCTGTCCACCATCATCTCGGTGATCAACTCGGTGGGCTGCGGCCCGATCGAGCGCTTCGGCAACGACTGGCAGAAGGACACCTTCCTGCGCCCGATCGCCCGTGGCGAGTGGGTTTCCGCCTTCTGCCTCACCGAGCCGGATGCCGGTTCCGACGCCTCGGCACTGCGCACCCGCGCGGTGCGCGACGGCGACGACTGGGTGATCAGCGGCGTGAAGCAGTTCATTACCAACGGCAAGCATGCCGACGTGGCCATCGTGTTCGCGGTGACCGACCCGGCGGCGCACAAGAAGGGCATCAGCGCCTTCCTGGTGCCCACCGCCACCGCCGGTTACAGCGTGGCCAAGGTGGAAGACAAGATGGGGCAGCATGCCTCCGACACCTGCCAGGTGGTATTCGACCAGGTGCGCGTGCCGGCCAGCCACCTGCTGGGCAAGGAAGGCGAGGGCTACCGCATTGCGCTGGCCAACCTGGAATCCGGCCGCATCGGCATTGCCGCGCAGTGCCTGGGCATGGCGCGCGCGGCATTGCAGTTTGCCACCCGCTACGCCACCGAGCGCCACACCTTCGGCCAGGCCATCATCCGCCACCAGGCGGTGGGCTTCCGCCTGGCCGAGGCGGCGGCGAAGCTGGAGGCGGCGCGGCAGCTGGTGTGGCATGCGGCGGCGCTGAAGGATGCCGGCAAGCCGTGCCTGAAGGAATCCAGCATGGCCAAGCTGGTGGCTTCGGAAATGGCCGAGGCGGTGTGCTCGGCGGCCATCCAGACCCTGGGCGGCTACGGCTACCTGGCCGACTACCCGCTGGAGCGCATCTACCGCGACGTGCGCGTGGCGCAGATCTACGAAGGCACCTCGGACGTGCAGAAGCTGGTGATCGCCCGGGCGCTGGAGGACGAAGTGGCGTAATGCTTGCGGCCAACGTTGGCCGCAGCTGGAAACAACAAGGGCCGGTGCCATGCACCGGCCCTTGTCTTTTGCCCGTCGGGCACACGGCAGGCCCGCCCGGCAAGGCCCCTTGCCGGCAACCGCACCCGCCGCACGGCCAGTGCGGCTACTCCTTTCGAGCTAGTTCCCTTCCTCCGTCTGCCAGTGTCCGCTGCCACCTGTGGCGAATGGGCGCACTGGTGTCGCCGGCCTAAGCTTCTCAGCGTGACCACAGGTGTCCGCAACGGCAATGCGGCCAACCTTTGCGGGCCGCCAGGCGGCAACCATTCGGAGGCAAAATGAGCCACTTTCTCGACAGACTGAATTTTCTGGGCAAGGTGAAATCCACCTTCGCCGACGGCCACGGTGCGGTGGTGAAGGAAGACCGCAAGTGGGAAGACGGGTATCGCCAACGCTGGCAGCACGACAAGATCGTGCGCTCCACCCACGGCGTGAACTGCACCGGCTCCTGTAGCTGGAAGGTGTATGTGAAGAACGGCCTGATCACCTGGGAAACCCAGCAGACCGACTACCCGCGCACCCGCCCGGACCTGCCCAACCACGAACCGCGCGGCTGCCCGCGTGGCGCCTCCTACAGCTGGTACGTGTATTCCGCCCAGCGCGTGAAATACCCGATGATTCGCGGCCGGCTGATGAAGCTGTGGCGCGAAGCCCGCAAGACCATGGGCCCGATCGAGGCCTGGGAAAAGATCAGCCAGAACCCGGAAACCGCCAAGCAGTACAAGTCCAAGCGCGGCCAGGGCGGCTTCGTACGTGCCACCTGGGAAGAAACCAACGAGCTGATCGCTGCGGCCAACGCCTTCACCATCAAGAACTACGGCCCGGACCGCGTGGTGGGCTTCTCTCCGATTCCGGCAATGTCCATGGTGAGCTACGCCGCCGGCAGCCGCTACCTGAGCCTGATCGGTGGCGTGCCGCTGTCGTTCTATGACTGGTACTGCGACCTGCCACCGGCCAGCCCGCAGATCTGGGGCGAGCAGACCGACGTGGCCGAATCGGCCGACTGGTACAACTCCAACTACCTGATGGTATGGGGTTCCAACATCCCGATGACCCGTACCCCGGACGCCCACTTCTATACCGAAGTGCGCTACAAGGGCACCAAGACCGTGGCGGTATCGTCCGACTTCGGCGAAATGGCCAAGTTCGGCGACATCTGGCTGGCACCGAAGCAGGGCACCGATGCCGCGCTGGCCATGGCCATGGGCCACGTGATCTTCAAGGAATTCCACCTCGACAATCCGTCCGAATACTTCACCGGCTACATCCGCCAGTACACCGACATGCCGATGCTGGTGACGCTGAAGAAAGACGGCGGCCGTTACATTCCGGACTACTTCCTGCGTGCTTCCAACCTTGCCGGTGGCCTGGGCGAAGACAATAACCCGGAATGGAAGACCCTGGTGCTGGACGAACTGTCCGGCGACATCGTGGCGCCGAACGGCTCGGTGGGCTTCCGCTGGGGCCAGAGCGGCAAGTGGAACCTGGAAGAGAAGGACGGCAACAGCAGCCGCGAAATCAAGGCACGCCTGTCGCTGATCGACAACCGCGACGACGTGGTGGGCGTGGGCTTCCCGTACTTCGGCAGCGAGCATGACGAGCTGCTCACCCGCAATGTGCCGGTGAAGCAGATCACCCTGGCCGACGGCAGCAGCGCGCTGGTGGCCACCGTATTCGACCTGATGGCGGCCAACTACGGTATCGACCGCGGCCTGGGCGGCGGCAATGTGGCCTCCGGCTATATGGACGATGTGCCGTACACCCCGGCATGGCAGCAGAAGCACACCGGCGTGAAGCCGGAGATGGTGATCCAGGTGGCGCGCGAGTTCGCGCAGAACGCCGACCAGACCCATGGCCGTTCCATGGTGATCGTTGGTGCCGCGCTGAACCACTGGTACCACATGGACATGACCTACCGCGGCATCATCAACATGCTGATGCTGTGTGGCTGTATCGGCCAGAGCGGCGGCGGCTGGTGCCACTACGTGGGCCAGGAAAAACTGCGTCCGCAGACCGGCTGGGCTCCGCTGGCCTTTGCTGCCGACTGGAACCGCCCGGCACGCCAGATGAACGGCACCAGCTTCTTCTACGCGCATACCAGCCAGTGGCGTCACGAAAAGCTGGGCGTGAACGAGATTCTGGCCCCCACCGCCGATGGCCGCATGAGCCAGATGGCGCTGATCGACTACAACGCCAAGGCCGAGCGCATGGGCTGGCTGCCGTCCACGCCGCAGCTCACCACCAACCCGCTGGACGTGGTGCGCGATGCCGAGGCCGAGGGCAAGGACCCGATCGCCTACGCGGTGGAGAACCTGAAATCCGGCAAGCTGGACATGTCCTGCAACGACCCGGACAACCCGAAGAACTTCCCGCGCAATATGTTCGTGTGGCGTTCCAACATCCTGGGCAGCTCTGGCAAGGGCCACGAATACTTCCTGAAGTACCTGCTGGGCACCCAGAACGCGGTGATGAACGACGAGGACGGCTGCATCAAGCCGAGCGAAATCACCGTGCGCCCGGCGGCGGAAGGCAAGCTGGACCTGCTGGTGGTGCTGGACTTCCGCATGTCCACCACCTGCCTGTACGGCGACATCGTGCTGCCTACCGCCACCTGGTACGAGAAGGACGACCTGAACACCTCCGACATGCACCCGTTCATCCACCCGCTGTCCGAGGCTGTGCAGCCGCTGTGGCAGTCGAAGAGTGACTGGGAGATCTACAAGGGCTTCGCCAAGGCGATTTCCGAAGTTGGCGGCGATTACCTGGGCACCCGCAAGGACCTGATTCTCACCCCGCTGATGCACGACACCCCGGAAGAACTGGGCCAGCCGTTCGACCCGCGCGACTGGAAAAAAGGCGAGTGCGAGCCGATTCCGGGCAAGACCATGCCGAAGATGACGGTGGTGGAACGCGACTACCGCAAGATCTACGACAAGTTCACCTCCATCGGCCCGCTGCTGGAGAAAGTGGGCAACGGCGGCAAGGGCATTGCCTGGAAGACCGGCCATGAAGTGGACATCCTGCGCGGCCTGAACAAGACCGTGGCCGACGGCGTGGCCGCAGGCCAGCCCAAGCTGGATACCGCCATCGACGCCGCCGAGATGATCCTGACCCTGGCGCCGGAAACCAACGGCCACGTGGCAGTGAAGGCATGGGACGCGCTGTCCAAGATCACCGGCCGCGACCACACCCACCTGGCCCTGCCGCGCGAGCATGACAGCATCCGCTTCCGCGACGTGCAGGCACAGCCGCGCAAGATCATCTCCTCGCCGACCTGGTCCGGCCTGGAAAGCGAAGAAGTGAGCTACAACGCCGGCTACACCAACGTGCACGAGCTGATTCCATGGCGCACCATCACCGGCCGCCAGCAGTTCTACCAGGATCACCAGTGGATGCGCGCCTTCGGTGAGGGCCTGTGCGTGTACCGCCCGCATATCGACCTGAAAACCACCGCGGCCATCCTGGGCAAGAAGCCGAACGGCAACAGCGAGATCGTGCTGAACTGGATCACTCCGCACCAGAAGTGGGGCATCCACAGTACCTACTCCGACAACCTGCGCATGCTCACCCTGAGCCGTGGCGGCCCGCACGTGTGGATCTCCGAGATCGACGCCAAGAAGGCCGGCATCGTCGACAACGACTGGATCGAGGTGTTCAACGTCAACGGCACGCTGACTGCCCGCGCCGTGGTATCGCAGCGCGTGCCGGAAGGCATGAGCCTGATGTACCACGCCCAGGAGAAGATCGTGAACGTGCCCGGCGCGGAAACCAGCGGCAAGCGCGGCGGCATCCACAACTCGGTAACCCGTGCGGTGACCAAGCCCACGCACATGATCGGCGGCTACGCGCAGCTGGCCTGGGGCTTCAACTACTACGGCACCGTGGGCTCCAACCGCGACGAGTTCGTGGTGGTGCGCAAGATGAAGAACGTGGACTGGCTGGACAAGCCGCTCTCGGAAGGCGTGTAAGCGCATTGGCGGCGCCCCGGGCGCCGCCTCTCCCGAGCCTTCTGAGACATTAGGAGCAAGAACATGAAAATCCGTGCCCAAATCGGTATGGTGCTCAACCTCGACAAATGCATTGGTTGCCATACCTGTTCGGTAACCTGCAAAAACGTGTGGACCAGCCGCGACGGTATCGAATACGCCTGGTTCAACAACGTGGAAACCAAGCCCGGCATCGGTTACCCCAAGGAATGGGAAAACCAGGACAAATGGCAGGGCGGCTGGGTGCGCCGCAGCGACGGCAAGCTGGAACCGCGCCAGGGCGGCAAGCTGAAGATCCTGGCCAATATCTTCGCCAACCCGAATCTGCCGTCCATCGACGAGTACTACGAGCCGTTCACCTACGACTACGAGCACCTGCAGAACGCACCGGAAATGATCACCCCGCCGACCGCGCGTCCGGTGTCGGTGCTCACCGGCAAGAAGATGGACAAGATCGAATGGGGCCCGAACTGGGAAGACGACCTGGGCGGCGAATTCTCCAAGCGCGCCAAGGATGCGCTGTTCGAAGGCATCCAGAAGGAGATGTACTCGGCGTTCGAGAACACCTTCATGATGTACCTGCCGCGCCTGTGCGAGCACTGCCTGAACCCGGCCTGCGTGGCCAGCTGCCCGTCCGGCTCCATCTACAAGCGTGAAGACGACGGCATCGTGCTGATCGACCAGGACAAGTGCCGCGGCTGGCGCATGTGCGTGTCCGGCTGCCCGTACAAGAAGATTTACTACAACTGGACCACCGGCAAGGCCGAGAAGTGCATCTTCTGCTACCCGCGTATCGAGGCCGGCCAGCCTACCGTGTGCTCCGAGACCTGCGTTGGCCGCATCCGCTACCTGGGCGTGCTGTTGTACGACGCCGACAAGATCGAAGCCGCCGCCAGCGTGGAAGATCCGAAGAGCCTGTACGAGGCGCAGCTGGGCGTGTTCCTGGACCCGAACGCGCCGGACATCATCGCCGAAGCGCGCAAGCAGGGCATTCCGGAAGCCTGGATCACCGCCGCGCAGAAGTCGCCGGTGTACAAGATGGCCATGGAGTGGAAGGTAGCCTTCCCGCTGCATCCGGAATACCGCACGCTGCCGATGGTGTGGTACATCCCGCCGCTGTCGCCGATCCAGTCCGCGCTGGAAAACGGCCTGATCGGCGAGAACGGCATCATCCCGGACGTGAAGGACCTGCGCATTCCGATCAAGTACCTGGCCAACCTGCTGACCGCCGGCAAGGAAGAGCCGGTAGTGAAGGCGCTGGAAACCATGGTGGCGATGCGCCGCTACATGCGCAGCAAGAGCGTGGACAAGGTGATTAACCCGGCCACCCTGAAAGGCACCCACCTCAGTGGCCCGCAAGTGGAAGAGATGTACCAGGTGATGGCGATCGCCAACTACGAAGACCGTTTCGTGATCCCGTCCAGCCACAAGGAGATGGTGGAAAACACCTTCGACGACAAGGCCAGCTGCGGCTTCAGCTTTGGCAACGGCTGCTCCACCGGCACTTCCGAGCCCAGCCTGTTCGGCAAGAAGAAGGCCACCCCCATCGTGTTCCACGACATGCGTCGTGACCGCAAGGCCAACGCAGGAGGCTGATCATGCACAACCCGATGATCTATCGCGCCCTGGCAGCACTGCTGGGCTACCCGCAGGCGGAGCTGGTCGAGGCTCTGCCCGAGATTCGCGCCGTACTGGCCGGCGAGGAGGAAGTGGCGCGCAATGCCGAGCCGCTGCTGCAAAGGTTGGCCGCAGGCGAGCTGATCGAGCTGCAGCAGGACTACGTGCAGATATTCGACCGCAACCCCTCGCACTCGCTGCACCTGTTCGAGCACATCCACGGCGAGGACCGCGCCCGCGGCCAGGCCATGGTGGATCTGATCGAGGAGTACAAGGCGCATGGCTTCGAGCCGGTGAGCGAAGAGCTGCCGGACTACGTGCCGCTGTTCCTGGAGTTCCTGTCGCTGTGCGAAGCGGACGAAGCTAACCGCCTGCTGGGTGACGCGGTGCACGTGCTGGCTCACGTGGGCAACAAGCTGGCCGACAGCGGCAGTGACTACGCCGGCGTGCTGGCGGCGCTGGTGTGGCTGTCGCCGGTGGCGCCGGAGCCGCTGTCCGTGCCGCCGATCCGCGACATGGACGAGGCGCTGGAGACCTTCGGCCCCGGCATCGACGGCGTGGAGCCGCTGCTCAAGCCCGCGCTGCCGCAGATCGCCCCGGTCAATTTCTATCCCAAGGGTAGCGGCCCGGCCGCCTGCCACTAATCCGTCGCCGGCCCGGGCGGGCGGCAGCGCCCACCCGTTGGCCGCAAGGAGAAAGACATGGACTACTTGCATCAATTCGTTTTCGGGATCTACCCGTACATCGCGCTGGCGATCTTCATCCTGGGCAGCCTGGTGCGCTTCGAGCGCGAGCAGTACAGCTGGAAGAGCGAATCCAGCCAGCTGCTGCACCGCGGCAGCCTGCGCGTGGGCAACATCCTGTTCCACCTCGGCATCATCGGCCTGTTCTTCGGCCATGCCGTGGGCCTGCTCACCCCGGTGGCAGTGTGGGACGCGCTGGGCGTGGCGCACAGCTTCAAGCAGGTGTTCGCCATGACCGCCGGCGGCATCATGGGCAGCCTGTGCCTGATCGGCGTACTGATGCTGCTGCATCGCCGCTTCAGCAGCGACCGCCTGGCCGCCAACACCACCTGGCGCGACAAGCTGGTGCTGCTGTGGATTCTGGCCACGCTGCTGCTGGGCCTGTCCACCATTGTCGTGTCCTCCCGGCATCTGGATGGCCACGAAATGGTGCTGCTGATGACCTGGGCACAGCACGTGATCACCTTCCGCGGTGATGCCGACCAGTTCATCGTGGCCGCCTCGCCCATCTTCAAGCTGCACCTGTTCATGGGCATGAGCCTGTTCGCCATCTTCCCGTTCACCCGTCTGGTGCACGTGTGGAGCGGTTTTGGTGCGGTGGGCTACCTGGGCCGTGCCTGGCAGCTGGTGCGCCCGCGCGGTTAAACAGGGCCTGCAAGGCTCAAGGCCATGCCTGGTGGCATGGCCTTTGGCTTTTCTTGTGCTGCGACAAGAAGGCGGCACGCGTTTTGCATTAAATTTTCTATAAAACGTAAGCCGTCGCAGTACCAAAAACAGAAACGGCGCCTCATCGAAATCTTGTCCCGGAGCCCACCATGCTTTCCCGACTCAATCTAGGCCCCAAGCTGATGCTCTTGGTGCTGCCGTTCGCCTTCATGACCTTCGTGTTGTCCGGGGTTGTCTCCTTCCAGCAGTTTGCCCGCCTGCGCGACATGCAGGACGCGCGCCAGCTGGTGGATGTGGCGGCTCAGGCGTCCGCGCTGGTCGACACGCTGCAGGCCGAGCGCGGCCTGACCAACGGTTTTCTGAACGGGCAGGGCGCGGTGCCGGAAGCGCTGGTTACCGCGCGCGGCAAGAGCGATGCCGCGCTGCAGGCCTTCGCCGCCCAGGCAAGCGGGCGCAAGGGCGAACTGGGGCAGCACGCCGGCGAAGCGGCCAGCGCGGTGCAGACCCTGCTGGGCAAGCGCGGCGCCATCGACAGCCGCAGCCAGCCGGCGCCGGCGGTGTTTGCCGACTACAGCGGCAATATCGAGCGGCTGATCGCCATTACCTCCGACCTGGCCGCCGGCAGTGACGACGTGCAGGTGCTGCGCTACGGCACCGCGCTGTCCAACCTGCTGTGCGCCAAGGAGCTGGCCGGGCGCGAGCGCGGTTTCGTCAATGGTGTGCTGGTGGCCGGCAGCTTCGACCAGGCCAAATTCGCCCAGGCCAAGTCGCTGCAGGCGCAGCAGGAAGCCTGCCTGGGACAGTTGCAGCAACTGGCGCCGGCGCCACTGCTGGCGGCACTGCAGCCGCAGCTGACGGCGCCGGAGGTGTCCGCGGTGCAGGCGCTGCGCGACGGCGTGTACGGCGCGCCGCTGGGCAGCCCGCTGGCAACGACGCCGCAGCAGTGGTTTGCCGGTACTTCCGCCCGCATCGCCAAGCTCAAGGCGGCGCAGGATACGCTGCTGGAGCAGCTGCGCAAGCAGGTGGACACCCAGGTTGACAGTGCCGGCACCGAGCTGGCGCTGATTGCCGGTGCCACCTCCGCAATGACGATCCTGCTGCTGATCGGCGGCTTTGCTGTCTACCGCAGCATCCGCCGCCCGGTATTGCAGCTGGAAGGCATGATGACGCAGATGAGCCACAACCTGGACCTGGGCGTGCGTGCGCGGCTGGATGGCCAGGACGAGATCGCCCGCATGGGCCGGGCGCTGGACGCGCTGGTGGATGCCTTTGCCGGCACGCTGAAAGTGGTGAAAGTGAATGCCCACCAGTTGCAGCGCGCCGCCGGTGCACTGCAGGGGGTATCGGAGCGTGCCGCCGGCGCCGCCGAGGCGCAGAGCAGCTCGTCCACCCAGATTGCCGCCGCGGTGGAGCAGATGTCGGCCGGCATCTCCTCCGTAAGTGACAACACCCAGCAGAACCTGGTGGTGGCGCGCGAGATGCAGCGGGGCGTCAATGAAGGCCGTGAACGCATGCACGCCACCACGCGGGCCATCGAGGATACCGCCGCCACGGTGGACGACGCCGGACGCATGATCATCTCGCTGGCGGAAAAATCGCAGAACATCCGCCAGATCATCACTGCCATCCGCGAGATCGCCGACCAGACCAACCTCTTGGCGCTGAATGCTGCCATCGAGGCGGCGCGTGCCGGCGAACAGGGCCGCGGCTTCGCCGTGGTGGCCGACGAAGTGCGCAAGCTGGCCGAGCGTACCGGCAAGGAAACGGTGGAAATCGCGCAGCTGATCGAAGTGATTACCGGCGACACCCAGGCGGCAGCCACCCGCATGCAGCAGGCGCGCGGCCAGATGGACCAGGGCATGGCGCTGGTGTCGGAAACGCTGCAGGAGCTGGAGCTGATCCACAGCGAGGCGGAGGACACCGCTTCCAAGAGCCAGGATACCGCGGTGGCAATGCAGCAGCAGACCGCCGCCAGCAGTGAAGTGGCGGTGAACATCAGCCGCATCGCCGCGCTGGCGGAAGACAACGCCGCCATCGTGCAGGAAGCCGCCGAACTGTCCGAGCAGCTGTCGAACACTTCCGGCGAGCTGGTGCAGCAGGTGGACCGCTTCAAGCACACTTCCGCCTGAGCGGGGGTCGGACGGCCAAACAAAAAGGCGCCTCCATGGAGGCGCCTTTTTTATCCCTGCCGGCTGGCGATCAGGCCTTCACTACGTTGGCCGCAGGCTGCAGGTACTTGCCACGGCTGTCCACGATCAGCTGCGCATGCTGCTGCAGCTGGGCGTAGTCGAACTTGTCGTGGTCGGTGGCCAGCAGCACGCAGTCGTAGCTGGCGATGCTGTCGGCAGTCAGTGCCACGCTGGACAGCTCGAAGCGGTGCTCGCGCATTTTCGGGAACACCGGCACGTGCGGGTCGCTGTAGCTGATCTCGGCGCCCAGGTCGCGCAGTTTTTCCATCAGGAACACCGACGGGCTTTCGCGCATGTCGTCCACGTTCTTCTTGTAGGCAATGCCCAGCACCAGGATCTTGCTGCCGTTGATCGCCTTCTTGCGCTCGTTCAGCGCCGCGGCCACCTTGCTGATCACGTAGTCCGGCATCGACGAGTTCACTTCGCCGGCCAGCTCGATGAAGCGGGTGTGCACGCCATATTCGCGCGCTTTCCAGGTCAGGTAGAACGGGTCGATGGGGATGCAGTGGCCGCCCAGGCCCGGGCCCGGGTAGTAGGGCACGAAGCCGAACGGCTTGGTGGCGGCAGCACGGATCACTTCGTGGATGTCGATGCCCATCTTGTCGGCAACAATCTTCATCTCGTTCACCAGGCCGATGTTCACCGCGCGGTGGATGTTCTCCAGCAGCTTGGTCATCTCGGCGGCGCGGGTGGACGACACCGGCACCACCTTGTCGATTACCGCGCTGTACAGCGCCACACCGATTTCCTGGCAGGCCGGGGTTACGCCGCCGCATACCTTGGGAATGGTGCGGGTGCTGAAGTTGGGGTTGCCCGGGTCTTCACGTTCCGGCGAGAACACCAGGTAGGCATTCTCGCCCACCTTGAAGCCGCGCGATTCGATGCGCGGCAGCAGTTCTTCGTCGGTGGTGCCGGGGTAGGTGGTGGATTCCAGCGATACCAGGTGGCCGGCACGCAGGTGCGGCACCAGGCTGTCGATGGTGCCCAGCACGAAGGACATGTCCGGTTCGCGGTACTTGTTGAGCGGGGTGGGCACGCACAGGATCAGCGCATCGGCTTCCGGGGCGCGGGCGAAGTCGGTAGTGGCTTCGAAGCCGGCGGCGCGGGCGCTGGCGATGCTGTCGCCGCTGATGTGTTCGATGTAGCTGTTGCCGGCGTTCAGTGCATCGACCTTGCTCTGGTCAATGTCGAAACCCAGTACCTTGAAGCCCACTTCATTGAAACGCAGCATCAGCGGCAGGCCAACGTAGCCCAGGCCGACGATGCCGATGACTGCAGATTTGTCTGCAATCTTCTTCAGGAACGCGTCTTTCACGTTGCTCAACTTTCTACGGAATTAGCTGCGGCCAACGTTTGTTGAGCCGCCAAAATGAACCGGGCGATTTTACAGGCAAACGGCCTGCGTGGGCAGGCCGAGATGCGGCAAGTTTGTAACGACAATGCGGCCCGGCTTTGCCGGGTCCGGTCGCACGCGATCGAAGTATTGCGTGCAGCCTGGCGACAATGCCGGCCGGAGGGCTTACTGCCGCACTACCGCATCGCCGGGGGCGAAGTCGGCGCTGTGCAGCGTGCCGTGGCTGGCGAAGTAGCCGCGCAGCAGGTCGGCATCGACATAGCCGGTGTTCACATAGCCGCTGTGGCCGAGCAGGCGCGGGTAGCCGTCACCGCCGACGGCGGTGAAGCTGTTCAGCGCCAGCCGGTAGCGGCGTGCCGGGTCTATGGCCTGGCCGGCGATCTGCGCTTCCGTCACCTTGCCGTCAGCAATGCGCAGCCGCACGCCGGCAAACTGCGCAAAGGCGCCGGAGCCCGGCGTCATGCGCGCAGCGGCCTGCAGGTAGGCCAGCAGTTCGCTGCCGCTCATGTCCACGTACACCAGGGTATTGCCGAACGGCAGCACCTTGAGGATGTCGCGGTAGCTGATGCTGCCGGCCGGCAGCGAGTCGCGGATGCCGCCGGCGTTCATCAGCGCCAGGTCGGCATGGGCGCGTTGCTGCATGGTGGTGGCAATCAGCACGCCCAGGTTGGTGGCCTGTTTGCGCACCACGCTGCGCTCGCCTTCCAGCTTGCCGTCGCTGCTGCCCACCGCGGTGGACAGCTCGGCGCTGCCCTTGTCCTGGTAGGGCTGCAGCAGGGCCAGCGCGGTCCGGTCTTCCGGAATCTCGCGGCTGTACGGCACTTTCTGCTCGCTGCCGTCGGCCATTCTCACCGTTTTCTTGAGGTTGACCGGGATCAGCTGGTACTTGAGCAGCCGGAACGCGCCGTTGCGGTATTCGAAGTCGGCGCGGCCAACGTATTTGCCCCATTCGTGCGCCTGCACGATCCAGGCGGCGTTCTGGCGGTCCGGCGCGCAGTCGCTGCCCGGCACGTAGGCGTCGTCGCGCACGTTTTCCGCCTTCATGCACACCGGGTTCTGGCTGTGGCCGCCCACGATCAGGTTGAAGCCTGCTACCTGGCGCGCCATTTCCACGTCGCCCGGCGCGCTCACGCCATGCTTGCCGTCCGGGTAGTGGCCCATATGGGTGGCGCCGATGATGATGTCGGCCCGGCGCCGCAACTGCGGCATCAGCCGCGCCGCTTCGGCCGCCGGCGGGCGGAATTCGATGTCGCGGGTATTTTCCGGGTTGGTCATCTTCTTGGTGTCGTCGGTGGTCAGGCCCAGCACCGCCACGCGCAGATCACCCAGCCGGAACAGCTGGTACGGTGCAAACATGCGCTTGCCGTGGCGGTAGATATTGGCCGACAGCATGGGAAACTTTGCCCATTGCCGCTGCCTGGCCAGCACCGCCGGCGGCTTGTCGAACTCGTGGTTGCCCACCGCCATGGCGTCGTAGCCCAGCAGGTTCATGCCCATGAAGTCCGGCTCGGCGTCCTGCAGGTCGGATTCCGGCACACCGGTATTCACGTCGCCACCGTCCAGCAGCAGGCTGTAGCCGCCGTGGATGCGCACGTCGGCGCGGATCTGGTCGATGACGCTCTTGCGCGCCGCCATGCCGTACTCGCCGTCGCCGTTCTTCCAGAAGCGGCCGTGGTGGTCGTTGGTGTGGATGATGGTGAGGTAGTAGCTGTGGTCGCGCTGCGGCGCGGCCTGGGCGGGCAGGCTGCTCAGCAGGGCGAGCAGTGCCAGGCTGATGCAGGTGTGGCGTGTGGTCATGTCATCCCCGTGCAGGTGTGCGGGCTGCAAAAGAAAAAGCGGCATGCACAGGGTGCATGCCGCTTTCATGATAGTGCCTTATTTGCTCCAGGAGTCTTTCAGGCCCACGGTGCGGTTGAACACCGGTTTGCTGCCCGGCTGGTGTTCGAGGCGGTCGGTCACGAAGTAGCCGATGCGCTCGAACTGGTAGCGGGTTTCCGGCGCCGCATCGCGTACCACCGGCTCCACGTAGCCGGTAACGGTGGCCAGCGAATCCGGGTTGAGGAACTGCATGAAGTCCACGTACTCGCCGTCCTCGCCGCGCACCGCATCCGGGCGCGGCTCGGTGAACAGGCGGTCGTACAGGCGCACTTCGGCTTCCACTGCGTGGCTGGCGGAAATCCAGTGGATCACGCCCTTCACCTTGCGGCCAACCGGGTTCTGCCCCAGGGTGTCGTGGTCGATGGAGCACTTCAGCTCCACCACCTTGCCGCTGGCGTCCTTGATGACTTCGTCGCACTTGATCACGTAGCTGTAGCGCAGGCGCACTTCGCCGCCGGCGGTGAGGCGCTGCCACTTGGGCGGCGGTACCTCGGCAAAGTCTTCGCGCTCGATGTAGATCTCGCGGGCGATGGGCACTTCGCGCTCGCCGAATTCCGGGTGGTGCGGGTGGAACGGCGCGCTGCGGCTGGCGGTAACGCCATCCTGGAAGTTGCTGAGGGTGACCTTGATCGGGTCCAGCACCGCCATCACGCGCGGCGCTTCGCTTTCCAGCGTCTCGCGCACTGCACCTTCCAGCACGCTGATGTCGATGATGTTCTCACCCTTGGACACGCCGATGCGCTGCGAGAACAGGCGGATGCCGGCCGGGCTGTAGCCGCGGCGGCGCATGCCTTCGATGGTGGGCATGCGCGGGTCGTCCCAGCCGCCTACCTTGCCTTCGGTCACCAGCGCGTTCAGCTTGCGCTTGGAGGTCAGCGCGTACAGCAGCTCCAGGCGCGAGAATTCATACTGGCGCGGGTGGCAGCCGATGCTGATGTTGTCCAGCACCCAGTCGTACAGCGGGCGGTGGTCTTCGAACTCCAGCGTGCACAGGCTGTGGGTGATGCCCTCGATCGCGTCCGAGATGCAGTGGGTGTAGTCGTACATCGGGTAGATGCACCAGTCGTCGCCGGTACGGTGGTGATGCGCGCGGCGGATGCGGTAGATCACCGGGTCGCGCATGTTCACGTTGCCGGAACTCATGTCGATCTTCAGGCGCAGGGTTCTGCTGCCGTCGGCGAACTCGCCGTTCTTCATGCGGGTGAACAGGTCGAGGTTCTCCTCGATGCTGCGGCCGCGGTACGGGCTGTCGCGGCCCGGCTCGGTGAGGCTGCCGCGGTAGGCGCGCATTTCCTCGGCGTTCAGGTCGCAGACGAAGGCCTTGCCGGACTGGATCAGCTCCACGGCGTAGTCGTACAGCTGCTGGAAGTAGTCGGAGGCGTAGCGCACCTCGCCGTTCCAGTGGAAGCCGAGCCAGGCCACGCTGTCCTTGATGGACTGCACGTACTCGTCGGATTCCTTCTCCGGGTTGGTGTCATCCATGCGCAGGTTGCACTGGCCCTGGTAGTCGTCGGCAAGGCCGAAGTTCAGGCAGATGGATTTGGCGTGGCCCACGTGCAGGTAGCCGTTCGGCTCCGGCGGGAAGCGGGTCACGATGCTGCTGTGTTTACCGGAGGCCAGATCCTCGTCGATGATGGCGCGGATGAAATTGCTGATTACCGGTGCGTTGTTTTCTGCGGACATCGGAATGAGTAGTCAATGCGGTGTGGGATTAACGCGCAATTGTAACCCGATTGCGCGCTTTCTCCGTAGTTTTATCCACCGCGATTGCCGGCTGCCGGGGCAGGGTGGCCGCGCACCTGTCGCTGCGGCCAGTTTTATCGCCAGCGCAACAAAACTGCCGTATCCGGCGTGGTAGCATCGGCTGAGAATCGCCCGCCAGAGGCGCAACCCACCCCATGCCCGGAGAATCCCGTGTCTTCGTCACTTTCCCGCCTGCAACAGACCCTGCCGCAGCTCGTGCTGCGTACCGACGACGACAGCCTGCGCCACTACGGCCTGGACTGGACGCGCTACTACCAGCCGGCGCCGCTGGCCATTGCCCTGCCGGCCACCATTGCCGAAGTGCAGGGCATCGTGCGCTGGGCGCGCGAGCAGCAGGTGACGCTGGTGCCGTCAGGCGGGCGCACCGGCCTGTCCGGCGGCGCGGTGGCGGCCAATGGCGAGCTGGTGGTGTCGTTCGAGCGCATGAACCGCATCGGCAATTTCGACCGCGTGGCACGCACCGTACAGTGCGAGGCCGGCGTGGTGACCGCCGCGCTGCAGCAGTACGCCGCCGACAAGGGGCTCTACTACCCGGTGGACTTCGCCGCCAGCGGCAGCAGCCAGCTGGGCGGCAATATTGCCACCAACGCCGGCGGCATCAAGGTGATCCGCTACGGCATGACCCGCGAATGGGTAGCCGGCCTGACGGTGGTGACCGGCGCCGGCGAAGTGCTGGAGCTGAACCGCGGTCTTGCCAAGAACAATACCGGCTACGACTTCCGCCACCTGTTCATCGGCTCCGAGGGCACGCTGGGCTTCGTGGTGGGCGCCACCATGAAGCTGACGCTGCCGCCGGCACCGCAGGCGGTGCTGCTGCTGGCGCTGCCGGCGCTGGCCGATGTAATGCGGGTGTTCGAAGTGTTCCGCGAAGGCATCGCGCTGTCGGCATTCGAGTTCTTCTCCGACCAGGCGCTGGGGCATGTGCTGGCGCATGGCCAGCTGGCGCCGCCGTTCGAGAAGCGCGCGCCGTTCTATGTGCTGCTGGAGCTGGACGACCCGGCACACGTGGGCGACGCCACCGCGCTGAAGCTGTTCGAGCGCTGCCTGGAGCAGGGCTGGGTGCTGGATGGCGTGCTGTCGCTGTCGCTGCAGCATGCGCGCGAGCTGTGGCGCTACCGCGAAAACATCAGCGAGAGCATCACCCCGTACACGCCGTACAAGAACGACATCGCCGTCAACATCAGCCGGGTACCGGCCTTCATTGCCTCGCTGGATGCGCTGCTTGCGGCCAACTATCCGGATTTCGAAGTGATCTGGTACGGCCATATCGGCGACGGCAATCTGCACATCAACGTGCTGAAGCCGCCGACACTGGCGCTGGAGGCGTTCCGCGCCGCCTGCGAGCAGGTGAACGAACAGGTGTTCGCGCTGGTGCGCGACTTCGGCGGCAGCATGTCCGCCGAGCACGGCGTGGGCCTGCTCAAGCGCGATTATCTGGCGGTAAGCCGCAGTGATGCCGAAATTGCGCTGATGCGCAGCATCAAGGCGGCATTTGACCCCGATGGCATCATGAATCCGGGCAAGCTGCTGAGCTGAGCGGAAAATTGCATTAAAAATGCGCGACGACAGCAAATCGCTGACGCCGCGCGTTTTTTTGTGTTGGCTAACAGGATATCCACAGCTTTTTCCCTGTTTGCCTGTGGATATGTGCCGGATTGGCAGCGAGTGGCCGGGCATGCTGGCCGGCGTTGCCTGACTGCAATGCAGAAAAAACGGCCCTGGCGGGAGCTTTCCCGGCCAGGGCCGTTTGGCAAAACAATGCTTTCATCATGCTGGCGCCAGGGGCGCCGCGCTTAGTCCAGGCTGGCCGGCTCGATCACGATGCCGGCGCGCAGGCCGACGCCCACCTTGGGGTTGGGGAACAGGATGCGTTCCTCACCGCCATCGGCCACGTAGCGCACTTCCACGTCTTCCGCGATGGTCATGCCGTGCGGCAGGGCGGTGAAGTTCTCCACGTCGTCGGCCAGGTGCAGCACGAATTCACCACTGTGCTTGATGATGTCGTACTTGGCCTTGAACAGGCGGATGCCGGAAATGTCCGGGTTGGCCGCCGGCTGGCGCTGGCCGGACAGCAGCTCGCGCAGCGCGTGCTCGATGCCGGTGAAGCGTGTCAGGTCGTTCTGGCCGAAGGGGCGCGCCTTGCCCAGCTCCAGGGTGAAGGCATCGGCGCCGCAGCGCTCGCTGGTGTAGTAGCTGTAGGTGGCGGCCGGCTTGCTGTGCAGCAGCACGGTATCGACATCTGCCGCCCGCAGCCAGGCCAGTTGCTCGCGGTTGTGCGGGCGCTGGTGGATGAAGGGGTAGATGGCGAAGCGCTCGAACACCGAGCCGCGGATGGCGGTGTGCAGGTCGTAGTGGCGGCGCGGTGCACCGGCCGGGGCGGTGGCGAAGAAGGCGCTGGCGGCCTGCTCCAGTGCCACCGCGCGGCGTGCTTCGCTGGCGTCCGGCTGTTTGGCGTGTGCGCCGTCGAACAGGCGGTTCATGTCGTAATCCACAAAGCGCTTGCCGCTTTGCATCGCCGGGATATTGCCCAGCACCACCAGGATGCGGCAGGCCAGCGGCAGGGTGCCGGCCAGCAGGTCGTTCACGATGCTGTTGAGGATTTCGATGGGCGCGGTTTCGTTGCCGTGGATGCCGGTGGAGAGCAGGATCTGCTCCTGCTGCGAGTTGGCCGCAAGCGGGGTGAGCTGCAGCAGGCCGTGGCCCAGCCACTGCGCCTGCAGTGCGGGGGTGTGCCATGCGGCTTGTTGCGGGGTGAGGCCTTGCAGGGTGAGATCGAGAAAATCGCGGGCGGGGGCGAACGGGTTCATGCGCAATCCTTTGTGAGATGCCCCATTCTAAGCAAAGCCGTGCAGCCGGCCAGCTGGCTGTCACGGCTGCGAATGTTGATGGCGCATCTGCGCAAGTACCACCTGTTCTCAGCGGCTGGCGAACTGGAATATCTGCTGGCAGAACGCTTGCGGCGCTTCCAGGTGGATGGCATGGCCGGCGCCCGGCAGCACAGCCAGGCTGGCGCCGGGAATGCCCTGCTGCAGCAGCTGCGCCTGGTAGGGCGGGGTCAGCCGGTCTTCGTCGCCGACGATGATGTGGGTGGGCACCTTGATGTCCTGCAGCCAGCTGCGCGCATCGTGGTGCAGCACGCCGCCGATGATGCGCTGGATGGCGCCCCAGCCGGTAAGGGCGGAAATGCGGCGCAGTTCCGGCAGCATGGCATTGGCGGTGGTGAAGAAGCGGCTGGAAAACAGCCACGGCAGGCTGATGTCGAAGCGCAGGTCGGCGCCGCCGGCCTGTTCCGCCCGGCTCCAGCTGCTGGAAATCTGCTCGTTCACCGCATCGGACCACGCCAGGGTGGAGGCCAGCAGCAGGCGTTGCAGCTTGTGGCCGTGGCGGCGGGCGAAGTGCTGCGCCACCATGCCGCCGTAGGACAGCCCCACCAGGTAGACCTGGTCCAGCCCCAGCGTATCCAGCAGCGCGGCGGCATCGTCCGCCTGCTGCGGCAGCGGGTAGTAGTCGGCCGGCGTCTGCTGGCTCTGGCCCTGGCCCTGGAAATCCAGCCTTAGCACGCGAAAGCGCTGCTCCAGCGCCGGCATCATCAGCCCCCATGCCAGCGTGCTCATGGTCAGGCCGTTGAACAGCAGCAGGGTATCGCTGCCCTGGCCGCTGATTTCGTAAAAGACCTGGCGCTGCTGGATGGTGGCGAATGGCATATGGATTCTCCTTGTGCTGGTTTCATTCTAGGTGCAAACCGCCGTTGGCCGCAGCGGCAATATTATTGGCGTGGCTGACCCGGGCTTGTCACATTGCCTTGATATGCTCGTTACTCTTAATAGAATTTTGTTGCCATTGTCATCATGCACGTGCCGGTAGCCGCTGTATCCGACCCGCTCTCCACCGTCGCCGCCGACCCGGCGGCGCTGCTGGAGCGCATTGTGTGCGGCCAACTGGTGCAGGTGGTGTTCCAGCCCATTGTCTACCTGGGTACCGGCGGCCTGGTCGGCTACGAGGCGCTGGTGCGCGGGCCGTCCGATTCGCTGCTGTACTCGCCGGTGGCGCTGTTCGAGCAGGCGGCGCAGTCGGGCATGCTGGCGGCGCTGGACCGGATGTGCGTGACGGTAGTGCTGCGCGAATTCGCCCGTCGCCACTTGCCGGGCACGCTGTTCGTCAACGTGATTCCGGACACCTTGCTGGATGGCCATCTGCGGGCGGCCGAGCTGCGCGACATGTTGGCCGCAAACGGGCTGGACCCGTCGCGCGTGGTGCTGGAGCTTACCGAGATGCGGCCACAGGCCGGTTATCGCGCGCTGTGCCAGGTGGCGGACGAGCTGCGCCGCGAAGGCGTGCGCCTGGCGCTGGACGACCTGGGCGAGGGCTTTTCCAACCTGCGGCTGTGGTCTGAGCTGCGGCCGGACCTGGTCAAGTTGGACAAGTATTTCGTGCAGCAGATCCACCTCGACCCGCTGAAGCTGCAGTTCGTGCGCTCGCTGGTGGACATGGCGCGCGCCGCCGGCGCGGTGCTGGTGGCCGAGGGCATCGAGCTGCCGCAGGAGCTGGATGTGCTGCGCGAGCTGGGGGTGGTGATGGGGCAGGGCTACCTGATTGCCCGGCCAACGGCGCAGCCCCTGCACAGCGGCACCTTCGTGCTGCCCGGCAGCAGCAAGGCGGGGGCGGCCAGCCGCATGCCCACGGTGCGCGAGTTGCAGTGCGAGGCGCCCTACCTTACCGACCGCGCCAGCTGCGTGGAGGCCTACCGGCTGTTTGCCGACAACCCGTCGCTGTTCGCGGTGCCGGTGCTGGCCGGGCGGCGGCCGGTGGGTTTGCTGTCGCGCTCGCACGTGCTGGAATTGTTTGCCAAACCGTTCAACCACGAGCTGCTGGCCAAGAAAAGCTGCCTGACGCTGGCGGATCGCACGCCGCTGGTGGTGCCGGCCGATACCGATATCCAGACCTTGTCCACCCTGGTGGCGGCGGCGGAGCGGCGCCACCTGGTGGATGGCTTCATCATTGTCGAAGGCCAGCAGTACCTGGGCATGGGCACCGGGCAGGACCTGGTGCGCGCCATCAGCGAGATGCAGCTGCTGGCGGCGCGCTACGCCAACCCGCTGACCGGCCTGCCGGGCAATGTGCCGATCAGCGACCAGGTGGCGCGGCTGCTGGCGCAGGGGCGGCCGTTCGTGGTGGCCTACGTTGACCTGGACAACTTCAAGCCGTTCAACGATCACTACGGCTATGGCGCCGGCGACGACATGATCCGGCTGCTGGGCGAGCTGCTGCAGACGGTGGCCGATCCGGCGCTCGATTTCGTTGGCCATATCGGCGGCGACGATTTCGTGATGCTGCTGCAAGGCGCTGCCTGGCGGCAGTGTCTGCAGCAGGTGCTGACGCAGTTCGACCAGCTGGTGCTGCACCTGTTTTCCGCTACCGACCGCCTGGCCGGTGGCTTTCATGTGGCGGACCGCCATGGCGTGCCGCATTTCTTTCCGCTCACCAGTGTTTCGGTTGGCGTGCTGCCGGTCGTGCCGGCTGCCTTCGATTCGCACTACGAGGTGGCTGCCGCCGCCACGCTGGCCAAGAAGGGTGCCAAGCAGCGGCAGGGCAGCGCGCTGTATGTGGCGGAGCACGCCGCCGCTGGCGCGCCGCTGCTGCTGGGTGTTTGAGCATTTAAACGCCAGCCACGGCGATCCTTGCCGTCATTTCCCTGTCAAGTGCATTGCCATAGAGGGCTGCTGTTGTATTGCGGCCAAGCAGCATGTGCCATTCTGCGTTGCATTCTTGTAAATTTTATTAAACGTAAGGTAGGCTGCTGCGGGTTTGGTCGACCGGTGCCACTGCCGTGGCAGTACCCGGCGTCCGCTGTGGTGGAGCCATGTGGCTTCACCTTTTTTCCGCTCATGCGACAGCCTGCTGTCATGAGGTGACTATCTTGCTTCCCAGTATCGCGTTTCCCTGATCCGTCTTTCTTCACATCGCCACGAGGACCGTATGCTCACTTTTGCCCATCAAACTCATGCCCCTTCCTATTACGCTGCCACGGCGGTTCCCTGGGAGCCCGGGGCGGCGCTGCAAGGCAATATCGAGTGCGATGTCTGCGTGGTGGGTGGCGGCCTGGCCGGGGTGTCGACGGCGCTGAACCTGGCGGAGCAGGGCTTGAAGGTGGTGCTGCTGGAAGGCTCGCGCATCGGCTTTGGCGCTTCCGGGCGCAATGGCGGCCAGGTGATTGCCGGTTTTGCCTGCGATATGGATACCCTGCGCGGCCAGCTGGGGGACGACGGCGCCCGCCGCATGTGGCGCATGTCGCTGGAGGCGGTGGAGATCATCGAGCAGCGCGTGCGCAAGCACGCCATTGCCTGCGACTGGACGCGCGGCTTCTGCAACGCGGCGGTGAAGCCGGCGCATTTCCAGGAGCTGGCCAGCTGGCAGCAGGAGGCCAGCGATTTCTACGGCTATGACCACTACCAGCTGTGGAACCGCGAACAGTTGGCCGCATTGCTGGCGTCCGATCGTTACCAGGGCGGCTTGTATGACCCGCTGGCCGGCCACATCCACCCGCTCAACTACCTGCTGGGCCTGGCGCGCGCCGCGCGCGGTGCCGGCGTGAGCATCTACGAGCAAACGCCGGTGCTGGACTACCGGGGCGGCGATGCGCCGCTGGTGCAGACCGAGGCCGGCAGCGTGCGCTGCCGCCAGCTGGTGCTGGCCTGCAATGCCTATGTCGGCAAGCTGGGCGGCAATCTGGAAGACCGCATCATGCCGGTGGGCACCTACGTGATTGCCACCGAGCCGCTGGGCAAGGAGCGCGCGCATGGCCTGATCGCCAACAATATGGCGGTGTGCGATACCAATTTCGTGCTGGATTACTACCGCCTGTCCGGCGACCATCGCATGCTGTTCGGCGGCAAGGTCAGCTACTCCGGCCGCGAGCCGGCGCATCTGGCGGCGGCGATGCGCAAGGACATGCTGCGCGTGTTCCCGCAGCTGGAGGACGTGCAGGTGGAGTACGCCTGGGGCGGCTTCTGCGACATCACCATGAACCGGGCGCCGGACTTCGGCCGCCTTGCGGCCAACGTTTACTACGCACAGGGCTTCTCCGGCCACGGCGTGGCGTCCACCGGCCTGGCCGGGCGGGTGATTGCCGAGGCGATCCTGGGTGATGACAGCCGCCTGGCGCTGTTCGAACGCCTGCGCCATCGCCGCTTCCCCGGCGGCAAACTGCTGCGTACGCCGGCGCTGGTGCTGGGCATGGCCTGGTACCGGCTGCAGGATCATCTATAACAGGGTTGTCTGCCGTATCCGGGCCGGGGCGGTGTCGAAAATCATGGACGAGCCGCCCCGGCTTTCATTTGCGCATTTTTGACATAAACTTGTTAAAAAACATTCACATAACGAGCGTATTGTGGCGCCGCCGGCAGGTGGGGTTTTTGATGCTTGTTCATTAAAATGGACAGGGGAAAATTCTGCTTGTCAAGGGGCGTGAGATTGCTAAAATCCGCGCTCGTTTTTGGCGGCAACCGCCATTTATTGCGCGCTCCGACATCCCAGGCCCACATGAAGCTTTCTGAGCGCTGCTAACAAAACCTCGCAGAGAACCTGAGCCAAGGCGCAACGCAGGATCAGGGGTTTTGTTAGCGGCGCTTAGCCCGAAAGCCGCGCACTAAGGAGCAGTTTTCCAATCTTTTACTATTAGGAAATCCTTTCATGGCTTGGACTGTGGCGGATAGCCGGAGCCTGTATGGCATCCGGCATTGGGGCGCTGGCTATTTCAATGTCGGCGACAACGGTTGTGTCAAAGTGCGCCCCAACGCGCGTCACCATTGCGAGATCGATCTGCACGAACTCGCCAACACCCTGGCGGACAAGGGCCTGGACATGCCGCTCCTGGTGCGCTTTCCGGACATTCTGCAGGATCGCGTCACCCGCCTGTGCCGCGCCTTCGATAACGCGATTGCCAGCCAGAACTACGACAATCGCTACACCGCCATCTACCCGATCAAGGTCAACCAGCAAGAAGCGGTGGTGAAAAGCATCATCGCCACCCAGGACGTGTCCATCGGCCTGGAAGCCGGCTCCAAGCCGGAGCTGATGGCTGTGCTGGCGCTGTCGCCCAAGGGCGGCACCATCGTCTGCAACGGCTACAAGGACCGCGATTTCATCCGCCTGGCACTGATGGGCCAGCGCCTGGGTCACGAAGTGTTCATCGTGATCGAGAAGGAATCCGAAGTCGACCTGCTGATCCAGGAAAGCGCCAAGCTGGGCGTGAAGGCCAATATCGGCCTGCGCGTGCGGCTGTCGTCGCTGGCGTCCAGCAAGTGGGCGGATACCGGCGGCGAGAAGGGCAAGTTCGGCCTGTCGGCAGCGCAGCTGATCTCGGCGGTGGACAAGCTGGTGGCGGCCGGTCACGGCAACAATGTACGCCTGATGCACTTCCACATGGGCTCGCAGATCGCCAACATCGCCGACTACCGCGCCGGCTTCCGTGAAGCCATCCGCTACTTTGGCGAGCTGCGCGCGCTGGGCCTGCCGGTGGACCACGTGGACGTGGGCGGCGGCCTGGGCGTGGATTACGACGGTACCCACTCGCGCAATGCCAGCTCCATCAATTACGACATGGACGAATACGCCAACGTGATCGTGTCCATGCTGCACGAGTTCTGCGCCGAGAACGACATTCCGCACCCGCGCATCTTTTCCGAATCCGGCCGCGCCATGACCGCGCACCACGCCGTGCTGCTGATGAATGTGACCGATGTGGAGCGTCTGCCGGATACCGTGCCGGCGGTCGAGGACGTGCAGGCGCTGCCCAAGCCGGTGCGCAAGCTGTTCGAGCTGATGAGCCTGACCGATGCCGAGATGGTGACCGAAACCTACTACCGCGCCAGCCACCTGAGCTCGGAAGTGTCGGACATGTATGCCGAAGGCCGCATCACGCTGAAGGAAAAGGCGCTGGCAGAGCAGGTGCACGCCGCACTGTGCCGCCGCCTGCAGGCGCAGCTCACCGCCAGCCAGCGCTCGCAGCGCCAGGTGTACGACGAGCTGACCGAAAAGCTGGCCGACAAGTACTTCTGCAACTTCTCGGTATTCCAGAGCCTGCCGGATACCTGGGCCATCGACCAGGTGCTGCCCATCATGCCGCTGCACCGCCTGGACGAGCAGCCGACCCGCCGCGCGGTGCTGCAGGATCTGACCTGCGACTCCGACGGCAAGGTGAAGCACTACGTCGACCAGCAGAGCATCGAATCCAGCATGCCGGTGCACGCGGTGGAGCCGGGCGAGGAATACCTGATCGCGGTGTTCATGGTGGGTGCCTACCAGGAGATCCTGGGCGACATGCACAACCTGTTCGGCGATACCGATTCGGTGAACGTGTACGTGCGCGAAGGCGGCAAGGTGAGCTTCGAGGGCGTGGAAGAGCACGACACCATCGAAGACATGCTGCGCTACGTGCACCTGTCGCCGGAGGAGATTCTCAACCGCTACGAAGGCAAGGCACGCATGGCCGGGCTGAGCAGCGAGGAGCGCTCGGTGTACTTCGCCGAGTTCTGCCGCGGGCTGAAGCAGTCGTCCTATCTGTCCGTATAAAGATTTGCGGCCAACCCCGGGGTTGGCCGCAAGCCGGCAAGATACCGGCTGTCAAGAAAAAATGCCGCTCACTGCACGTGAGCGGCATTTTCTTTGCTGCCGTGAATCCGCCTGGCATGCTGCAGGGCAGTGTGACTAGCGTGGCGGATGCCGGCAGGCCGG
Source organism: Vogesella sp. LIG4 (assembly GCF_900090205.1). Classification (NCBI taxonomy): domain Bacteria; kingdom Pseudomonadati; phylum Pseudomonadota; class Betaproteobacteria; order Neisseriales; family Chromobacteriaceae; genus Vogesella; species Vogesella sp. LIG4. The sequence continues at coordinate 3,766,080 of NZ_LT607802.1, read as the reverse complement.
CGGCAGGGCAGGGCTGGATGCGCAATCTGCTGCTGCATTGCAGCGCCGTGCAGACCGGCAGGCAAAACAAAAGGGCCGCCAGGCGGCCCTTGTCAGCTGCAGTGCAAGACTTAGCTGGTGCGCTTGGCGGCGCTCTTCACTGCATCGGCGGTGGCGCTGGCGGCAGCTTTCACGCTGCTGTCGGCGAAGTCCGCTACCTGCTGGCCAGCCTTGCTCAGGGTGTGCAGCGCGGCAGTGCCGGCGGCCAGGCCCGATTTCAGGCTGTTCACCAGGGTTTCGGAGCCGGCCGGTGCGTTCTTGGTCAGCGCTTCCAGGTTGGAGATCACGTTCTTGTTCAGCTCGTTGAAGTTGTCTTCGGCGAGCTTGCCCAGTTCGGCCTGGGTTTGCGACACGATGTCGTAAACGTTGCGCGAATTGGTCATGGCCTGTTCCAGGTTGCGTGCAGCCAGCTGGTTCAGGCTGCTTACGGCCTGCTGCGGCTCTTTCACGTCACCCAGTTCACGGGCCAGCTTCACATTGTCTTCCAGCGATTGCTTGGACAGTTCCAGGCTCAGCTTGGCAAATTTCTCGGCGCTATCCAGGGAAATCTGGGCCATGCGGAAGGCAACTTCCAGCGCGTTGAAAGACAGCTTGTTCAGTTGTTCGTTGGCATTCATCTTTGCAAACCCTCACTCGCAGTTGATGGTAGAACGTCGGTCATGGCGCAGCAGCCATTGTTTTTATTGCTGTGGCACCGCACAATATTTGCGGTCTGATTGTGCGTTGCACAATGACGGGGCGATCTTAGCGCAGTGCAACATCAGCGCCTAGGAGTTTTACTCTAGTGTGTTGCAAATATGGTAATGTGGCAGCACACAACAAAACGATAATGCTGGGAGTGATACATGAGTGTTGAGAAGCGGGTCATCAAGAAGTATCCGAACCGTCGTCTGTACGATACGGCTACCAGTTCCTACATCACCCTGGGCGATGTAAAGCAGCTGGTACTGGATAACGTGGACATCCAGGTGCTGGATGCCAAGAGCCATGAAGACATCACCCGCAGTGTGCTGCTGCAGATCATCCTGGAAGAGGAAAGCGGCGGCGCCCCGATGTTCAGCTACGAAGTGCTGACCCAGTTCATCCGCTACTACGGCCAGGCCATGCAGGGCATGATGGGCCCGTTCCTGGAGAAGAACCTGCAGATGTTCGCGCAACTGCAGCAGCGCATGCAGGAGCAGGCCAAGACCATGTACGGCGACAACCCGATGCTGGGCGCCAAGCTGTGGTCCGACTTCCTGAACTTCCAGGGCCCGGCGATGCAGAACATGATGACCAGCTACCTGGACCAGAGCACCAATATGTTCCTCGACATGCAGAACCGCATGCAGGAACAGGCGCGCACCATGTTCAGCGGCTTCGGCTTCCCTGCCTACCCGCCGAGCAACGACGACGAGAAAAAATAAGCGGCAGCCAGTTTTTTTCTGGCGCGGTTTTTCCTATAATCCGCAGCACCTTAGAACAGCCGGACCCTGCTTGCAGGGCCCGGCTTTCTGTATTCATGATCTATCAGGGTTGACGTTTACATGTCGCAACTTGCACCAAAAGTCGGTTTCGTAAGCCTGGGCTGCCCCAAGGCCGCCTCCGATTCCGAACAGATCCTCACCCGCCTGCGCGCCGAGGGCTATGAAATTTCCGGTACCTACGACGGCGCCGACCTGGTGGTGGTGAACACCTGTGGCTTCATCGACGCCGCGGTGCAGGAATCGCTGGACGCCATCGGCGAGGCGCTGAACGAGAACGGCAAGGTCATCGTGACCGGCTGTCTGGGTGCCAAGGGCGACGTGGTGAAGGACGCGCACCCCTCGGTGCTGGCCATCACCGGCCCGCACGCCACCGACGAGGTGATGGACCACGTGCACACCCACCTGCCCAAGCCGCACGACCCGTTCGTGGACCTGGTGCCGGACATCGGCGTGCGCCTGACGCCCAAGCACTACGCCTACGTGAAGATTTCCGAGGGCTGCAACCACCGCTGTACCTTCTGCATCATCCCGTCCATGCGCGGCGACCTGGACAGCCGCCCGATCGACAGTATCCTGGCCGAAGCGGCCAACCTGGCCAAAGCCGGCGTGAAGGAGCTGCTGATCATCTCGCAGGACACCTCCGCCTACGGCGTGGACGCCAAGTACAAGCTGGGCTTCTACAACGGCCGCCCGATCAAGACCCGCCTCTTGGAGCTGTGCGAGGAGCTGGGCAAGCACGGCATCTGGGTGCGCCTGCACTACGTGTACCCGTACCCGAGCGTGGACGAAATCATTCCGCTGATGGCGCAGGGCAAGATCCTGCCGTACCTGGATATCCCGTTCCAGCACGCCAGCCAGAAGATCCTCAAGCTGATGAAGCGCCCGGCCAACAGCGAGAACGTGCTGGGCCGCATCAAGAAATGGCGCGAGATCTGCCCGCAGCTGGTGATCCGCTCCACCTTCATCGTCGGCTTCCCGGGCGAAACCGAAGAAGACTTCGAGGAGCTGCTGAGCTTCATCCGCGAAGCGCAGCTGGATCGCGTCGGCTGTTTCACCTACTCGCCGGTGGAAGGCGCCGCGGCCAACGAGCTGGCCGAGCCGGTGCCGGAAGAGGTGAAGGAAGACCGCAAGGAGCGCTTCATGGCGGTGCAGGCGGAAATCTCCGCCGCACGCCTGGCCGCCCGTATCGGCAGCCGCTGCACCGTGCTGGTGGACGAGGTTGACGAAGACGGCACCGCCATCTGCCGCAGCTACGCCGATGCGCCGGAAATCGACGGCCTGGTGTTCATCGAGGATGGCGCCCAGCTGCAGCCGGGCGATTTCGTCGAGGTCGAGATCGTGGATTCCAGCGAGCACGACCTGTGGGGCGAGCGGGTGTAAGCCACGCATGATTCATGCGGCCAACGTTGGCCGCAAACAAGACGGCGCACAGTGAGAACTGTGCGCCGTTTTCGTTTGGCGGGTATCAGCCGCGTGCGGCGAACAGCAGCGGCACGCCGCTGCCCTGCAGCTGCGCCACCTTGTGCGGCTCGGCGTCGGCTTCGATCACCAGCCGGCTCACCTCGGCAAGCGGCGTCACCGCGAACGGCGAGGCGGTGCCCAGCTTCTGGTTGGTGACCGCCAGCACAATCTGGCTGCACTGGCGCACCAGCAGGCGCTTGAACGCGGCTTCCTCGGCGATGGTGGTGCCGATGCCCAGCTCGATGTCCACCGAGCAGGTGCCCAGAAAGCAGATGTCCGGCCGCATCGCCTGCACCTCCAGCGCGGCGGCGGTGCCGATGGTGCCGCCGATGCGGTGATCCATGCGCCCGCCCACCAGGGTGACTTCGAACTGCTGGCGGCCGAGCAGGGTGGCGGCGATGGGGATGGAGTTGGTGGCGATGCTCAGTGCCATGTCCGGCAGCGCGCGGGCGATTTCCAGGTTGGTGGTGCCGGAATCCAGGAACACGAACTGCCCCGGCTGCAGCAGCTGTACCGCCGCCGCCGCCAGTCGCACCTTGCTGGCCACATGCTCGCGGCTGCGCTCGCTGAAGCTGCCGGTGTTGGGCGTCATCGCCACCGCGCCGCCGTACACCCGCTTGCAGGCGCCGCTGGCGGCCAGTTCGCGCAGATCGCGGCGGATAGAGTCTTCCGACACGCCCAGCGCCTGCGCCAGCTCGGTGGCCAGCACGCGGCCGTCCTGCAGCAGCAGCTGGCGGATGTAATGCTGGCGTTCGCTGGGCAGGCTGGTATTGCCGGGGCGGAGCAGGGTGTTGTCGCTGTTCATGCGTGTTTGGCCGGTAAAGTTTGCGCAATCGTGCAGCATCGGGCGTGGCAGGTCAATTTATTGCCAGATTTGCAGCACGTTTTTGCATGATTGTTTGCGTGTTTGTGCATGAAGGTGCACAATTGCTGGGTCTGTTACCAGGAGATCACCATGTTTCGCGCCATTGCCACCGATCTGGACGGCACCCTGCTGGATGCCGATTCCCGCGTCAACGCCCGCAGCTGGCAGGCACTGCGCCGCGCTGCCGCCGCCGGCTGCCAGCTGATCGTCGCCACCGGCCGCCACCACCGCGATGTGCGCAACATCCTGGCTGCGGGGCAGGATCTGTCCATCAGCGTGATCAGCTCCAATGGCGCCCGCGTGCATGCCCACGACGACCGCGAACTGTATGCGGCCAACCTGGCGCCGGCGCTGGTGAACAAGCTGGTGCAGCCGGTGCTGGCCGGCGATGCCGAGATGGCGCTGTACCTGGACGAGCACCGCCTGGCCTGCCGCTACCACGGGCCGCTGCTGGCTTATGCCGGCAAGGCGCAGCAGGTGGACAGCCTGGTGGATTACCACGGCAGCAATGTCGCCAAGATCATCTACCATGCGGCGCCGGAACGGCTGGCGGCCATCGAGCAGGACATCCTGCACCGCTTCGAAGGCCAGCTGGCGCTGGTGTACTCGCAGGATTGCTACCTGGAGGTGATGGCGGCGGGAGTGAGCAAGGGCAGCGCCTTGTCGCTGTTGCTGGCGCAGCTGGGCGTTGCAGCGCAGGACTGCGCGGCGTTCGGCGATGCGCAGAACGATGTGGAAATGCTGCAGCTGGTGGGGTACCCGCACCGCATGGCCAATGCCAGCCCGCGCTTGAGCGGGCAGGTGCCGCAGGCGCGTGCCATCGGCCACCATGCCGACTCGGCGGTGGCCGGGGTGCTGGAGTTGGCCTTCGGCTAAGGGCTGAAGGCTGGATGCAAAAAAAACCGCCTGACCGGCATAGCGGCAGGCGGTTTTGCTTTGCGGCCAACCTTCTCAGGCGGTGGCCAGGCGGAATTGCTGCACATTGTCGCCCAGCTCGGCCATCAGCTTGTCCAGCCGCTCGGTGGCGCTGGCAATGGTTTCCGTCTCGCCGGACAGCGTGCGGCTGGCATCGCCCACCGCGCCGATGTCGCCGGCAAACTGCGCAAAACCCTGGTTCTGGCATTCCTCTGCCTGCGACACCTCGCCCAGCAGCTGTGCCAGCGCGTGGGTGTCGCGGATGATGCCGGCCAGGCGCTGCTGCGCATCCAGCGCGTGCTGGCGGCCGGCGTGCACCTGATCATTGCCGTTGCGGATGGCGTCGATGGCCTGGTGGGTGCCGCTGACGATCAGGCCGATTTTCTGTTCGATATCCAGCGTGGCGTGCTGGGTGCGCTCGGCCAGCTTGCGCACCTCGTCGGCCACCACGGCAAAGCCGCGGCCCATTTCGCCGGCACGGGCGGCCTCGATGGCGGCGTTCAGCGCCAGCAGGTTGGTCTGGTCGGCAATGTCGCGGATCAGCTGCACGATGCCGTTCACCTCGGCGCTGCGCTGTTCCAGTTCTTCCATGCGCTGCACCGCGTGGGCGATCACTTCGCCGGCCTGGTTCAGCTGGCCCACCGCCTGGTCCATTGCCGCGCCGCCATCGTTGGCCGCAGAGCCGGCGTTGTGCGCCATGCTGGTGGCGCTGTGCGACTGCGCGGCGTTCTGGCTGGTGACCACCGCCATCTGCTGCGCGATCACCACCATGCCTTCGGCGCGGTGGCGCTGCGTGCTCATGGTGCGGGCGATCATCTGCGTGCTGCCGGCAATGTCGCGGCTTTCGCTGGAGGCGGCGCTGATGGAGCGGGTGACCTGTTCCATCATCTCCTTCATGGCGCGGGTGGCGTGTTCGGCGGCTTCGCGCGCCTGCTCCAGCCGGGCGAAGCTGCGCGACTTGGCGCGGTCGTAGGCCAGCGCCAGGCTCAGCACCACCAGGGTGAGGCCGATCAGCGACTTGGCCTGCAGGATGGGCAACTCCTCGTGGGCGATCGGCGTGGGCGGGATGTCGCCGGCGGCGGACAGCAGGAACATCACTGCGATCATGCTGAAAGTCAGCAGCGTCCACACAATGCCGGAAGTGCGGCCGCTGACGAAGATGGCGGCAAACGGCACCGAGGCGAACCACATGATGCTGGTGGACATGATGCCGCCGTTCACATACACCATCCAGCACACCATCAGGTACATCACCAGCACGATGAACTGCGCCACCACGCGCAGCGCACCGCTGAGCTTGAGCAGCAGTGCGCCCAGCAGCATGGCCATGCCGCCCACCACGATGCCGGTGCCCATGGCCGGGTGGTGCAGCTTGAAATAGGAGATGGCGAACAGCGGTGCGATGACCCCGGCCAGCAGGCCGACGCTGACCACGGTGCGCGCGCGGATCAGCCCGTCGGCATCCTGGCGGATGCTGTCCGGAATGAACCACTCGATGATGGCGTTGAGAGACATGTAGTTTCCTCGTGTTGTGCCGGCAATGCCTCTGGCGGGCTGCACTGGCTTTTCTTTTCGAACGAGTGTTTGACCCGTGCGCACAGGCTAAAACAATTGTTTGAATTCGGCAAGCAGCTGGTTCGTAACGGATTTTTTGCATGCAGACAATTGTTTGTATTGCGCAGTGCACCACGCACCAACTGGCATTGCCGCCACGCTGGCCTATGCTGGTGACACACGGTCAGCAAAGGAGAGGGATCATGGGGCAGATGCTGGACAAGCAGGTTGGCGAGCTGTTGACGAACCGCGAGCACGGCCTGGCCTGCTGCGATCTGAAGAGTTCATCGGTGCGCATGCAGAAGCTGCCGCTGGCGGCAGAGCAGGCCTTGCAGCTGCAGGCGCTGGCTCAGGTGCTGGATGCCAGCAGCGAATGCCTGGGCGGGCAATTGCTGGCGGCGGCCATCATCGATCTGTGGGGTTCGCTGCCGGAGCCGCTGCGCAGTGCGGCACAGGCGGCCAGCCGGGAAATCCAGCAGACCGGGCAGCCGGAAAAAGTGCCGGGCGTGGAGTTCAACCTCGGCGGTTCCTAGCTTGCTAGCCCGGATGCGCCGCAGGCGCATCCGGGGAAGTAGATGGCACCGTAACCCGGATAAGCGCAGCACATCCGGGGAGTGTGGCTGCCGAAAAGCAGCAAGGTTGGCCGCATGAGACAAGGCCCCCGCAGAGCGGGGGCCTTGTTGCGTGTGGAGGGGCTGCCCACGTTCCCGGCTGCGCCGTTGGCGTCCGGGCGCCGGTGTTACTCCGCCGGCAGCTGCTCGGCCTGAATGGCGGTGAGGGCGATGGTGTAGACGATGTCGTCCACCAGCGCGCCGCGCGACAGGTCGTTCACCGGCTTCTTCAGCCCCTGCAGCATCGGCCCCACCGACACCACGCCGGCGGAGCGCTGCACCGCCTTGTAGGTGGTGTTGCCGGTGTTCAGGTCCGGGAACACGAACACATTGGCGCGGCCGGCTACCGGGCTGTCCGGCGCCTTCTGCCGGCCCACCGATTCCACGCTGGCGGCGTCGTACTGCATCGGGCCGTCGATCAGCAGTTCGGGGCGCTTGGTGCGGGCGATGCGGGTGGCCTCGCGCACCTTTTCCACGTCGTCGCCACTGCCGGAGGCGCCGGTGGAGTAGGAGATCATCGCCACCCGCGGCGGAATGCCGAAGGCGGCGGCGGAGTCCGCGCTCTGGATGGCGATGTCGGCCAGCTCCTCCGCGCTCGGATCCGGGTTCACCGCACAGTCGCCGTAGACCAGCACCTGGTCCGGCATCAGCATGAAGAACACGCTGGAGACCAGCCTGGCGCCGGGCGCCGCCTTGATCAGCTGCAGGGCAGGGCGGATGGTGTTGGCGGTGGTGTGCACCGCGCCGGATACCAGGCCGTCCACCTCGTTCAGCGCCAGCATCATGGTGCCCAGCACCACGTTGTCTTCCAGCTGCTGTTCGGCCATCGGCGCGTTCAGGCCCTTGCTCTTGCGCAGCTCCACCATCGGTGCCACGTAGCGGCCGCGTACCTCGTTGGGGTCGACGATCTCCACCCCGGCCGGCAGCACGATGCCCTGCGCCTCGGCCACGTGGGTGATTTCCTCGCGGTCGCCGATCAGCACGCAGCGGGCAATGCCTTTCTCGTGGCAGATGGCGGCGGCCTGCACCGTGCGCGGCTCGTTGCCTTCCGGCAGCACGATGCGCTTGGCGGCGCGGCGCGCCTTTTCCATCAGCTGGTAGCGGAAGGCCGGCGGCGACAGGCGTTTCTCGTGGCTGTCGCCGATGCGCTGCTGCAGCACGGCGGTGTTCAGGTGCTCGGCAACGAAATCCACCACCCGTTCCATGCGTTCCAGGTCGTCGGATGGCACCTGGCGGTTCATCGCCGCGATCAGCGTGGTGGTGTCCAGGGTGTTGGTGTCGATGGACAGCACCGGCATGCCGCTGGTGAACGCCTTGTGGCACAGCTGCGCCACGCGCGGGTCCGGCTCCGCGCCGCAGGTCAGCAGCAGGCCGGCCAGCGGCACGCCGTTCATCGCCGCCATGGCGGTGGCCAGGATCACGTCTTCGCGGTCGCCGGGGGCAATCACCAGTGCGCCGGGCTTGAGCAGGTGCACGATGTGCGGCACCGAGCGCGCCATCACCGACATGCTTAGCACGCGGCGGCGGGTGATCTGGCCGGCGTGCAGCAGGCGCGCCTTCAGGTAGTTGGCCACGTCCAGCGTGCGCGGCGCCATCAGCTCCGGCTCCAGCGGAATGCCGCCCAGGCAGGGGATGCGCCGCGTCTGCAGCAGGTGGCTGCTGGCGGCGATCTCTGCGGCCAACGTTCTGGCATCCTGCCCGGCCGGCAGACGGTTGAGGATGTAACCGGCGATGCGGTTGCTGCCGCCATTGAAGGCCTGCATGGCGATTTCCAGCTTTTCCGCCAGCTCGTGGCTGGGCAGCGCACCGCCGGCACCCACCAGCAGCACCTCGCACTGCAGGGTGCGTGCGATCTTGCTGTTGATATAGGTGCTGAACACGTGTTGCTGGTCCTGCACCAGGCCCTCGACGATTACCACGTCCACGTTGGCCGCAGCCTGCTGGTACAGGCTTACCACTTCTTCCAGCAGCTGGTCGAGCTGGCCCTGGCTCAGCAGGTGTTCGGCGCGCTCCATGCTGATCGGCGTCGGCGCGTTGAGGTGACACAGCTCGCGGGCGAAGTGGCTGGAGCGTTCCGGCTCGGCGCCTTCGCCACCCTGGGCGATGGGCTTCACGAAGCCCACTTTCAGTCCGTCGCGCTCCAGTGCGCGCAGCAGGCCCAGCGATACCGAGGTGAGGCCGGCGTCAAAGCCGACCGGGGCGATCAGGAAGGTCTGCATGGCTTACGCTCCTTGCTGCCCGGTAAGGGCGGCGGTATCCAGCGCGATCATCAGCTCTTCATTGGTGTTTACCACCAGCGCGGCGGTGCCGTCGGCGCGGCTGATGCGGCCGGACTGGCCGCGACAGGCGGCATCGTTGGCCGCAGCGTCCAGCTGCAGGCCGAGCAAACCCAGCTGGCGGATCACCTTGCCGCGGATCAGCGGCGAGTTCTCGCCGATGCCGCCGGTGAATACCAGCGCATCCAGCCGGCCCAGCGCCACGGTCATGGCGGCGATCTGCTTGGCCAGGCGGTAGCAGAACACTTCCAGCGCGACGATGGCACCGGTATGGCCGTCGGCGGCGGCCTGCTCCAGCTCGCGGCAGTCGCTGGACAATTCGGACAGGCCCAGTAGGCCGGACTGCTGGTTGAGGATATTGGTGACGCCCTGGATGTCGGTGTCCAGCTCGGTGGCCAGGTAGCCGAACACACCGGGGTCGATGTCGCCGGAGCGGGTGCCCATCACCAGGCCTTCCAGCGGGGTCAGGCCCATGCTGGTGTCCACGCTGCGCCCGCCCAGCACCGCCGCCACCGAGGCGCCGTTGCCCAGGTGGGCGCTGACCAGCGCGGTGTCGGCCAGGGGTTTGCCCAGCATGCGCGCCGCCTCGGCGCTGACATAGCGGTGGCTGGTGCCGTGAAAGCCGTAGCGGCGCACGCCGTGCTCACGGTACAGCCGCATCGGCACCGCGTACAGGTAGGCGTGCTGCGGCATGCTCTGGTGGAAGGCGGTATCGAACACCGCCACCTGCGGCAGGCCGGGGAAGCACTGCATGGCGGTGCGGATGCCCAGCAGGTGCGCCGGGTTGTGCAGCGGCGCCAGCCGCGCACAGCGCTCGATGGCGGCGATCACGCCGGCGTCGATCAGGGTGGATTGCTTGAAGGTCTCGCCGCCGTGCACCACGCGGTGGCCAATGGCGCTGACACTGGCGGTCAGCTCGCGCTCGTTCAGGTAGGCGAGGATGGCGCGCATGGCGCCGGCGTGGTCGCCCTGCGCCAGCGACAGCTCCACCTTGCGGCCGTCCTGCTTGAAGCTGATGCCGGCATCGGCCAGGCCGAGCCGTTCCGCCAGGCCGCTCAGCGTGGTGGCCTGGGTGCGGGTATCAATCAGCGCGAATTTCAGCGACGAGCTGCCGCAGTTGATGACGAGGGTGTGGGTGATCATGTCGGATCCGTAGCGAAGACTTTCAGATAAAGAGTCTGTGCCGTTGTTGCGTGTTGTTGTTCTTGCCGCGCGCGGCGCCAGAGCAGGCAGGCTGCCTTGCGGGAACGCGCATTATCGCCGTTTGTGGTGCATTGCACCATAGGGGGAGTCCCTGCTGCCGTCAGGGTGCTGCAAAAGGCGGATTGTGACGGCGAAAAAACACAAGGTCATGAATGGAAACGGTTTTTTTGGGCTAAATTTAAAATGTCGGGGTGTAGGGGTATTTCCGGGGTCAATCCATTGACTTGGCACAAAAAACCGCGGCAAAAAACGCTTGCCCCAGGGGGGGATTTGGCCCAAAATCCCGGCCTCGATTCCGGGGGGAATAGCTTCCAAGCCCCGGTATCGACAGGTTTTTGTTTTTTATAGCTCTCCGTAAACTCGTTAAGAGCGAGATTCGGCTGGTCTTATATCTTCTACCACGGAGGTGTGGGAATAATGTCTGATCTGGCTTCGTCCCAGTTGCTCACGGCTTCTGCTGCGCAGTTGCCCATCTTTACCTACTTCGACCCGGCTTATTACCAGCTGGAACAGAAGATCCTGTTTGCCGATGCCCCGCAGTACTATGGCCACGAACTGATGGTGCCGAACGCCGGCGACTACCAGACGCTGGACTGGATGGGCCACGGCAAGATGCTCAAGAATGTCGATGGCGACATCAAGCTGATCTCCAATGTCTGCCGCCACCGCCAGGCCCTGATCTACCAGGGGCGCGGCAACGGCAACCACATCGTGTGCAATCTGCACGGCTGGACCTACGATGCGGGCGGCAAGCTGCAGGGCGCGCCGCACTTCCCGGAAACACCGTGCCTGAACCTGAACCAGACCGCGCTCACCCGCTGGAACGGCCTGCTGTTCGACGCCCGCCGCGATGTGGCCGCCGACCTGGCCAGGCTGGGCGTGGCCAGGCACATGAACTTTGAAGGCTACGGCTACCACAAGTCCTTCACCACCGAATACAACTTCAACTGGAAGACTTTCATTGAGGTGTATTCCGAGGACTACCATGTGGACCCGTTCCACCCGGGCCTTGGCAACTTCGTCAACTGCGGCGACCTGAAGTGGGAATGGGGCGACCAGTACCACGTGCAGACCGTGGGGGTGAAGAACAAGCTGGCGCGCTCCGGCAGCAAGGTGTACGGCAAGTGGCACGAGGAAGTGCTCAAGCGCTACGCCGACCAGCAGCCGGAATTCGGCGCCATCTGGCTCACCTACTACCCCAACATCATGGTGGAGTGGTACCCGCACGTACTGGTGGTAAGCGTGGTGGTGCCCAAGGGGCCGGAGCAGTGCACGGTGATCACCGAGTTCTACTACCCGGAAGACATCCTGTGGTTCGAGCCGGATTTCGTCGAGGCCGAGCAGGCAGCCTACTTCGAAACCGCGGTGGAGGACGACGAGATCTGCCAGCGCATGCACGATGGCCGCAAGGCGTTGTGGCTGCGCGGCGAGAGCGAGGTCGGCCCCTACCAGTCGCCCACCGAGGACGGCATGCAGCACTTCCACGAGTTCTACCGCCGCCTGATGGGCGAACATCTGGCTGGCTAAGACACTGTATTGTGCGGCACAATGACGACGGCGCGGATTTCCGCGCCGTATTTCTTGCTGCACGCCTTTCGCGTGGCGAAGGGCGTTTCGTCTGAAGCGCGGATCAGCGCGCCTTATCTTGTTGCCGACAGCCCACCCATGCGCCCCCACCGCCTGCTGTTCCTTAGTTTGCTGCTTGCCGCCGCCGCCCAGGCGGTGCCTTACCGAAACCCCGCACTGGGCGTCAGCTTCGAGCTGCCCGCCGGCTGGAAGGTACGCCCCGACAGCCAGGGCGGCATCCGCGTGCTGCCACCGCTGGCGGAAGACCGCGAGCGCAGCGGCGTGGCCGTGCGGCTGTGGCGCGAGCGCTTGCAGGGCCGGGAGCCGATGGCGCGGCTGGCCGATGGCTACCGCAAGCCGCAGGGCAACCGCGAGGCCGCCGGCAAGGCAGAACTGCAGCGCAAGACCGGGCGCCTGGTGCTGGAATACCGCGAGGGCGAGTACGTGCTGAACGGGCTGTGGATACTGCGCAGCCACCTGCGGGTGGTGCAGCAGGATGGCCGCAGCGCGCTGTATGCCGACTGTGCGGCCAACGCCTCCGAGTTCCACCGCTACCGCAAGGCCTTTGCCGCCTTGTGCCTGGGCGCCAGCGTGGCGCGCGGCAAGGGGGCGTAAGCATGCAGCAATGGTTTGCCCGGCTGGGTTCCGGCTGGATGGTGGTCGCCGCCGTTTTCTTTGCCCTGATGAGCTTCTTCGCCGCCCGGCTGGGCGGCCATTTCGATTCCTTCGAGGTGCTGTTCTACCGCACCCTGGTCGGCTTCCTGCTGTTGCTGCCCGGCATGCTGCGCAACCCCCGCCAGCTGCTTACCCCGCACCTGGGCGCGCATGCCAAGCGCAGCATGATGGGCTATCTGTCGATGGCCATGCTGTTCTATGCGCTGACGCACCTGCCGCTGGCTACCGCCGTCACCCTCAACTACACCTCCTCGCTGTCGTTCGCGGTGTGCTTCGTGCTGCTGCGCGGCGAGCGGCTGTCACCACCGGTACTGCTGGCGCTGCTGCTGGGCCTGGCCGGCATCAGCTTCATCCTGCGGCCAACCTTTGATGCCGGGCAGTGGCTGCCGGGGCTGATCGGCCTGGGTTCCGGCCTGTGCGCCGGGCTGGCGGTGTTCCATGTGCGCGAGCTGGGCGAGCTGGGCGAGGCGCCGTCGGTGATCGTGTTCTGGTTCTTCCTGCTGGCTTCGCTGTTCGGGCTGGCCATCGTGCTGCTGCGTGGCGGCTTCGCGCTGCCGGATCTGCCGTCGCTGCTGCAGCTGCTTGCCGTGGGCCTGTTCGGCCTGGGCGGGCAGCTGGCGATGACGCGCGCCTACAAGGAAGGGCGCAAGTACCTGGTGTCCAGCCTGTCCTACCTCACCGTGGTGTTTTCCGCGCTGCTGGGCGTGCTGTTCCAGGGGCAGACGCTGGCGGCTTCCGCGCTGATCGGCATGGCGCTGATCGTGGCCTGCGGCCTGCTGGCGATCCGGGGCGGCCGGTGAACGGCGCCTGGTGGATGCTGCTGGCCGCGGCAAACTTCGGCCTGATGGGGGTGTTCGTCAAGCTGGCCGCCGCCACGCTGGGCACGGTGGAGCTGGTGTTCTGGCGCACCGCCTTCGCCGTGCTGTTGCTGGGCGGCAGCGCGCTGCTGCGGCGGCAGTCGTTCGCCACGCCCCTGCTGGCGCGCCACCTGCAGCGTGGTGTGCTGGGCTATGTATCGCTGCTGTGCTACTTCTACGGCATCAGCCATCTGCCGCTATCCACCGCCGTCACCCTCAACTACACCTCGCCGCTGTTCCTGGCGCTGCTGTCGGTGATCCTGCTGCGCGAGCGGCTGTCGCCGCCGGCGGTGCTGGCCATGGCGCTGGGTTTTGCCGGCGTGGCGCTGCTGCTCAAGCCCACGCTGCAAGGGGTTGGCCTGCTGCCGGGGCTGGTGGGGCTGGGCTCGGGCTTTCTCGCCGGCTGGTCCTACCTGCACGTGCGCGAGCTGGGGCAGGCCGGCGAGGCGGAATGGCGCACGGTGTTCTACTTCGCGCTGATTTCCACCCTGGGCGGGCTCTTGCTGATGCTGTGGCAGCCCTGGCACCCGCTTACGGCGGCCAACCTGCCGTGGATTGCCGGGCTGGGCATCACCGCGATGATCGCGCAGCTGGCGATGACCCGCGCCTACAAGGTTGGCCGCAAGCTGCTGGTGGCCAATCTGTCTTATCTGACTGTCGTATTTTCTGCGCTGTTCGGCGTGCTGGTGTGGCAGCATGTACTGAGCCTGGGCGAACTGTTTGCCATGGGTTTGATTATTCTCAGCGGTATTCTGGCCAGTCGCCGCTAGAATTCAGAGTGAATTTAGCCGGCACCGCTCACAAGGGGGCAGGTTGCCAAGACCCAGAAAGGAGCCCGACATGATTTCCATCCGCGAACAGGAATATGGCCTGGATGTAGCACTGTTCAACGAGTTCACCCTCGGCGATTTCAAGCTGCTGGAACAGGCTCTGCTCAAGCGTGCCGGGGAGCACGGCAAGCCGGATGTGCTGCTGGACCTGTCCGGCATGAAGGATTTCACCCTCGACATGGCCATGGAGGAGGTGCGCTTCATGCGTGCGCACGAGAACGACTTCGGCCGCTTCGCCATTGTGCGCAACGATGTGTGGATCAACCTGGCATCTCATATTTCCAGCATGCTCACCCATAGCCATGCCGAATACTTCGAAACGGCTGAGGAGGCGCAGGCCTGGCTGCTGCGCCCGGTGGCGGTGTAATACGCTGCATGCTTGCAGACACAAGGCCCGGCGCATGCCGGGCCTTGTGTTTTACACGCCGCGCGGCTTGCTTTTCCAGCGCATGCCGTTACAGTAGCGGCTTCCGTTTTTCGAACAGAATCCCGCCGCATGTTGAAGAGCATCGCCAGCCGCCTGGCTACCGAACTGAATGTCCGCGAAGCGCAAGTCAGCGCCACCATTGCCCTGATCGACGAGGGCGCCACCATCCCCTTCATCGCCCGCTACCGCAAGGAAGCCACCGGCGGCCTGGACGACACCCAGCTGCGCATGCTCGGTGAGCGCCTGGTGTACCTGCGCGAGCTGGACGACCGCCGCGACAGCATCCTCAAGAGCATTGCCGAGCAGGACAAGCTGACACCGCAGCTGGAAGCGGCCATTTACGGCGCCGACAACAAGACCACGCTGGAAGACCTGTACCTGCCGTACAAGCCCAAGCGCCGTACCAAGGCGCAGATTGCGCGTGAAGCGGGGCTGGAGCCGCTGGCCGACAGCCTGCTGGCCGACCCGACGCAGCACCCGGAAACGTTGGCCGCAGGCTTCGTGGATGCCGACAAGGGCGTGGCCGATACCAAGGCGGCGCTGGATGGTGCCCGCGCCATCCTCATCGAGCGTTTTGCCGAGGATGCGGTGCTGCTGGGCCGCCTGCGCGACAAGCTGTGGGGTGAGGCCGAGCTGGCCGCCACGGTGGTGGCCGGCAAGGAGCAGGAAGGCGCCAAGTTTGCCGACTACTTTGCCCACCGCGAGCTGCTGAAGACCACGCCGTCGCACCGCGCGCTGGCGCTGCTGCGCGGCCGTAACGAGGGCGTGCTGAGCCTGGCGTTGAAGTACCAGCCGGACGATACCCCGCTGACGCAGCGCTCCGCCTACGAGGAGCTGGTGGCCGCACAGTTCGGCATCAAGGATGCCGGTCGTGCCGCCGACAAGTGGCTGCTGGACGGCGTGCGCCTGACCTGGCGTGCCAAGATATTCCTGTCGCTGGAACTGGAACTGATGTCGCGCATCAAGGAAGCTGCCGACGCCGAAGCCATCAAGGTGTTTGCGGCCAACCTCAAGGACCTGCTGCTGGCCGCGCCGGCCGGCCCGCGCGCCACCCTGGGCCTGGACCCGGGCCTGCGCACCGGCGTGAAGGTGGCGGTGGTGGACAACACCGGCAAGCTGCTGGATACCACCACCATCTTTCCGCATGAGCCGCGCCGCGACTGGGACCGCTCCATCGCCACCCTGGCGGCGCTGTGCACCCGCCACAAGGTGGAGCTGATCGCCATCGGCAACGGCACCGCCAGCCGCGAAACCGACAAGCTGGCGCAGGAGCTGATCCGCGCCTTCCCGCAGCTGCCGATGAACAAGATCGTGGTCAGCGAGGCGGGCGCCTCGGTGTACTCCGCCTCCGAACTGGCGGCGAAGGAATTCCCCGATCTGGACGTGAGCCTGCGCGGCGCGGTGTCCATCGCCCGCCGCCTGCAGGACCCGCTGGCCGAGCTGGTGAAGATCGACCCGAAATCCATCGGCGTCGGCCAGTACCAGCACGACGTGAACCAGAGCCAGCTGGCGCGCAGCCTGGACGCGGTGGTGGAAGACTGCGTGAACGCGGTGGGTGTGGACGTGAACATGGCCTCGGTGCCGCTGCTCACCCGCGTCTCCGGCCTCAACAGCACGCTTGCGGCCAACATCGTGGCCCACCGCGACGCCAACGGCGCCTTCAAGAGCCGCCGCGAGCTGCTGAAAGTCAGCCGCCTGGGCGACAAGACCTTCGAGCAGGCGGCCGGCTTCCTGCGCATCATGGGCGGAGCCAACCCGCTGGATGCCTCCTCGGTGCACCCGGAAGCCTACCCGGTGGTGGAAGGCATCGTCGGCAAGACCGGCCGCGCGGTGAAGGACATCATCGGTGACATCAGCTTCATCAAGAGCGTGCGCGCCACCGACTACACCGACGAGCGCTTCGGCCTGCCCACGGTGATCGACATCCTCAAGGAACTGGAAAAACCCGGCCGCGACCCGCGCCCGGCGTTCGAAACCGCCACCTTCCAGGACGGCGTGGAGGACATCAAGGACCTGCAGCCGGGCATGGTGCTGGAAGGCGTGGTGACCAACGTGGCCAACTTCGGCGCCTTCGTCGATATCGGCGTGCACCAGGACGGCCTGGTGCATATCTCGGCGCTGTCCACCAAGTACGTGGACGACCCGCGCACGGTGGTGAAGGCCGGCCAGGTGGTGAAGGTGAAGGTGCTGGAGGTGGACGTGCCGCGCAAGCGCATCGCGCTGACCATGCGCCTGGACGACGAGCCGGGTACCAGCAGCCGCAGCGGCGCCGGCCGCAGCGAGCCGCGCGGTGGTGGCAAGCCGCGGCAGCAGGCGCAGCAGGAGCAGGGCGGCGGCGCCATGGCGGCGGCGTTTGCCAAGCTGATGAAAAAATAAGGCGTCGCAGCAACGGAGAGGTTGGCCGCGGCCAGCCTCTTTTTGTTTTTGCGGCCAAGGTGCCGCCCTGTTACAAGTCGTGCCGCCGGCTTGAACAATGGATTAGAATTTGCGGCATTCCGAGCCAACGTCATGCCAGAACCCATGTCCTCCACGCCCTCCCCGGATTCGCCACCTGCCCGCGACCTGCCTGCCGGTTCGCACGAAGCGCTGCGCGCCTGGCTGAAGCTGCTGGCCTGTCACAATCTGGTGGAATCGCAGCTGCGCACCATGCTGCGGCTGCAGTTCGACACCACCTTGCCGCGCTTCGACCTGATGGCGCAGCTGCAGCGCTACCCGGAGGGTCTGCGCATGCGCGAGCTGTCGCAGCGCATGATGGTGACCGGCGGCAATGTCACCGGCCTGGTGGACCGGCTGGTGGAAGAGGGGCTGATCGCCCGTGTTGACGCCCCGGACGACCGCCGCGCCTACCTGGTGAGCCTGACGGCGAAAGGGCGCCAGGAGTTCGCCGCCATGGCGGCGGAACACGAGCGCTGGGTGATGTCGCTGTTCGGCGGACTGGAGCCCGCCGAGCTGGACAGCCTGTCCGCCCTGCTGGGCAAACTGAAAAGCCACCTGGCACAAGGTGGCGTGATGGCGCCGGAAGAGGGGGCTCCTCCGGCGTAAGCCAGCCCGGCTGGCGGCTCAGGGCAGCTGCTGCAGCTTGAAACGCTGCAGCTTGCCGGTTTCGGTGCGCGGCAGCGCCGCCACGAAACTCACCGCGCGCGGGTACTTGTACGGCGCCGCCTGCTGCTTCACGAAATCCTGCAACTCCTTCACCAGGCCATCGCTGGCGGCGTGGCCGGTGGCCAGCACCACGAAAGCCTTCAGGATCTGCCCGCGATCGGCATCCGGTATTCCTATCACCGCGCACTCGGCCACCGCCGGGTGCTCCAGCAGCACCGATTCCACCTCCGGCCCGGCCACGTTGTAGCCGGAAGTGACGATGATGTCGTCCACCCGCGCGTGGTAGTAGAAATAGCCGTCCGCATCCTGATGGAAGGTGTCACCGGTGATGTTCCAGCCCTGGCGCACATATTTCTGCTGCCGCTCGTCGGCCAGGTAGCGGCAGCCGGTCGGTCCCTTGATCGCCAGCTTGCCCTCGCTGCCCACCGGCACCGGGCGCATGTCGTCGTCCACCAGCATGGCTTCGAAGCCCGGCAGCGGCTTGCCGATGGCGCCCGGCCGGTACTGCTCGGGGCGCGAGGCGATGTAGATGTGGATCATCTCGGTACCGCCGATGCCATCGTGGATCTGGATGCCGGTGGCGGCATGCCAGTGTTCGCGGGTGGCGGTGGCCAGCGCCTCGCCGGCGGACAGGCATTTCTGCAGGCTGGACAGGTCGTAGCGTGCGGCCAACGGTGTCATCTGCCGGTAGGCGGTGGGCGAGGTGGCGCAGATGGTGGCGCGGTGGCGGGCAATGGCCTGCGCCAGCTCCTCGGCCGGCAGCCGCTCCAGCAGCACGGTGCTGGCTCGGCTGTACAGCGGGAAGCACAGCAGCGCGCCCAGGCCGAAGGTGAAGGCCAGCGGCGGGGTGCCGATGAACACATCGCCGGCCTGCGGCTGCAGGAAGTGGCGCGGCACCAGTTCGCACATCACCATCACGTCGCGGTGGAAGTGGATGCAGCCCTTGGGCACGCCGGTGGTGCCGGAGGTGAAGGCGATCAGTGCCGGGTCGCTGGCGGCGGTATCCACCGCGGTGAAGTCGTCCGGCTTGGCGGCCAGCAGGCGCTCGAAGCCGGCGCTGCCGTACAGCTGCACCTGCTGCAGCGCCGGGCAGTCCTGCTGCGCCAGCAGCAGCTCCTCGGCCAGCTGCGCGTCGCACAGCGCATGGCTGATCTGCGCCAGCTGCAGGATCTGCTTCAGCTCCTTGGCGCGCAGCAAGGGCATGGTGCCCACCGCTACGCCGCCGGCCTTCCACACCGCCAGCCACAGCGCGGCGAACATCGGCGAATTGGCGCCGCGCAGCAGCACGCGGTTGCCCGGCTGCAGGCCCATGTCCTCGCACAGCAGCCGCGCCAGCCGGTTGACCTGCGCCTGCAGCTGGGCGTAGGTCCAGCTGCCATCCTTGCCGATGATGGCGGTGCGCTCGCCATGGCCTTCGGCCACGGCATCGTCGAGCAGGCGCACCGCGGCATTGAGCCGCGGCGGAAACTGCAGCTCCGGCCGGGTGAAGCACAACTCCGGCCACAGCTCCGGCGGTGGCAGGTTGTCGATGACGAAGCGGTCGACATGGGCAGACTGGGTCATGGTGGGTCTCCTCCTGTGCTGCCGCTCGGTCATGACTCGGGGTCTGCCCGGCGCAGCATCATTGGCTGTAGTGGCGGCTTACTGTCAACAAATCTGCGAATCTGAAAAATTGAAAATTCAAATATTGATAACTGAAGCAATGTGCCGGGCAGGGTTGGCCGCAAGCGTGGCGTGGCGCTAGACGCGCTCCAGCACCACCGCGATGCCCTGGCCGACGCCGATGCACATGCTGCACAGCGCATAGCGGCCCTGGCGGCGTTGCAGCTCGTAGCTGGCGGTGGCCAGCAGGCGCGCGCCGCTCATGCCCAACGGGTGGCCCATGGCGATGGCGCCGCCGTTGGGGTTGACGCGGGTGTCGTCCGCCTCCAGCCCCAGCTCGGCCATCACTGCCAGCGCCTGGGCGGCAAAGGCTTCGTTCAGTTCGATCACGTCCATGTCGTCCAGGCTCAGCCCCAGCCGCGCCAGCAGCTTGCGGCTGGCCGGTACCGGGCCCATGCCCATCAGCCGCGGCTCCACGCCGCTGCTGCACATGCCGAGGATGCGGCTGCGCGGTGTCAGCCCGTGGCGGCGCACAGCGTCCCCGGAGGCGATCAGCAGCGCGCAGGCGCCGTCGTTGACGCCGGAGGCATTGCCGGCGGTCACGCTCAGTTCCGGCCCGTTGATGCCCTTGAGGCGCGCCAGGCCGTCCAGCGTGGTGTCCGGGCGCGGGTGCTCGTCGGTATCGAACTGGCGGCTTTCCTTGCGCGATACCGCCACGCTGACCGGCACGATCTCGTCGCGGAACACGCCGGCGACCTGTGCCCGCTGCCAGCGCTGCTGCGAGCGCAGGGCGAAGGCGTCCTGCGCCTCGCGGCTTATGCCGCAGGCGGCGGCGACGTTGTCGGCGGTCTGCGGCATGGAGTCGGTGCCGAAGGTGCGCTGCAGCAGCGGGTTGATGAAGCGCCAGCCTATGGTGGTGTCGTGAATCTCCATGCTGCGGCCGAAGGGCTGCTCCGACTTGGGCAGCACGAATGGCGCACGCGACATGCTTTCCACGCCGCCGGCGATCATCAGCTCGGCATCGCCGCAGGCGATGGCGCGGGCGGCGCTGGCTACCGCGTCCATGCCGGAGCCGCACAGGCGGTTGATGGTCATGCCGGGGGCGCTGACCGGCAGCCCGGCCAGCAGCGCCGCCATGCGCGCCACGTTGCGGTTGTCTTCGCCTGCCTGGTTGGCGCAGCCCAGCAGCACGTCGTCCAGCGCCGACCAGTCCAGCAGCGGGTGGCGCGCCAGCAGCGCCTTGATCGGCAGCGCGGCCAGGTCGTCGGTACGGATGCCGGCCAGGCTGCCGCCGTAGCGGCCTATCGGGGTGCGGACGGCGTCACAGATATAGGCGTGTTTCATGCGGTTCCCCTCTGGTGGTACAGCGCGGCGGCAGGTTGGCCGCACAGCTCGGCGAAATGCAGCCGCTCCAGCAGCGGCGCTACCCGGTAGCGATCCTCGCCGTGGCTGTCGGCCAAGTGGCGGATCACCGTGCGCACGGTGGAGAAGCCGATCTGCTCGCCCCAGGCCAGCGGGCCGCAGGGGTAGTTGACGCCCAGGCGCATGGCGGTATCGATGTCGTGGGCGCTGGCGTGGCCCTGGCCCAGCAGGTCGGTGGCCTCGTTCACCAGCATGGCCACGGTGCGCAGCACCGGCAGCCCGGCCGCGTCCGGCAGCAGCGTCACCTGCAGGCCGGCGGCCTGCAGCAGGCCGATGGCGGCATCGCGCGCCGCCGGGGAGGTGCCGGCGCTGGCCTGGATTGCCAGCCGCGTGGCCCGGGCGTAGTCCAGCGCCAGGTCCAGCAGTATCAGCTCGGGCTGGCCGCTCTCCAGTGCGCGGCGGCTGGCGCAGTGGCCGTCGCTGGGGTAGAGCCGTGCGCCGGCCACGCTGGCGATGCAGCCGTCGCCGGCGTGGCTGCGGCTGAAGTTCACCCCGGCTTGCGCCAGGCGCGCGGCCAGCGCCTGGCCGGCCACGCTGTCGTCGAACACGGTGATGTGGAGCGGGCAGGGTTGCGGCGGCTCGCTCTGCGCCACGGGTGGGGAAACCCCGTCGCCGTAGTGGTAGAAGCCGCGCCCGCTCTTGCGACCCAGCCAGCCGGCGTTGACCATTTCCTGCTGGGTGAGGGTGGGGGTGTAGCGCGGGTCGTGGAAGGTGGCCTGCCACACCGACTGGCTGACGGCGAAGTTGATGTCCAGGCCGATCAGGTCCATCAGCTCGAACGGCCCCATGCGAAAGCCGCCGGCCTCGCGCAGCAGCGCATCCAGCGTGGCATGGTCGGCTATGCCGTCCTGCGCCAGGCGCAGGCTTTCCGAGTAGAACGGCCGCGCGATGCGGTTGACGATGAAGCCGGGGGCGGAGCGGGCGGCCACCGTGGTCTTGCCCCAGGCTTGCGCGGTGGCGGTCAGCGCCTGCAACGTGTGCGGGGCGCTGGCCAGACCGCTGACGATTTCCACCAGCGCCATCTGCGGCGCCGGGTTGAAGAAGTGCATGCCGGCCAGCCGCGCCGGCTGCTGCAGCGCGGCGGCAATGGCGGTGATGGAAATGGACGAGGTGTTGCTGGCGAACAGGCAGTCGTCGGCCACCACGGCTTCCAGCTGGCGGAACAGCGCCTGCTTGGCATCCAGCCGCTCCACGATGGCCTCGATCACCAGCCCGGCCTCGCAAAGCGCATCCAGCGCGTCCGCCGGGCTGACAAGGTTGGCCGCAGCCTCGGCCTGCTGCTCGCTCAGCTTGCCCCTGGCCGCCAGTTTGGCGAACTGGCGGCGGATGCCGGCCACGGCGTTGGCGGCGGCCTCGGGCTGCAGGTCGTACAGCCGCACCGGGTGGCCGGCGGCGGCAGCCACCATGGCTATGCCGCTGCCCATCACGCCGGCGCCGATGACGGCAACCAGGCGGGAAGGTGGGAGTGCGCTCATCGCTGGGCTCCTGTGTTGTCTGTGGGGTGGGGCGCTTAACGGCCGCGCCAGTGTGGTGGCCGCTTTTCCTGGAAGGCGGCCAGGCCCTCGTGGCGGTCCTCGCTGCCGGCCAGCAGCACGAAGCTGGCGCGCTCCAGCGCCAGGCCGGCGCTCAGCGTGGTTTCGTCCGCCTGCAGGATGGCCTCCTTGGCCAGCCGCAGCGCCAGCGGTGCCTTGCCGGCGATGGTGGCGGCCAGTTCGCGGGCGCGCGGCAGGCAGTCGGCATCGGCGCAGACTTCGGCCACCAGCCCTGCGGCCAACGCTTCGGCGGCGGTGATGGGCAGGCCGCTGAGCACCATTTTCATGGTCAGCGACTTGCCCACCGTGCGCAGCAGGCGCTGGGTGCCGCCGGCGCCCGGCATCAGCCCGAGGTTGATTTCCGGCTGGCCGAAGCGGGCGGATTCGCCGGCGATCAGGATGTCGGCATGCATCGCCAGCTCGCAGCCGCCGCCCAGCGCAAAGCCGCACACCGCGCCGATCAGCGGCTTGGGAAAGCGGGCGATGCGGGCGAACAGCTGGCGCCGCTCGTCCAGCAGCACTGCCACCATGTCCTTGGCGGCCATCTCCGCCAGGTCGGAGCCGGCGGCGAAGAAGCGCTCGCCGCCGCTGAGCAGCACGCAGTTCACTGCCGGGTCGGCCGCGGCCTGCTCCAGCAGCGCGGCCAGCGCCTGCAGCAGCGGGGTGGACAGTGCGTTGCGCGCCTCGGGGCGATTGAGCTGGATTTCCAGCACGCCGGCAGCTGGCGGCGTGAGCAGCAGCAGCGTGGGGTCGGCCTGGTAAGGGGCGGCGTTCATGGCGTCAGTCCGGAATCACGGCGGTGACTTCGATTTCCACCTGCGCGCGGTCTTCCACCAGGTCGGCCACCTGCACCGCGCTCATCACCGGGTAGTGGCTGCCCATCACCTCGCGGTAGGCGCGGCCGATTTCCTTCAGCCGGGCAACGTATTCCTTCTTGTCTTTCAGGTACCAGGTCATGCGCACGATATGGGCGGGCTCGCCGCCGGCGGTGGCCACCACCGCCACGCAGTTGTCCAGTGCCTGGCGGATCTGCGCTACCAGGTCGTCGCTGTCGAACTGGCACTGCGCGTTCCAGCCGATCTGGCCGCCGACGTAGATCTGCCTGCCGCGTGCCTCGATGCCGTTGGAGTAGCCGCGCGGGGCCAGCCAGTTTTCCGGTTGAATGATCTTGTGCATCACGGGGTTTCCTTGAAGTTCAGCAGCGCCAGCCGCACGTCGTCCGGCCAGGGTTGCGATTGGTGGGTGTCCAGCGAGGTGGCGACCAGGCGCTGGCGGATGCGCAGCCGCGGCTCGCCCTGGTGGCTGATCAGGTGCTGCAGCTGCAGCGAGCGGGTGCCGACGTGGCTTACCGCCAGTTCGAACTGCAGGATGTCGCCCATGCGCGACGGGCGCAGGAAGTCGGTTTCCAGGTGGGCGGTGGGGGTGCCGATGCGCCGCTGCATGATCAGCTGGCTCCACGGGTGGCCCAGCTGTTCCCACCATTGCTCCACCACGCCGTTGAGCATGCAGAAGTACTGCGGGAAGAACACGATGCCGGCCGGGTCGCAGTCCATGAACTGCACGCGCACCTCGCGGCGGAAGCGGCCGCCGTCCGGCAGCTGGCTCAGTTCGCTCATTGGCTGTCTCCCGCGCTGGCGGCCTTGAGCAGCTCGCGGCCAACGATCAGCTTCTGCACTTCGGTGGCGCCTTCGTAGATGCGCAGCGCGCGGATCTCGCGGTACAGCGACTCCACCTTGACGCCGCTTTTCACCCCCAGGCCGCCGTGCAGCTGCAGTGCGGCGTCGATCACGCGCTGGGCGTTCTCGGTGGCGGTCATCTTGGCCATGGCCGCTTCGCGGGTGGT
Source organism: Vogesella sp. LIG4 (assembly GCF_900090205.1). NCBI lineage: Bacteria > Pseudomonadati > Pseudomonadota > Betaproteobacteria > Neisseriales > Chromobacteriaceae > Vogesella > Vogesella sp. LIG4. The sequence continues at coordinate 3,741,834 of NZ_LT607802.1, read as the reverse complement.
GGGGCGCTGCAGCACGTCGCGCTGCCAGGCGGCGCGCCAGGTCAGCAGCGCGGCGGCATCGATATCGGTAGCCATGCTGCCCAGGCTGGCCTGGCTCAGCTGCAGGTCGGCCAGGGTGTGGCCGAACATCGGTCGCTGCCGTGCGTAGCTCACCGCTTCGTCCAGCGCGCGGCGGGCGAAACCCTGCGCCGCCGCCGCCACCGAGGCGCGGAAGATGTCCAGCGTGCGCATCGCCAGCTTGAAGCCTTCGCCGGACGGCCCCAGACGGTTGGCCGCAGGCACGCGCATATCGGTGAAGCGCAGGTGCGCCAGCGGGTGCGGCGCCATCACTTCCAGCCGCTCGACGATGTCGAAGCCCGGCATGTCCGGCGTGACGATGAAGGCGGAGATGCCGCGCGTGCCCGGCGCCTCGCCGGTGCGGGCGAACACGCAGTAGAAGTCGGCGATGCCACCATTGGAGATCCAGATCTTTTCGCCGTTCAGCAGGTAGTGCTCGCCGTCCAGCCGCGCCTCGCACTGCATGGCAGCCACGTCGGAGCCGGCCAGCGGCTCGGTCAGCGCAAAGGCGGCGATGGCGTCGCCACTGGCCACGCGCGGCAGCCAGTAGCTTTTCTGCTCCGCCGTGCCGGCCAGGGTGATGGCGCCGCTGCCCAGGCCCTGCATGGCAAAGGCGAAGTCGGCGAGGCCGTCATGATAGGCCAGGGTTTCACGGGCGATGCACAGCGCGCGCGAATCCAGCTGCGGCAATGCGCCGCCGTACTCGCCGGGCACGCAGTAGCGCAGGAAGCCGGCGGCACCCAGCGCACGCACCAGCTGGCGGCAGCTGTGGTCGACATCGTGGTGGTCGATGGCCGGCATGCGCTCGCGCGCCCATTGCAGCAGCTGCGCGGACAGCTGGCGGTGTTCTTCGCCGAAAAACGGCAGGTCGAGATGGCTGCGATCCATGGCGCGGTCCTCAGTTGCCTTCGAAACGGGGGCGCTGCTTGGCGGCGAAAGCCTCGAACGCGCGGTGGAAGTCCTGGGTCATCATGCAGATGGCCTGGGCCTGCGCCTCGGATTCGATCATCTCCTCGATGCCCATCGCCCATTCCTGGTTGATCATGGTCTTGGTGATGCCGTGGGCGAACCACGGGCCGTCGGCCAGGCTGCGCGCCAGTGCCTCGGCGCCGGCCTGCAGCGCATCCTGCGCGTACAGCTCCTTGAAAAAGCCCCAGGCCAGGCCTTCTTCGGCGCTCATGGCGCGGCCGGTCATCAGCAGGTCGGTGGCGCGGCCGGTGCCTATCATGCGCGGCAGCAGGCCGCAGGCGCCCATGTCGGCGCCGGCCAGGCCGACGCGGGTGAACAGGAAGGCGGTGCGCGCCTCCGGCGTGGCCAGGCGGAAGTCGGCGGCCAGCGCCAGCATGGCGCCGGCGCCGGCGCACACGCCGTCGATGGCGCAGATCACCGGCTGCGGCGCACGGCGCATGGCCTTGATCAGGTCGCCGGTCATGCGGGTGAACGCCAGCAGCTGCGGCATGCTCATGCGGGTGAGCGGCTCGATGATCTCGAACACATCGCCGCCGGAGCAGAAGTTGCCGCCGGCACCCTGCAGGATCACCACCCGCACGTCGGAGGCATGCACCAGGCGCTGGAACAGGTCGCGCAGCTCGGCGTAGGAATCGAAGGTGAGCGGGTTCTTGCGCTCCGGGCGGTTGAGGGTGATGGTGGCGACGCGGCCATCCTCGCTGCACTGCCAGGCGAAATGGCGCGCCTGGTAGTGCTGCAGCGGCTGCTTGTGGTCTTGCATGGAGAATTCGGCCATGGCGGTTTCCTCGGTATGGGGCTACATCACTTCACCGCCGGCAACGGCGATGGACTGGCCGTTGATGGCTTCGGCGCCGGGCAGGCACAGCCACAGCACGGCATTGGCCACTTCCTCCGGCTGGATCAACCGCCCCTGCGGGTTGCTGGCGGCCAGCGAGGCCTCGGCCTCGGCACTGCTGCGCCCGGTCTTGGCGACGATGTTGTGGATGGCTGCCTGCAGCAGCGGGGTATCGGTATAGCCGGGGCAGACGGCGTTGACGGTGATGCCGCTGCGCGCCAGCTCCAGTGCCAGCGCGCGGGTGAGGCCGATCACGCCGTGCTTGGCGGCGCAGTAGGCGGCCACGTAGGCGTAGCCGGTCAGCCCGGCGGTGCTGGCGATGTTGACGATGCGGCCCCAGCCGTGCCGCTGCATCGCCGGCAGCGCGGCGTGGATGCCGTGGTAGCAGCCGCCGAGGTTGGTATCCAGCATCTGCTGCCACAGCTCGGGGTCGGTCTTGCCGAACGGCGCCGAACGCGCGGCGCCGGCGTTGTTGATCAGGATGTCGATATCGCCGCGTGCGCGCGCCGCCTCGGCAAAGGCGTGCTGCACTTGCTGGTGGTTGGTGATGTCGGCCAGTACCTGGCCGTGGCCGTCGCCCGGCAGCTGCTGGCGCACCGCCTCCAGCTTGGCCGCGTCACGGCCCAGCAGGGTGAGGCGGGCGCCGTGGCTGGCCAGCGCCACGGCGATGGCCTGGCCGATGCCGCCGCCGGCACCGGTGACCAGCGCATGGCGGCCGTCTAGCAGGGTGGAGTGTTTGTTGTTCATGCCGGTGTTCCTGTCTGGTGGCGCTTACTTGGCGGGCTGCTGGTAGCTGCGGCCAAGGTTGGTTTCGTACTGCCAGCGGCCGGACTGGTACTGCTTCGGCCAGGCCAGGCCCTTGTAGCCGATGCGTGCCGCTTCGTGCAGCGTCCAGGCCGGGTCGGCCAGGTGCGGGCGGGCGATGGCGCACAGGTCGGCGCGGCCGGCGGCGATGATGCTGTTGACGTGGTCTGCCTCGAAGATGGTGCCCACCGCCACGGTGGGGATGCCGGCCTCGTTGCGGATCTGGTCGGCGAACGGGGTCTGGAACATGCGGCCGTACACCGGCTTTTCTTCCTTCCATACCTGGCCGGACGAGCAGTCGATGAGGTCGGCGCCGGCTTCCTTGAACAGGCGGGCGATGGCTAGCGCGTCGTCCGGGGTGTTGCCGCCGGGGAACCAGTCATGGCAGGACAGCCGCACCGAGATCGGCTTGTGCTGCGGCCACACCGCGCGGATGGCGCGGAACACTTCCAGCGGGAAGCGGGCGCGGTTTTCCAGGCTGCCGCCGTATTCGTCGTCGCGGCGGTTGGTCAGCGGCGACAGGAAGGACGACAGCAGGTAGCCGTGCGCGCAGTGCAGCTCCAGGATGTCGAAGCCGGCCTCGGCGGCAAGCCGGGTGGCGTTGACGAAATCGGTGGTGATCTTGTCCAGGTCGGCACGGTTGGCCGCACGCGGCAGCTGGCTGTGCGGCAGGTAGGGCAGCGCGCTGGCGGAAACCAGCTCCCAGGCGTCTTGCTCCAGCGGCTGGTCTATGCCTTCCCACGCCACGCGGGTGGCGCCCTTGCGGCCGGCGTGGCCCAGCTGGATGCCGATCTTGGCCGGGCTGCTGGCATGCACGAAGTCGACGATGCGCTTCCATGCCGCGGCATGCTCCGGCCGGTACATGCCGGCGCAGCCCGGGGTGATGCGCGCCTCCGGCGATACGCAGGTCATCTCGGTGTACAGCAGGCCGGCACCGCCCATGGCGCGCGAGCCGAAGTGCACCAGGTGGAAGTCGCCCACGGTGCCGTCCTGTGCCGAGTACATTGCCATCGGCGACATCACCACCCGGTTGGGCAGGGTGAGGCCGCGCACGGTGAACGGGGTGAACATCGGCGGCGGCGCAGCCTGGTCGGCGGCCACCGGCACGCCGGCCTGCGCGGCGAACCAGCGCTCGTAGCCTTCCAGCCAGCCCTTGTCGCGCAGGCGCAGGTTTTCGTGCGAGATGCGCTGCGAGCGGGTGAGCATGGAGTACATGAATTGCTGCGGTTCGAAGCGGTCGCAGTAACGTTGGCCGCATACCTCGAACCAGGCCATGGCGTTCCAGGCGGCGTTCTGCAGGCGCAGGGTCTCGATGCTGCGTGCCGCCTGGTATTCGCGCAGCACGTGGCCGATCTGCTGCGGGCTGTCGCCGTGCAGCTGGAACTGGCGGGTAAGCTCGATGGCGTCTTCCAGTGCCAGCTTGGTGCCGGAGCCGATGGCGAAGTGCGCGGTGTGCACCGCGTCGCCCATCAGTACCACGTGCGCGCCGTTGTCGCTCTGCAGCCACCATTGCTCGCACACCACGCGCTGGAAGTTGAGCCAGGCCGAGCCGCGCAGGTGGCGGGCATTGGTCATCAGCGGGTGGCCGCCCAGGTGGCGGGCGAACAGCTGCTGGCAGAAGTCGATGGACTGCTGCTGGTCGGCCTGGTCCAGGCCGTGCGCCAGCCACACGTCTTCCGGGCATTCCACGATGAAGGTGGTGGTGTTCTCGTCGAACTTGTAGATGTGCGCCTGGAACCAGCCGTGCTCGGTCTGTTCCCAGATGAAGGTAAAGGCGTCGAACAGCTGGTTGGTGCCCAGCCAGATGTAGCGGTTGGGGCGCTTGACGATGTCCGGCTTGAACACGCTTTCGTACTTCTGCCGCGTGCGCGACGAAATGCCGTCGGCGGCGATGATCAGGTCGGCATCGGCGAATTCGTCGTCCGATTCGATCTCGTGCTCGAACACCAGTTCCACGCCCAGCTCCAGGCAGCGCTCCTGCAGGATGTTCAGCAGTTTCTTGCGGCCGATGCCGACAAAGCCGTGGCCGCTGCTGAGGATGGTTTCGTCGTGGATGCGCAGCTCGATGTCGTCCCAGTGGTTGAACGCCACCTGGATGGCCTCGGCCGATTGCGGGTCCCACTGGCGCAGGCCTTCCATGGTGGCATCGGAGAACACCACGCCCCAGCCGAAGGTATCGAACGGCTTGTTGCGCTCCACCACGGTGATGTGGTGCTGCGGGTTGAGCCGCTTCATCAGGATGGCGAAATACAGACCGGCCGGGCCGCCGCCCATACAGACAATACGCATGGTGTGTCTCCCTAATGCTGGGGTGGAACTGCCTGCCGTGACATGACGGCGAGGCGGTGATGTACGCTGTACGTTAGATTTAAATAATTTAAGTGTAAAGCAATTTGATGTTATGACCGGGGCAGGCTGCCAGTAAAGCGTAGACGAAATGCGACAGCGGCAAAGAAAAAGGCGGCCGCAAACAAAAAGAGGCTGGCCTTGCGGCCAACCTCGATGGGGGATGCTGCTACCGGCAGCTCAGCGCCGGCGCTGTGCCTGCCACCAGCCGAACTCTTCCTCGTGCACCTCGGCATCCACTTCCTGCACCCGCTGCAGCAGGCGCTGCTGGGTGTCGCGCACCGCGCGGTTGTAGATGCTGGGGCCGATCTCGCCCAGCAGGAAATCCAGCAGCGCCTCGCACTGCAGCCGCCCCGGCGTTTCGTCCAGGTTGGCCGCACAGTAGCGTTGCAGCGAGTCCAGCGCCTGCTCGCGGTCGCGCTTGTCCAGTTTGATGGTCATTAGTCCAGCAGCCGCATCTTGTACTGCTTGGCCTTGATCTTGCCGTTGGCCAGGCGCGGGAAGGCCTTGTCGGCGATGTTGCGGTCCAGCGCCACGAAGGTGTTGAACTCGAACACGGTGATCTTGCCCACCTGGCTGCCGGTGAGGCCGCCTTCGCCGGTGAAGGCGCCAAGAATGTCGCCCGGGCGCAGCTTGTCGCGCTTGCCGCCGGCAATCTCCAGCATCACCATCGGCGGCAGCAGCGGGCCGCCCGGGGCTGCCTTGAGATCCTCCAAACGCTCCCAGTTCAGGTCGGCCTTCTGGTATTCCTCGATCGCCGAGGCGCGGCGGGCGTCGCTGGGGCTGACCAGGGTCAGTGCCAGGCCGTGCTTTTCGCCGCGGCCGGTACGGCCGATGCGGTGGATGTGCACTTCCGGGTCGTGCGCTACGTCCACGTTGATCACCAGGTCCAGCTCCTTGATGTCCAGGCCGCGTGCCGCCACGTCGGTGGCCACCAGCACGGTGGCGCTCTTGCTGGCGAAGCGTGCCAGCACCTGGTCGCGGTCGCGCTGCTCCAGCTCGCCGTACAGCGCCAGCGCCGAGTAGCCGGCGAACTGCAGCGCCTCCACCAGCTCCTTGCAACGCTGCTTGGTGTTGCAGAACGCCAGCGCCGAGCCGGGGCGCACGCTTTGCAGGATGCTCGCCACCACGTCCAGGCGATGATCCGGGTCGATCTCGTACCACCATTGCTCGATCTGGCCCGCGTCGTGCAGCGCTTCCACCTGCACCATGTGCGGCTGTTTCATGAACTGCTCGGCCAGCTTGCGGATATTGTCCGGGTAGGTGGCGCTGAACATCAGCGTCTGGCGCTGGCGCGGGCAGGCGCGCACGATGCCGACGATCTCCTCGATGAAGCCCATGTCCACCATGCGGTCGGCCTCGTCCAGCACCAGGGTCTTCACCCCGGACAGGTTGAGCGTGCCGCGCGACAGGTGATCCTGCAGCCGGCCCGGCGTACCCACCACGATGTGCGCGCCGTGCTCCAGCGAGGCGCGTTGCGGCGCCATCGGCGTACCGCCGCACAGGGTGATTACCTTGATATTGTCGATGCAGCGCGCCAGGCGGCGGATTTCCTGCGCCACCTGGTCGGCCAGCTCGCGCGTGGGGCACAGCACCAGGGACTGGATGCCGAACCAGCGCGGGTTGAGGCTGGTGAGCAGGCCCAGGCCGAACGCCGCCGTCTTGCCGCTGCCGGTCTTGGCCTGGGCGATCACGTCGCGGTTGTCCAGGATGGAAGGCAGGCTGGCGGACTGGATCGCCGTCATGCTGTGGTAGCCGAGGCTGTCGAGGTTGGCCAGCATCGGGGCGGGCAGGTTAAGGCTGGCGAATTTGGCTTTGCTCACAATGACTTGGCTTTGCTGATGATTCAAGGCGCCGGAGTGTAGCAGCCCGGCGCCTTGCGGCCAACCTTGGCGCATCAAGGGTGGCAGAGTTGGCCGCAAGTTGCTGGATGGTACTCAGACAGCTTCGTGGCACACCACCTCGATATTGTGTCCGTCCGGGTCCAGCACGAAGGCACCGTAGTAGTGCGGGTGATAGTGCGGGCGCAGCCCCGGGGCGCCATTGTCGCGGCCGCCGGCGGCCAGCGCGGCGGCGTGGAAGGCATCCACCTGCTGACGGTTGCTTGCCCGGAAGGCCACGTGCAGCGGCGGCTGGTTCGGCGTGCCGCGGCTGAGCCAGAAGTCCGGCTTGGGTGCCTCGCCGAAGCCGGCCACGTCGGTGTGGCCGGTAATGGCGGCGCTGAACTCCAGCAGCAGCTGGTAGCCGATAGGCGCGAGCGCGGCCAGGTAGAAGGCTTTGCTGCGGGCAAAGTCGCTGACGATGATGCCGGTGTGGTCGATCATGTGGTGCTCCAGGGTAGGTGAAACGTTGTCGGGGAAAGGTTTGCGGGGGGCTAGCTGGCGGGTTTGGCTACCAGGCGGATCAACTGGCCGTTGCGGTCGTCGCTGAACCACAGGCTGCCGTCGGCCGCCGACTTGATCTCCACCGGCCCGGCCGGGCCGTGCTGGCCGCGCCACGGGCCGAGCAGGGTGACGCTCGGCCCGCGCGGCAGGCCGCGCGCGTCGGTGGGGAAGGCGACGATGCGCTGACCATGCTGGCGGTAGCCGTGGTAGCCGATCACCAGCCAGTTGCGCCACGCCGCCGGCGCCTGGCTGCCGCTCCACCAGCTCATGCCCAGCGGTGCGGCATGCGCCGGCAGCAGGCGCAGCGGTTTGCGTGTGCTGCGGCAGTCGTAGCCGGGGAATTCCGGCGCCGCCACCGCGTTGTCGTAGCAGTAGGGCCAGCCGTAGTGCTGGCCGGCCTGCAGCAGGTTCAGCTCGTCGTGCGGCAGTTCGTTGTCGTTGGGCAGGCCCAGCGGCAGGTGGATGGCATCGCGGCTGTTTTCCACCTGCAGCACGCTGCCGGACGGGTGTACGGCGATGGCCATGCTGTTGCGCAGGCCGCGGGCGAAGATGCCCTGGTATTGCAGCGCGCTGCCATCCCAGCGGTAGCGGCGCACCACGCCGGCGGCCTCGTCGCCTTCCGCCTCCGGGCAGTGCCCGGCCTGGCGCTCGGCGGCGCTGGCCTGCTCGCAGTTATTGCTGCTGCTGCCCACGTTCACGTACAGCGTGTCGCCGGCCAGGGTGAAGGTGCTCAGCGGGTGGCGCTGGCGAATGGGCAGGGTGGCCAGCTGCTGGCGTTGCTCCGGCTTGTCCAGGGTAAAGCGGCTGATGCGGCCAACCTCGCCCAGCAGGATGCTGCCGTCCGGCAGCTGGGTGACGCCGTGCGGGCGGTCCAGGCCCTTGAGCAGCACCTGTTTTTGCCACTGGTCACCCTGGCGGCGCAGCAGCAGCAGGCGGCCGCTGGCACCATCCCAGCGCCCCAGCTCGGTAAACAGCACGCCGCCGTCGGCCAGCAGGGCAATGCCGCGCGGCTGGCTCAGGCCGTCGGCGACGATGCCGGCACACAGCCCGCGCACAACAGGGGCGGCGAGGGCGGGCAGGCCGTCACAGTTGGCCGCATGGGCGGCGGGCAGCGCCAGCAGCAGGGCGGCAGACAGGAACAGGCGGCGCATGGGCGGGCTCCGGGTTGGCTATGACGTGACCATATTATAGGCATCTGTTCGCAGTCAGCTGTGTCTGGGCTGCCAGCGCGTTGAAAACGCTGCGGCATGCGCATTTGCTGGTGGTGGATTCTGCTGCCGCCACGGTGCTTGCCCCGGCTGCGTGGTGGCAAATTCCCCTGGTACTTATCATTAATATTGAACAATGACGTTTGATTCTTTGGATTCTGTTTAACAGTGCATTCAAATTAACGTCACGGTACGGTAATGCCGGCTGCCTACACTGCGCGCCATTGTTTCGTTGACGCAGGAATCCATCATGCATAGCGATCGCGCTGCGCTGTCCGCGGTAACCCAGGTAGCCGGCCATCTGCTGCAAAGCCCGCCGGTAGTGACCCCGGAAAGCAGCAACTACCAGGTGCTGGAGCTGTTCACCGCCCAGCCGGACTTGTCCAACCTGCCGGTGGTGCGCGATGGCGCGCCGCTGGGCATCATCAACCGCAACCACTTCATGAGCATGCTGGCGCGGCCGTTCCATCGCGAAATCTTCGGCCGCAAGCCGTGTACCGCGTTCATGGATGCCAACCCGCTGGTGGTGGATTACCACCTGCCGCTGACCGAGCTGTCCTACCTGGCGCTGTCGCGCGGCGACAAGGTGCTGTCCGACGGCTTCATCCTCACCGTGGACGGTGCCTACGCCGGCCTGGGTCTGGGGGTGTCGCTGGTGCAGGCGCTGGCCGACCAGCAGGCGCAGAAGCATCGCCAGATGATGGACAGCATCAACTACGCCTCGGTGATCCAGCAGTCCTTCCTGCAAAGCTCGCGCCGCGACATGGCGGCCCGGCTGGATGATTACTTCATGGTGTGGGAGCCGCGCGACGTGGTGGGCGGCGACTACTACTACTTCGTGAAGCGCGACGACGGCTTTTTCGTGGCGGTAATCGACTGCACCGGCCACGGCGTGCCCGGCGCCTTCATGACGCTGATCATGGCCTCGGCGCTGAAGCAGGTATTGAGCACCTACGACCTGCACAACCCGGCAGCGCTGCTGTCCGCCATCAACCGCCTGGTGAAGGAGTCGCTGGGCCAGCTGTCCGACGACGAGCGCCAGGTGGAGGAAAACGTCGAGGTGCGCTCCGACGACGGCATGGACTGCGCGTTCTGCTGGTACGACAACGCCAGCCATTCGCTGACCTTTGCCGGCGCCAAGACGCCGATCTTCGTACTGCCCAAGGGGAGCGACGAGGTGGTGGTGGTCGACGGCAACAAGAAGGGGGTGGGCTATGTGTCCACGCCGCTGGACTACGAGTGGGACAACCACCGCGTCAAGCTGAAGCCGGGCAGCCGGCTGTACATCAGCACCGACGGCATCATCGACCAGATCGGCGGCCCCAAGCGCATCTGCTTTGGCAAGAAGCGCTTCAAGGAACAGATTCTCAAACACGCCCACAAGCCGATGGCGGCACAGCGCCAGGCACTGCTGGACGCCTTCCACCACTGGCAGGGCGAAAACAGCCGCCGCGACGACGTCAGCCTGTTTGGCATGCATTTCATGGAGCAGCACGCATGAGCCTGGACGCTTTTCACCGTTTCCAGAACCTGGCCCGCGACGAGAGCGTGGTCTTCTACTACACCGGCTACTTTTCGCAGGCCATCGTCACCGCCATGGCCGACGCGCTGCGCCTGCGCCTGAACCAGACCGACGCCAGCAATGTGCAGCGCCGCAAGCTGTTCTCGGTATTCATCGAGATGGCGCAGAACGTGGTGCATTACTCCGCCGAGCACCTTACCGCCATCGACAGCGACGACCAGGAAATCCGCCGTGGCGCGCTGTGGGTGGGCGAGCACCAGGGGCAGTTCTACGTGGTGTGCGCCAATCCGGTGGACCGCAACCAGGTTGGCCGCATCCGCGACAAGCTGGCGCCGCTCTTGGGCATGAGCAATGACGACATCAAGCAGCTGTACAAGCAGAAGCTGCGCGCCGAGAACGACGCTGAAAGCAAGGGCGCCGGCCTGGGGTTCCTGACGGTGGCGCGCGATGCCAGCGGCCCGGTGGAGTTCGACTTCGCCGACGAGCACGGCCCGGACAGCCCGACCACTCTGTTCTATCTGAAAGCCACAATCTGAATCATGCAAAACATCCATCTTGCCGCCACCAGTTTCAGCCCGGAAGTGAACTTCGACTTTGCCAGCCACCGCTTGTCGCTGAAGGGTGAGTGCTACCCGGAAAACGCCGCGGTGTTCTTCGAGCCGCTGATGAACGCGCTGCATGGCTACCTGGCCGCGCTGAGCCAGACCCAGATCACCTTTGACGTGCAGCTGGCCTATTTCAACAGCGCCAGCACCAAGGCGATCCTGGCCATCTTCGAGCGCCTGAACGGCGCCGCAGTGGCCGGCAACTATGTCACGGTGAACTGGTACAGCGACCCGGACGACGACACCATCATGGAGTTCGGCCAGGAAGTGGCCGACGACAACGCCGCGCTGGAAGTGCACCTGCTGGAACTGGCCTGAGGCCGCTGCTTCAGGCCAGCGCGAACTGCAGCTCGACGTGGTTGCCGCTGTCTTCCGGCCCCAGCCAGCGGTGGTAGACCTCGCGGCACTGCTGCCCCGGCATGGCGCCGGCAGCGGCAATGGCGGCCAGCAGCGGTGCATAGCCATGGCTGAACAGCCCGTGCAGCGGGCCGTGGTAGTCGTGGCTGGCGCAGTGCAGCGGCGGCAGGGCAAGCAGGGCGAACGGCCCGTCGCCCGCTGCCTCGCCGCTGACCGGCAGGCAGAAATCCACCCGGTGCAGGCTGCTGGCGTCGTGCGGCAAGTCGTGGTGCACGAAGATCCACGGCCCGTCTGGCTGCAGGCCCAGTTGCCGTGCGGCCGTTTCCAGCTGCGGGCAGAGCAGGGCAGCCTCGGGGCCGACTTCCGGCAGGCACAGGTTGCGGCTGGCAGCCAGTACGCGCAGGGCGGGTAGCTGTTTGCGATGCATGGCGGCTCAGTCCTGTTGATGGCGCGGGTGGCAGGGGCAGTTGGTGAGGTGGTCGTTCACTACCCCGGTGGCCTGCAGGAAGGCGTAGATCACCGTGCTGCCGACGAAATTCATGCCGTGTTTTTTCAGCGCCTTGCTGATGCGGTCCGACAGCGGCGTGCTGGCCGGGCACTCGGCCAGGCTGGCCCAGTGGTTGACCACCGGCTGGCCATCGACATGCTGCCACAGCCAGCTGGCAAAGCTGCCGTACTGCTGCTGCATGGCCAGGAACACGCGGGCATTGCGGATGGCGCTGTTCACCTTCAGCCGGTTGCGCACGATGCCGGCATCCTGCAGCAGCCGCTCCACGTCGTCCCCGGTCATGGCGGCAACCCTGGCCGGCTCGAAACCGTGAAACAGCCGGCGGTAGTTGTCGCGCTTTTTCAGGATGGTGATCCACGACAGCCCGGCCTGGGCGCCTTCCAGCACCAGCATTTCAAACAGCTTGTCATCGTTGTGCACCGGGCGGCCCCACTCCAGGTCGTGGTAGGCGATGTACAGCGGGTCGTCGTTGCACCAGCCACAGCGTTGCAATGCATTCATCGGGATGCCTTTCTGCCGGTGGCGGAAGCGTGCTTAATGACAATAGGTTTTTCTTTAAGCAAATGCAGTTTTATCTTACAAGCACCAAGCTTTACTGATATGGTGATTCTATCAAGTGCCATTTGCATGGCGGAGAGAGCGCCAGCATACGCCTACCATGCGGAAGCCGAGAAATGACGTTGTCTGAAGACCTGTCGTTGCCTGTAGTGCCGGAAATGGCTGATGCCTACCACAGCGTCAGCTTTCGGCGCCTCTGGCGCAACGGCACCAGGCTGCAGCAGAGCACCTTTCTGCTGGCCTGGCTGGTCTGCACCTCGCTCAGCGTCGGGCTGGGGCTAGCCTCGGTCATCCACGCCTGGTCCGGGCTGCCGCTGAGCTACGGCGGCGTGGAACTGTATATCTCCATCTACCCCCCGATACTGATCTGTACCTGGTGGGCACTGTGCTTCGGCTGGTTCTGGGGCGCGCTGCCGGCCTATCTTTCCACCCTGAGCCTGGCGCTGTACGCCGGCATGCCCTGGTACTGGGCGCTGCTGTTCGCCTGCGGCAACCCGGTGGGGCTGGGGGTGATGGTGCTGGGCTACCGCGCCATCGCCATGCCCTGTTCGCTGTATTCCTGGCGCGCACTGGTGTTCTTCCTGCAAATGGCCTTCGTGGGCTGCATGTTCAGCTCCTCCGCCGCGCTGGTGTGGTGTTACACCAATAAGGTGGACCAGGTGGCGCTGTTCGCCATCTGGCAGGGCTGGTGGCTGGGCAACTTCCTGCAGAACATCTTCCTGGTGGTGCCGATAATGGCGCTGACCTGGCCACGGGTGGAAGCCTGGCTGGAGTGTCACCAGCAGCTGTTGTCGGTGCAGCCCACCGAGTCGCGCAAGCTGGTGCTGCGGCTGATGGGCGTGCTGATCATCAGTGTGCTGATCTACGCCTTCACTACCATCTGGCTGGGTACCGAAAGCGTGCAGGCGCAGCTGCACAGCGGCCAGATTGACAAGCTCAGTCATGCCGCCGACCGTCTCTCCGGCATGATCTGGGCGTTCTTCTGGGTGATCGCCTTCATTGCGCTGTTCATGGGCATGTTCGGCTACCAGATGTTCCTGCACTGGCACCGTACCAATACTGCGCTGCTGGAACAGCTGGGGCAGGCCAATGCAGACCTGGCAGAGCAGGCGCGCACTGACGGCCTGACCGGGCTTGCCAACCGCCAGAGTACCAACCGCGCGCTGGCCGACTGCTGGCACAACAGCCGCTTGCGCGGCGAGCGGGCGGCGCTGCTGATGCTGGATATCGATCTGTTCAAGCGCATCAACGACGACTACGGCCACGTGGCCGGTGATCGGGCGATTCGCACCGTGGCGGCCCTGCTGCGGCACGAGGTACGCAGCAGCGACCTGGCCGGGCGCTTCGGCGGCGAGGAATTCGTGCTGCTGCTGCGCCGCTGCGAGCTGAGTACCGCGCTGGAAGTGGCGGAGCGGATACGCCAGCGGGTGGAGCAGGCCATCATCGACGGCGAGCACGACCCGTCGCTGCGGGTGACGGTGAGCATAGGCGTGGCGATGGCGCAGCGCGATGACAGCGATGCCGAACACTGGCTGCGCCGCGCCGACGAAGCGCTGTACCAGGCAAAACGGCAGGGGCGCAATCGTGTGATCCAGGCGGCCTGAGCCATAAGCCAACGAACCGGGTTCCAGGCGACATGCCACCCGGCGTACTGACAAAGCCCTTGCGCAGCGCGCAAGGGCTTTGCCGTTTTCGACGGTCGGCGGTGACCAGACTAGCCGGCGGCGCATGCCGGCGCCTTGTTGGCATGCCGCTTGCTGCTGCTGAAGCATGACTACAGGCAGACAAGGATCACGGCGGTGCTGACGGTGATGTTGGTCAATGACGGATCAGGCAGGGTGACAGCGTTGCGGGAGGCGCTGGCCGCGGCCGGCGTGCGCGTGGTGGCGGAGGTGGAGGCCACCCCGCAGCTGGCGGACGTGCTGGCCGCCGCCCGGCCGGACGTGGTGCTGATCGACAGCGATGCGCCCGCGCGCGACATGCTGGAACAGGTGTGCGTGATGGGCGCCAGCCATGGCCAGCCGGTGGTGATGTTCACCGGCGACGACAGCCGCGAAACCATGCGCGCCGCCTTGCAGGCCGGCGTGGCCGCCTATGTGGTGGGGCAGGTGGAAAGCAGCCGCATCCAGACCGTGCTGGAAGTGGCCATCGAACGCAACCATATCGAACAGACGCGCCGTGCCGAGCTGGCCGACGCCCAGCGCCAGCTGGCGGAGCGCAAACTCATCGAAAAAGCCAAGGGCCTGCTGATGCAGATGAAGGGCCTGGACGAAGCCAGCGCCTACAAGCAGCTGCGCGAACGCGCCATGAAACAGCAGAAGAAACTGGCGGACGTGGCGCAGGAGATCATCAGCCTGGCCGAGTGGCTGCAGTCATGATGCCGCCATGCCACGCCATGGTGCGTCACCGCGCCATCACGGTGCGCGGCGCGGGCCGCCGAACCAGAGCGAACAAGGAGTACAGCCGTTGAATGCAGGCAACACGCTGCCGGCCGGCAAGCCGGAGAAAACCGAAGTCAGGGTGGGCTACCTGCCGCTGACCGATTGCGCCGCGGTGATCGTGGCCGCCGAACTTGGCTTCGACCAGCGCTACGGCATCCGCATCCTGCCCGCGCGTGCGGGCAGCTGGGCCGCGGTGCGCGACGGGCTGCTCACCGGCGAGCTGGACGCCGCGCATGCCTTGTACGGCCTGATGTACGGCGTGCACCTGGGGCTGGGCGGCATGCAGCGCGATATGGCGGTGCTGATGACGTTGAACCAGAACGGGCAGGGCATCACCCTGGCGGCGCAGCTGGCGGCGGAAGGCGTGAAAAGCGGCGACGACCTGGCGCGGCGCATCCGGCGCGATGCGCGCCGGTTCACCTTTGCGCAGACCTTTCCCACCGGCACCCACGCCATGTGGCTGTACTACTGGCTGGCCGCGCTTGGCATCCACCCGCTGCGCGACGTGAAAAGCATCGTGGTGCCACCGCCGCTGATGGTGGCGGCGCTGCGTGCCGGGCAGATGGACGGCTACTGCGCCGGCGAACCATGGCACAGCCTGGGGGCCGCCGAAGGCGTCGGCTTCACCATCGCCAGCAGTGGCGACATCTGGCCGGATCACCCGGAAAAGGTGCTGGGCGCCACTGCCGACTGGGCTGCGGCCAACCCTGGCACCGCCAGTGCGCTGATTGCCGCGCTGCTGGACGCCTCGCGCTTTGTCGACGACGTACGCAACCGCGAGCAGGTGGCCGCATTGCTGGAAGAAAAGGGCGGCCTGCCGCTGCCGGCCGCGGTGCTCAATGCCGGGCTGTCCGGCACCTGCGTGGCGGGCGGGCTGAAGTGTTTCGACGACGGGCGGGTGAACTACCCCTACCTGTCCGACGGCATGTGGTTTCTTACCCAGTACCGCCGCTGGGGGCTGTTGCCGCAGGAGCCGGACTACCTGGCACTGGCGCGCAGCATCAACCATGTGGCGCTGTACCAGCAGGGCGCGGCGCTGGCCGGGGTGCCGCTGCCGGCCAGCAGCATGCGCAGCAGCCGGCTGATGGACGGCGTGGTGTGGGACGGGCGCGACCCGGCCGGCTACGCAGCCGGCTTCGCCGTGCAGGGCGCTGCCGCTGTGGCCAGGCAATAAAAAGCCGGGCGGCCCGGCATGAAAAACGCCGCGCCTCGTAACGAGGGCGCGGCGTTTTTGTTCGGGCCGGGCAGTGGCTGTCAGGCTGCCTTGCGCGCCTGGTGGCGCAGGCCGACGACTACCGCCAGCCAGAACAGCGCGTAGACCAGGACCAGGCTCAGCGACGGCTGGGCGCGATAGCCGGTGAAGTTGGCGATGAAGCCACCCAGGCTGCCGCTGTCGCTCAACAGGCGGCTGCTGTCCCACACCGGGTCCAGCAGGGTCGGCAGCAGGTTCAGGTTGATCGCCCGCTCGCTGGCGTTCACCAGCAGCGATGCGGCCAACAGCAGCAGCAATACTTCGCTGATGCGGAAGAAGCGCTGCCAGGTGAGGAAGCGGCTGCTCTGCTGCAACAGCCAGAAGGTGCCCCAGGCCAGCAGTACGCCCAGCGGCAGCATCAGCCAGAACAGCGGGTTGCCGCCTTCGCCGGAGCCCAGGCCGTAGAGGAACACCACCGCCTCCGAGCTTTCGCGCGATACCGCCAGCGCCACCACGATGAGCATGCCCCACCAGTTGGCGTTCTGCTGCGCGTCGGCCAGGCTGCTTTCCAGCTCGCGTTTGAGCTTGCGGCCGTGGGCGCGCATCCAGAACACCATCTGCACGATCAGTGCGGCGGCCACGCTCACCATGCCCAGCTGGAAGTATTCCAGGCCGGTGTCGCTGAGCACATCGGCCACGCCGACGATGGCGAAGGCCAGCAGGATGGCCAGACCCACGCCGGCCGCCACGCCACCCCACAGGTAGCGCATGCCGGTGCGGTGGCCGTGTTGTTTCAGCCAGCTGTGCAGAATGCCTACCACCAGCATGGCTTCGACGGTTTCCCGCCAGACGATGAACAGAGCGTTACCCATATTGCGTGCCCGTTTTGCTTGCGACTGTGGCGTGGATTACTTGGCGACGATCTCGCCCTTGACCTTGTCTTCGTTGAATTCGTTGACGAACTTGTAGCTGCCGGCCTTCAGCGCTTTCACTTTCAGCTGCACGGTCTTGCCGGCGGCGATCACTTTTTCCACGCGCAGCGGCTTGCTTTCGAACTCGATGGCTTTCTTGCTGCCGTTCTGTACTTCGATCACGAAGTCCTGACCGGCGGTAACGTTCAGCTGCTTCGGGTTGAAGCCGTTTTCATCAACGCTCAGCTTGACGATGTTGTCGGCGGCGAAAGCGGACAGGGCCAGGGTGGACAGGGCGACGGCAGCGATGATCTTGCGCATGGAAGACTCCGTGAAAACGTTGCTTGGTTGGTTGTTGTGGCGGGATTGTATCGCAAACATCAACGAGAATCACTCTTGATATCGTTTTGTTACAAAGCGGCCCATTCCGGGCCGTGGCAGACCCGCTTCGGTGCGTACATGCACCAGATGCTGGCGGCAAAGCGGTAAAAACGCCGCCAGAACAGGGATTTGCTGCCCGTGCAGGCAGGCACGCCGTTTGCTGTACTGCAACAAGGTTCCGGCGGCCAATGGCGGCAACCGGGGCAGGACAAAGAGGTCCGCCGCGCAGCGCATACGCTGCGTCGCGGGCCTTTTTGCTTTTTTGTGGCGATGGCAAGGGAGCAACAAACGATGAGCAAGGACTTCTGGAAAGCGGGGCATACCCCCACGCTGCTGATGGCGTTTCTGTATTTCGATCTCAGTTTCATGGTGTGGTACATCCTGGGGCCGCTGGGGATCCAGATCGCCGACGCGCTGCATCTTTCCGCGCAGCAGCGCGGCCTGATGGTGGCCACGCCGATTCTGGCCGGCGCCATCCTGCGCTTCGGCATGGGCCTGGTGGTGGACCGCCTGTCGGCGCGCACCGCCGGCATCATCGGCCAGCTGGTGGTGATGGCGGCACTGGGCGTGGCCTGGCTGCATGGCATCCACAGCCTGCAGCAGGCGCTGCTGCTGGGCGTGTTCCTCGGCGTGGCCGGCGCGGCCTTTGCCGTGGCGCTGCCGCTCGCTTCGCAGTGGTACCCGCCCGAGCACCAGGGCAAGGCGATGGGCATCGCCGGCGCCGGCAACTCCGGCACCGTGCTGGCGGCGCTGCTGGCGCCAGGGTTGGCCGCAGCCTTTGGCTGGGTGAACGTGTTCGGCATGGCGATCCTGCCGCTGGGCGTGGTGTTCGTGCTGTTCTGCCTGCTCGCCAAAAATGCGCCGCAGCGCCCGGCGCCCAAGGCCCTGGCCGACTATCTGCGCGTGCTGGGCGACAAGGACAGCTGGTGGTTCATGTTCTTCTACTGCGTGACCTTCGGCGGCTTCTCCGGCCTGGCCAGCGCCTTGCCCGGCTACTTCCACGACCAGTACGGCCTGGGCGCGGTCACCGCCGGCTACTACACCGCGGCCTGCGTGTTCGCCGGCTCGCTGATGCGCCCGCTGGGCGGCGCGCTGGCCGACCGCATCGGCGGCATCCGCACCCTGCTGGTGGTGTACACCGTGGCGGCGCTGCTGATCGCCACCGTCGGCTTCAACCTGCCGCAGGTGCAGCTGGCGCTGGCGCTGTTCGTGGGTGCCATGCTGGCGCTGGGCTGCGGTAACGGTGCGGTGTTCCAGCTGGTGCCGCAGCGCTTTCGCAAGGAGATCGGCGTGATGACCGGGCTGATCGGCATGGCCGGCGGCATCGGCGGCTTCCTGTTGGCCGCAGGGCTGGGCCTGGTCAAGCAACAGCTGGGCAACTACCAGCTGGGGCTGTGGCTGTTCGCCAGCCTGGGCCTGGTGGCCTGGGTGGGCCTGTACGCGGTGAAACTGCGCTGGCGCACCACCTGGGGCTCGTCCAGCATCACCGCGGCGCGGGTGTGACATGCCGCTGAAGCTGGCCATCGGCCAGGCGTCGCAGCCCGGCCGCCGCGAACGCAACGAGGACGCGCTGGGCTGGTGCCTGCCGGACGGCGAGCAGCTGGCCGGCAAGGGCGCGCTGTTCGCGCTGGCGGACGGCGTGTCCGGCTGCGCCGACGGCAAGCTGGCCGCCAGCTCCAGCGTGCGCGCGGTGTGCGCCGACTACTACGCCACGCCGGAAACCTGGGAGGTGGCCGCGGCGCTGGACCGGCTGCTGGGCGCGCACAACCGCTGGCTGCGTAGCCAGGGGCGCTCGCTGGTGGCGGCACTGTCGGTGCTGGTGCTGCGCGGGCGGCGTTTCACCGTCGCCCACGTCGGCGACTGCCGCGTCTACAAGCTGGGGCGCGACGGCCTGCGCTGCCTGACCCAGGACCACGTGTGGGAGGAGCCGTCGCTGCGGCACGTGCTCAAGCGCGCGCTGGGGCTGGATGCGCACCTGGTGGCGGATTTCTGCGACGGCGACCTGGCGGCGGGCGAGGTGTACGCGCTGCTGTGCGACGGGGTGTGGAACGCGCTGGGCGATCTGCGCATCGACGAAACCCTGCGCCTGCATACCGACCCGCAACGGGCAGCGGCGGTGCTGGTGGAGGCGGCGCTGGCCGCCGGCAGCCAGGACAACGTGTCGGCGCTGGTGCTGCGGGTGGACGAGCTGCCTGCGGCCAACCTGGATGATGCCTTCTCGCGCGGCGAGGCGCTGTTGCCGCCACCGCCGCTCAAACCCGGCCAGCAGTTCGAAGGGCTGACGGTGGAGGACAGGCTGCATGCCTCGCCGTCCGGTCTGGCTTACCGGGTGTGCGATGCCGCCGGCCGGCGCTGGGTGCTCAAGACGCTGCCGGCCACGCTGGCGGGCGACCGCGAGGCGGCGCAGGCGCTGCTGG
The DNA here is from genome assembly GCF_900090205.1 of Vogesella sp. LIG4. Taxonomy (NCBI): domain Bacteria; kingdom Pseudomonadati; phylum Pseudomonadota; class Betaproteobacteria; order Neisseriales; family Chromobacteriaceae; genus Vogesella; species Vogesella sp. LIG4. Next base: position 3,722,339 of record NZ_LT607802.1, on the reverse strand, counting down.
CCGAGGAGTGGCTGCAGCGCCGCGTCAGCTCGCCATATTTTGCCGAGGTGGCGCCGCAGGCGGCGCGCAGCCACCTGTACTACCTGCTGCGCTGGTATGACGGCGCAACGTTGGCCGCACGCGCCGGCAGTGGCCCGCTGGGCGTGGCCGAGGTGGTGCTGACCGGGCTGGCGCTGTGCCGCGCACTGGCGGCGCTGCACCGGCTGGGCATCGTGCACCGCGACGTGAAGCCGGACAATGTGCACCTGGGGCGCGACGGCCAGTTGCGCCTGCTGGACCTGGGCGTGGCCTGGTGTGCCGGCATCAGCGAGGAGGCCGCCACGCTGGCGGGCACGCCGTCCTTCCTGGCGCCGCAGCTGTTCGATGGCGCTGCGCCGGATGCCGGCAGCGACCTGTACGCGCTGGGCGTCACCCTGTACTGGCTGCTGTGCGGCCGCTATCCGTATGGCGAGATCGAGGCATTCCAGCGGCCGCAGTTCGGCAGCCCGCAACCGGTAAGCCGCCACCGGCCTGACGTGCCGGTGTGGCTGGAAAAGCTGCTGGCCAAGGCGGTGGACCCGGACGCGGCGAGGCGCTTCGAAACCGCCGAGGAATTCCGCCTGGCGCTGGAGCGTGGCGACAGCCAGCCGGTCACCGCCCGCCAGCACGTGCCGTGGGCGGAGAGGCTGTCGCTGCGGCTGTGGCGCCGGCTGGCGCTGGTGTCGCTGCTGATCAACCTGCTGTTGCTGTATGTGCTGCTGTTGCAGCACTGATCCGCGTTCACTTCCCCTTTCGCCCCGGCTTGCCGGGGATTTTTTTGCCTGCAGGAGCCGGCATGGTGCGTGTTCCCCGTTTTCGTGCCGCACTGCACCAAGCCAAGGCAGAGGTTGGCCGCATGGCTGCTAATAGCCGGTGCACGATCTGCTGCGCGTCGGCGATACCGCGTTAAAAACGGCTTCGGATTGCTCATTTACTATTTGTAAATTCCGCTTCCTCAGCCGTTTTCGCCTTGTCTCGCCCTAGCTCGCGAGATCGTGATCTGACTTCAGGTCCGCCCGCCAAAGCTGGCACGCCGCTTGCTGAACAGTGCTACGCAAAGGTCTCCCGCGCCAATGGCGGTGCGGGAGCAGGGACAAAGAGGTCCGCTGCCACGGAGCATTCCGCTCCGGCAGCGGGCCTTTTTCTTTTGGACTGTGCCGCAGCAAGGCCGCGGTGGCGCAGCCGGCAGGAAAGGAAGGCAACACGATGGACAAACAGAAACTGGTCATGGTGGGCAATGGCATGGCCGGGGTGCGCACGCTGGAGGAGCTGATGAAGCTGGCGCCGGATGCCTACGACATCACCGTGTTCGGCGCCGAGCCGCACGCCAACTACAACCGCATCATGCTGTCGCCGGTGCTTACCGGCGAGCAGACGCTGCCGGAAATCATGCTCAACGACGTGGACTGGTATGCCGACAACGGCATCACCCTGCACCTGGGCAAGCCGGTGGTGGATATCGATCGCGGCCGCCGCGTGGTGCGCGCCGCCGACGGCACCAGCGTGCCATATGACCGCCTGCTGCTGGCCACCGGCTCCAGCCCCTTCATCCTGCCGGTGCCGGGCAAGGCGCTGCCGGGGGTGGTGACCTTCCGCGACGTGGCCGATGTGGAGGCGATGATCAGCGCCGCCAGCAGCCACCGTCACGCGGTGGTGATCGGCGGCGGCCTGCTGGGGCTGGAGGCGGCCAACGGCCTGCTGGCGCGCGGCATGGACGTGACCGTGGTGCACCTGGGCGAATGGCTGCTGGACCGCCAGCTGGACAAGACCGCGGCGCGCCTGCTGCAGCAGAGCCTGGAAGCCAAGGGGCTGAAGTTCCTGCTGCAGAAGCAGACCGCCGAGCTGGTGCAGGGCGAGAGCGGCCGCGTGTGCGCGGTGCGCTTCAAGGATGGCGATGCGGTGCCGGCCGACCTGGTGGTGATGGCAGTGGGCATCCGCCCCAACTACAGCCTGGCCGAGCAGTCCGGCCTGTACTGCGACCGCGGCGTGGTGGTGAATGACTTCCTGCAGACTTTCGACCCGCGCGTCTACGCGGTAGGCGAGTGCGTCAGCCACCGTGGCGTCAGCTACGGCCTGGTGGCGCCGCTGTTCGACATGGCCAAGGTTGCGGCCAACCATCTGGCCAGCTACGGCATTGCCCGCTACGTGCCGGCGGCTACCTCCACCAAGCTCAAGGTCACCGGCATCGATGTGTTCTCCGCCGGCGAGTTCATGGGCGGCGACGGTTGCGAGGAGATCATGCTGTCCGACCCGATGGGCGGCGTGTACAAGAAGCTGATCGTGAAGGAAGACAAGCTGGTGGGCGCCTGCCTGTACGGCGACACCGCCGACGGCGGCTGGTACTTCCGCCTGATCCGCGAAGGCCATGCGGTGCACGAGATTCGCGACCAGCTGATGCTGGGCGAGGGCGCCACCGGCGACACCGGCCATGCCGGCCAGAACCGCGCCATGAGCATGCCGGACGATGCCGAGGTATGCGGCTGCAACGGCGTGTGCAAGGGCAGCATCGTCAAGGCCATCCAGGAGAAGGGCCTGTTCACGGTGGACGACGTGAAGAAGCACACCAAGGCAGCCAGCTCCTGCGGCTCCTGCACCGGGCTGGTGGAGCAGATCCTGATCAACTGCGTGGGCGGTGCCGCCGACGTGAAGCCCAAGGCGGAAAAAGCCGTCTGCGGCTGCAGCGACATGACCCATGGCCAGCTGCGCCAGGCGATCCGCGACAAGCACCTCATCACCCTGGCCGACACCTTCCGCGAGCTTGCCTGGCGCAGCCCGGATGGCTGTGCCAGCTGCCGTCCGGCGGTGAACTATTACCTGATCTCCACCTGGCCGGGCGAGGCGAAGGACGACCCGCAGTCGCGTTTCATCAATGAGCGCGTGCACGCCAACATCCAGAAGGACGGCACCTACTCGGTGGTGCCGCGCATGTGGGGCGGGGTGACCAACCCGTCCGAGCTGCGCCGCATCGCCGACGTGGCCGACAAGTACCAGATTCCGATGGTGAAGGTGACCGGCGGCCAGCGTATCGACCTGCTGGGCGTGAAGAAGGAAGACCTGCCCAAGGTGTGGCAGGAGCTGGACATGCCGTCCGGCCACGCCTATGGCAAGAGCCTGCGTACGGTGAAAACCTGCGTCGGCAGTGAGTTTTGCCGCTTCGGCACCCAGGATTCCACCCAGATGGGCATCGACCTGGAAAAAGACCTGTTCGGCATGTGGAGCCCGGCCAAGGTGAAGCTGGCGGTGTCCGGCTGCCCGCGCAACTGCGCCGAATCCGGCATCAAGGACGTGGGCATCATCGGCGTGGATTCCGGCTGGGAGCTGTATGTCGGCGGCAACGGCGGCATCAAGACCGAGGTGGCGGAGTTCTTCTGCAAGGTGAAGACGCGCGAGGAGGTGATGGAGTACAGCGGCGCCTTCCTGCAGCTGTACCGCGAGGAGGCGTTCTACCTGGAGCGCACCGTGCACTTCCTGCAGCGCGTGGGCATGGACTACCTCAAGCAGCGCGTGCTGCAGGACGAGGTTGGCCGCAACGAGCTGTACGCGCGGCTGAAGTTCGCGCTGTCCTTCGAGCAGGACCCGTGGGCGGAGCGCTACGGCAAGGGTGTGGCGCAGCACGAGTTCGCGCCGCTCACCGTGTAACACCGCCGCCCCCGGCGCGACCGGGGGCTCACTGGAAAGGAAGCAAGCATGAGTAACTGGAAAGCCGTCTGCCAGTTGGCGGACATCCCGGCGCAGGGCGCCCGCGTGCTCAAGCGCGAAGGCAAGGTGGACATTGCCATCTTCCGCACCGCCGACGACCAGCTGTTCGCCCTGCACGACAAGTGCCCGCACAAGGGCGGGCCGCTGTCGCAGGGCATCGTCTCGGGCCGCAGCGTGACCTGCCCGCTGCACAACTGGAACATCGACCTGGCCACCGGCGAAGCCTGTGCGCCGGACGAGGGCTGCGCCGGGCACATCGCGCTGAAGCAGGAAGCCGGCACCGTGTACCTGGCACTGGACTAGAGCCGGCGCGGGCTTGGCCGCTAGAGTCTGCTCACGCGCAGCAGCGCGTGAACAGGCTCTAAGGAGACAACACATGACTACAGCAACGGGACACAAAGGCACGGTCTCCTCCATCTGCTGCTACTGCGGCACCGGCTGCGGCGTGCGGGTGACGCCGCAGGCAAACGGCACGGTGACGGTGAGCGGCGACGAGCAGCACCCGGCCAACTTCGGCCGCCTGTGCAGCAAGGGGCGCACCCTGGGCGAGACCACCGGCAAGGCTGCGTTGCGGCTGCTGCGGCCAACCCTGCGTCACGGCAAGGACGCGCTGCCGCAGCCGGTGAGCTGGGACGACGCGCTGCGCACGGTGGGCGGCAAGCTGGCCGCCGCCATCCGCGAACACGGCCCGGACTCGGTGGCGTTCTATCTTTCCGGCCAGCTGCTGACCGAGGACTACTACCTGTTCAACAAGCTGGCGCGCGGCCTGGTGGGCAGCAACAACATCGACACCAACTCGCGGCTGTGCATGTCCAGCGCAGTAAGCGGCTACAAGCAGACGCTGGGCGCGGATGCACCGCCGGCCTGCTACGAGGACTTCGACCACGCCGGCTGCGTGTTCATCGCCGGCGCCAATATGGCTTATGCCCACCCGGTGCTGTTCCGCCGGCTGGAGGCGGCCAAGGCGGCCAACCCGGCGCTGAAGATCATCGTCGCCGACCCGCGCCGCACCGATACTGCCAGCATTGCCGACCTGTACTTGCCGGTGCTGCCGGGCAGCGACGTGGCGCTGTTCCACGCCATGCTCAACGTGATGATCTGGGAAGAGCTGATCGACCGCGATTACATCGAGCAGCACACCGAAGGCTTTGCCGCGCTGCGCGCGCGGCTGCGCGAATTCACCCCGCGCGCCGCCAGCGAGCTGTGCGGCGTGCACGAGGACGATATCGTTACCGCCGCGCGCTGGTTTGCCGGCAGCCCGGCCACGCTGTCCTGCTACACCATGGGCCTGAACCAGTACAGCAACGGCAGCGACAAGAACGCGGCGCTGATACATCTGCACCTGGCCACCGGCCACATCGGCAAGCCGGGCGCCGGGCCGTTCTCGCTCACCGGCCAGCCCAATGCCATGGGCGGGCGCGAGGTGGGCGGCCTCGCCACCGTGCTGCCCGGCCACCGCGACCCGGCCGATGCCGCGCATCGCGCCGAAGTGGCGGCGCTGTGGGGCGTGCCGCAGCTGCCGGCGCGGCCGGGGCTGTCGGCCATCGAAATGTTCGAGGCGGCGGCGGAAGGCAAGATCAAGGTGCTGTGGATCGCCTGTACCAACCCGGCGCATTCGCTGCCGGACCAGGCGCTGGTGCGCAAGGCGCTGGAAAAGGTGGACTGCGTGATCGTGCAGGAAGCCTTTGCCGGCACTGAAACGCTGGCGTTTGCCGACATCGTGCTGCCGGCTGCCACCTGGCCGGAGAAGGACGGCAGCGTTACCAATAGCGAGCGGCGCATCAGCCGGGTGCGTGCCGCGCTGCCGCCGCCAAGGCTGGCGCGCGAGGACTGGCGCATCGTCGCCGGCGTGGCGCGCTGGCTGGCGGCCGACATCGCACCGGAGCGGGGGCGGTTGTTCGAGTTTGCCGATGCCGCCGCAGTGTTCGCCGAGCATGCCGCCACCACCGCCGGGCGCGACCTAGATTACAGCCGGCTCAGCTACGCCATTCTCGATGCGCAGGGCCCGCAGCAGTGGCCGTTCGACGGCAAGGTTGGCCGCACGAGGTTGTATGGCGACGGCGTGTTCCCCACCGCCAGCGGCCGGGCGCAGTTTCTCGACCTGGGCTGGCGCCCGCCGGCGGACAAGGTGTCGGCGCATTTTCCCATCCGCCTCACCACCGGCCGCCTGCGCGACCACTGGCACAGCATGAGCCGCACCGCGCTGGTGCCGGGGCTGACCCGCCACGTGGAGGAGCCGCAGCTGGCCATGCACCCGCGCGACATGCAGCGCCACCGCCTGCAAACAGGCGAGCTGGTGAAGGTGCGCAACAAGCGCGGCGCCATCTGGCTGCCGGTGCAGGCCGATGACAGCCTGCGCGCCGGCGTGGCCTTCATCCCCATGCACTGGGGCGCGGCGGCACTGGGCTGGCAGGGCGTCAACGCGCTGACCAGCCGCGCGCTGGACCCGCAATCGAAACAGCCGGAGCTGAAGCTGGCGGCGGTCAGCGTGGAGCCGGCCAAACTGCCGTGGCGCGCCACGCTGCTGCTGCGCGGCGAGGTGCCGACGCTGCGCCCGCAGCTGGATGCGCTGCGCGCCGCCTTCCCCTACGCGGTGGCGGTGCCGGTGAGCCTGAACGGCCGCGAACATCTGCGGCTGCGGCTGGCCGCCGCCACGGCACCTTCCAGCGAACTGCTGGCCGAGCTGGCCACCCGGCTGCTGCCGGCCGACGCCATGTTGGCCGCCTTCGACGACGCGGCGCGCGGCATCCTGCGCCGGGTGTGGCTGCAGGGCAGGGAGCCGCTGGGCTTCGTGCTGGCCGGCGACGTGCGCGCCGATGCCGCGCTGACTGCCTGGCTGGATGGTGGCGAGGCGCCGGCCAGCCTGGCGGCGCTGCTGTCGGGGCAGGCCGCCGGTGCCAGCCGCGCCCGCGTGGTGTGCGCCTGCGAGGGGGTGCGCGAGGACGCGATCTGCGCCGGCATCCGCCGCGGGCTGGACGTGGAAGGGCTCAAGCGCGAGCTGCGCTGCGGTACCGGCTGCGGCTCCTGCGTGCCGGAGCTGAAGCGGCTGTGCGCGGCATAGCTGGAAAAGTGATTTGGTTAGGGAAAACGATGATAGCCGGATTTTCTGATTTAGATATGCTGACAGACAGTTGCACAGGCACTGCCGCCAGCACAGGCAAAGGAAGCAGCATGAATGGCAAGGTATGGTTGGTTGGTGCCGGTCCCGGTGATGCAGAGCTGCTGACGCTGAAGGCGCTGCGGGTGATCCAGTCTTGCGATGTGTGGCTGGTGGACGACCTGGTTGGCCGCGACATCCTGGCATTCGCCCGCCCCGGCACCCGTATCGTCGAGGTAGGCAAGCGCGGTGGCTGCAAGTCCACGCCGCAGGATTTCATCCTGCGCCTGATGGCGCGCTACGCCCGTCAGGGCCGGCAGGTGGCGCGGCTGAAAGGTGGCGATCCGTTCATCTTCGGCCGTGGTGGCGAGGAATGGGCGTGGCTGGCCGAGCGCGGCATCGAGGTGGAAGCAGTGGGTGGCATTACCGCCGCCTTTGCCGCCGGTACCGACCTGGGGTTGCCGCTGACCCACCGTGGCGTGGCGCGCGGCGTGGCGCTGGTGACCGCCCATACCATGGACGGTTCGCGCCCGGACTGGCAGGGCCTGGCTGCGGCCAACCTTACCGTGGTCTGTTACATGGGCATGAGCAGCCTGCCGGAGCTGGTGGCGGAGCTGCAGACGGCGGGGTTTGCCCCCGATCTGCCGGTAGCGGTGGTGCATCGCGCCGGCTGTACCGAGCAGCGCCATGTGATCAGCACCCTGCAGCGGCTGGCTGCCGATGTGGCCGCCAGCGGCCTGGCCAGCCCGGCGGTGATTGTGCTGGGCGAAGTGGTAAATCACGCCAGTGTTGTAAATTTGTCAGTGCAAGCAGGTGTCTGTCGTGTGGCGTGAGTGGCGTAATTGCCACGCAATAAAGGCTTAGTTGAGTTGAATCAACGATCTATCAATATGCGCTGGAGAATTGTTCTCATCTGAAGGACCGCCGTGTAGTGTGGCATCCAACCAAATCTTAACCATGCTGTAACCAAAGCTAAACATTGGCTGTTTATATTGCGCCGCAACGTTTTAACCGAACCCCCCGAATTTTAACCACGCTTGAGAAATAATCATGCTGAATAAAAAACTGCTTGCTGTTGCTGTGGCTGCTTCCGCGATTGCTCCGTACGCCCTGGCTGACGTGACCATCTACGGCACCATCAATGAATCCATCGAATCGGTTCAGGCCAACGGCGCAGCTGGCGCTGGCAAGAACCTGGGCACCATCGGTCGCGTAAGCTCCAACGTGTCCAAGCTGGGCTTCAAGGGTACCGACGATCTGGGTAACGGCCTGAAAGGCATCTGGCAGATCGAGCAGGAAGTCTCCGTTGACGACGGCGGCTCCCGTAAAGGCGTGTTCGCCAGCCGCAACAGCTTCGTTGGCCTGAACGGTCAGTTCGGTACCTTCCTGATGGGTAACAACGACACCGTTTACAAGTCCCTGGTAAAAGCAGCCGCAGTAAACCCGATGGGTGACTCCATCGCCGACGTGTGCACCTCCGCTGCCGTATTCTGCCGCGGCGATGCCCGTCTGCAGAACTCGGTTCACTACGTATCCCCGGTATTCGCAGGCCTGCAGGCTGGCGTTTCCTACGGCTTCGATGAACTGCGCGCTGCGCCGAGCGGCTCCACTTCCGCTACCGACAAGAGCATCTGGAGCTACGCCGTTGCCTACAACTACGGCGCGTTCAACGCTGGCCTCGGCTACGACTACCGCACCCAGGCCAAGGCTGTTGCCGGCGACCTGCAACTGGACCAGTCCTTCCTGAAGGCCATGGCTAGCTACCTGTTCGAAACCAACACCAAGGTAGGTATCGGCTTCGAGCAGGAAAAAGATCAGGTACACAACGCTTCCGACAAGAAGCAGAACGCCTGGCAGATCAGCGCCGAGCAGAAGTTCGGCAACTTCGGCGTGAACCTGGCCTACTCCAAGCTGGATGAGTCCAAAGGCGGCGCCAAGGACGGCGCTACCCAGTGGACCCTGGGCTCCACCTACGACCTGTCCAAGCGCACCCAGGTTTACGCGTACTACACCCGCATCGACAACCAGGACAACGCTACCCGTACCTTCGGCAACGCCGGTCTGTCCGGTATCGCCGCTGGTTCCAACCCGACCGGCGTAGGCGCTGGCATGAAGGTAAGCTTCTAAGCACCTCCAGCCTTAAACTTCATGTGTTCCTTACGCCAGCGCCTGTGCGCTGGCGTTTTTTTATTTGATGGTGTGGATTGCGCATGCCGTTTGCCGCCGCGGCGGGCTGGCATGATAGCTGCGGCAATTACTTTGCCGGGAAATATAAATCCACGCCAGTTGGTGATATTGGCGATAAATTGTGCATTATTGCCGATTGCTGCGTGGCTCTGATGTTTTGGCGAGATTGTGGTAGTTTTATATGGCTTGAATTCCCACGCGTTGCGGTGTTGGCCGCAGCGCTCGCTACCGAGAGAGAAACCACAAGATCATGTTTGCTCATGTCGAAGCCTACGCCGGCGACCCGATCCTGACCCTGGTTGAAACCTTCAACAAGGACCCGCGCAATCCGAAAGTGAACCTGGGCATTGGCCTGTACTACGACGAGGAAGGCCGCATTCCGCTGCTGCCGTCGGTACAGCAGGCCGAGGCCCGCCATGTGGCTACCGCCGGTACCCGTTCCTATCTGCCTATCGAAGGTGCGGCCAACTATCGCGCCGCAGTGCAGGCGCTGCTGTGGGGTGCCGAGCACGAGGCCGTGAAGGCCGGCCGTATCGCCACCATCCAGACCATTGGCGGCTCCGGCGCGCTGAAGATCGGCGCCGACCTGCTCAAGCGCTACTTCCCAGCCAGCGAAGTGTGGGTAAGCAGCCCGACCTGGGACAACCACCGCGCCATGTTCGAAGGCGCCGGCTTCGTGGTGCACGAATACCCGTACTACGACGCTGCCACCTGCGGCGTGAAGTTCGACGAGATGCTGGCCTGCCTTGGCACGCTGCCGGCCAAGAGCGTGGTACTGCTGCATCCGTGCTGCCACAACCCCACCGGCGTGGATCTGAACAACGAGCAGTGGCTGCAGGTGATCGAAGTGGTGAAGCAGCGTGGCCTGCTGCCCTTCCTTGACATCGCCTACCAGGGTTTTGGCGACAGCCTGGATGCCGATGCCTTCGCCATTCGCGCCATGACCGCCGCCGGCGTCAGCTTCCTGGTGAGCAACTCCTTCTCCAAGAACCTGTCGTTCTACGGCGAGCGCTGTGGCGGCCTGTCGGTGGTATGTGGCGACAGCGAGGAAGCCGGCCGCGTGCTGGGCCAGATGAAGGCCACCGTGCGCCGCAACTACTCCAGCCCGCCCACCCACGGCGGCCAGGTGGCTGCGCTGGTGATGACCGACCCGGCGCTGCGTAGCGAGTGGGAGCAGGAAGTCACCGCCATGCGCGTGCGCATCAAGGCCATGCGCCAGAAGCTGTTCGACGTGATCTCCGCCAAGGTGCCGGGTCGCGACTTCAGCTACTTCGTGAAGCAGCGCGGCATGTTCAGCTACACCGGCCTGAGCCCGCAGCAGGTGGATCGCCTGCGCGAGGAGTTTGCGGTGTACCTGGTGCGCTCCGGCCGCATGTGCGTAGCCGGCCTCAACAGCCGCAACGTCGAGTACGTGGCCGACGCCTTTGCCGCCGTGCTCAAAGGCTGAAGCTGAAGAATCGCCGACCCATGCCCCGTCCCTGACGGGGCATTTTTATTGGAGGTTTGCCCATGCGCCGTTACCTGCTTTTGATGTGCTTGCTTGCCGCTGCCCCTGCGCACGCCGGCTGGCTGACGGAAAGGTTGGCCGCACGGCTGGAAGCGCAGATGCAGGAGCAGGACGCGGTGCCGTGGCGGCTGCGCCAGCCAGGCATCGCCACGCAGGCCGGGCTGGCCTACGGCGCCGATGCGCGCCAGCAGATGGATGCGTACTGGCCGCAGGCCGGCGTGCAGGGCATGCCGGTGATCGTCATGGTGCACGGCGGTGCGTGGCGTACCGGCAGCCGGCAGTCGGCAGCGGTGGTGGCCGCCAAGGTTGGCCGCTGGGTGCCGCAGCACATGGTGCTGGTGTCGCTGGATTACCGGCTGCTGCCGCAGGCGGCACCGCTGCAGCAGGCGCAGGACGTGGCGGCGGCACTGGCCTGGGTGCAGCAACAGGCGCCGCGCTGGGGTGGTGACGGCCGCAAGGTGGTGTTGATGGGACATTCCGCCGGCGCCCACCTGGTGGCGCTGCTCACGGCGTCGCGCCCGCTGCAGCAGGCGGCAGGGCTGCAGCCGTGGCTGGGCACGGTGGCGCTGGACAGCGCCGCCTACGATGTGCCGGCACTGATGCAGCGGCGGCATTTCCGTTTCTACGATCAGGCTTTCGGTGCCGACCCGGCGGGCTGGCCGGCGGTGTCGCCGCTGGCGCAGCTGCAGCAGCCGATGCCGCCACTGCTGGCGGTGTGCTCGCAACAGCGGCCGGACAAACCCTGTGACGAGGCATCGCGCTTCGTGGCCCGTGCTCGCCAGCTGGGTGGCCGGGCAGAGCTGTTGCCGGTGGCCCGTTCACACCGCGACATCAATGCCACGCTGGGCAGCGACGATGGCTACACCCGCGCGGTGGAGGCCTTCATGGCCGGGCTGGACCCGGCGCTGGCCAGCCGCTTGCGCCCCTGAGCGGCGGCAAAGCGAAAGGCACCCCGCGGGGTGCCTTTGTCGGTGTCATTCGCGTGCGTCACGCTCCATTCGTCGCCGTTCTATCTCGCGCCGGGCATTGGCGTTGCGCACGTCCTTGGGCGTGGTGCGCGGCATCGGCTTGCCGGCCAGTTCATTGCTGCGCACTTCGGCGCGGACCTGCAGATATTCGGGGTTGGGGTTAAAGCGACGCATGAGGCTTCTCCGTTCAACGACCAGAAGTTGTGGCAGGGCACATTCAACGCCATGCACATTGCTACTGTATTACAGCCGTTTGATCCGTGACACCTCGCCCATGATGCGCTTGCCATTTTCTGCCACAGTTGTGGCGGCAAAGCCGCAAACTACAAGATGCTGGGGTATGAAAACACGGCGGCCCGACAGTTTGTGGCTGTCGGGCCGCGTGCATGGGCATCTCGTCGTGTGCTAGTGGCTGCTGCGGCCAACGATGGAGGCGGTGGCGATCAGCTCCTCCAGCAGCGCCAGCGCACTGCTGCCGCCCATGCTGAACGGGTCCAGCTGCGGCTTTTCCGAGTAGCGCAGCAGCAGGCCGGGGTTGACCTTGGCCAGGTTGACCTGGCCCATGGTCCAGCCGGCAAAGCGGCGTTCGGTAATCTCCTCGAAACTCAGCAGCTCCACGTTCTGGTGCCGGGTGTCGGCGGCAATGTGGTTGTACAGCGCCGAGACTTCGCTGCGGCCGCCTTCCAGCACCTGCACGAAGATGTCGCCGCTGTAGCACAGCACGCCGGTGATGCCATGCGCGGGGTTGTACTGTTGCGACTGGTTGAGGATGGCCTCCAGCAGCTCCTGGCCGCGAGGTTGGGTACTGCGGCTGGCATAGAGTAGACGAACGAGCATGGTGTTTCTCCGGCTTGTGGCACCTCGAAAAATTCCCGCTTTCGTTGCGATGCGGCATCGCTCACGAAAATCCCTTCTTAGCTATCAACATATATGCGGCGTCGGGATTTTTCGTGCGTGACTTGTCTCGCCCGGCTTGTTTCAGCCTGGAAACCGTAATTTTTCGCAGCCTCCTTACTTTTTCGGCAGCAGGGACAGGAACTCGCGGCGCAGGTCCGGGTTGGTCAGGAATACGCCGCGCATCACACTGTTCACCATCTGCGAGTTGCTGTCCTTGACGCCGCGCCAGTGCATGCAGAAATGATCGGCCTCCATCACGATGGCGAGGCCATCCGGGCTCATCTTTTCCTGCAGCGTATTGGCCAGCTGGATCACCGCTTCTTCCTGGATCTGCGGCCGGTTCATGACCCACTCGGCGATGCGTGCGTACTTGGACAGGCCGATCAGGTTGGAGTGTTCGTTGGGCATCACGCCGATCCACAGCCGGCCGATGATGGGGCACAGGTGGTGCGAGCAGGCGCTGCGCACGGTGATGGGGCCGACGATCATCAGCTCGTTCAGGCGCTCGGCATTGGGGAACTCGGTTACCGCCGGCTGTGCTACGTAGCGGCCGCGGAACACTTCGTTCAGGTACATCTTGGCTACGCGGCGCGCAGTGTCCTGGGTGTTGTGATCGCTGTCGGTGTCGATCACCAGGCTTTGCAGCACCTCGCGCATCTTGCCCTCGACCTCGTCCAGCAGCTCGTCCAGTTCGCCCGGCTCGATGAAGTCGGCAATATTGTCGTTGGCGTGAAAACGGCGTTGTGCGCCTTTCAGTCGCTCGCGGATGCGGGTGGATACCGGCACCCGGTAGTCGGGTTGCTGTTTGGAACTCTGTTGGCTCACGCGATGAATCTCCTGGGCCGGCCGGGTGGGCTGGCCTCGGGTTTGTAGTAATCAAGCGTCTGGAAGATAGCCGCGAAGAGGGGGAATGGCAACTGTTCGGCAGGTAGGGTCTTGCCGCCCGGGGCGGGCGGCAGGGCAGGGTTGGCCGCAGGCGGGGGCTCAGTCCACCTGGAGCTGCGTCATCAGCGCCGCCGGGCGCTGGCTGGAGGCGGCGGTCTGCCCGGTGCTGTGCCGGCCGTGATCCGGCAGGCTGCGGATGCCCTCGGTGGTCTGGCTTGCCGCCTGCACCTTTTCGGCGTAAACGAAACAGCGCCCGCGTAGGCGGGCGCTGTTTGGGCAGGCGCAGCAGGCTGATCCGGCCTTAATCGACGCGGTTATGGAACACGATATCGCAGTCGAGGTTGCCTTTTTGCAGGCCGCGCTGATTGGCGAAATTGATGATCAGCGGGTTGCGCACATTGGCGCGCAGGTGCGACAGCAGTGGCTGCTTGCGATCTTCCTCGTCTTCGCGATAGATGATCAGCAGCACGCCCACGTCTTCCGGGCGGGCAAGCTGCAGTGCGGCCACTTCGGCGTCATTCAGCTGCACTTCGTAGCGGATGCGCAGATTGCCCGGGTCGGTCACGCTGAACAGCACGTCCGGGTCGTCCAGCGACTGTAGCCAGTGCACGCGCGGGCTTTCGCAGCCGGCGTCGTGAAACAGCTTGAAGCGCTTGCAGTGCTCGAATGCCGGCAAGCCTTCGGCAAAGGTGATGATGCTGTGTTCGTCTACATCCACCTCGCCCAGCAGGCTGGTATTGAACAGCATGATGTTCTCCTCGGGTCCATGGTGCCTGAATTATGCCTCACGCTTGGCTGCAGGCAACTGACATTTCGCAAGCATTGCCGGGCGCTGGGCCACGGCGCGGCAGCACAGTACAATGCCGGCCCATGAAGCCAGACGTTTCACTGTACCCCGCCATCGAACAGCTGTTGCTGGCGGCGGATATCGATGACAAGCCGGCGGCGGTGCAGGCGCTGTACGCGCGCTGGCAATCGCTGCCGCGCGATGCCGCGGCGCCGCTGTACCCGGTGCCGGCGCCCGGCCGCCCGTTGCGGCCAACCCTGGTGGCGCCTGCCGAGGTGTCGCGTCGTGGCGTCGGCACGCGCGAAGGCCACGCCGCGCTGATCCACGCCATCGCCCATATCGAGTTCAACGCCATCAACCTGGCGCTGGATGCCGCCTGGCGCTTTCGCGACATGCCGCACGCCTACGTGGACGACTGGCTGCGCATCGCCGCCGAGGAGGCCGGGCACTTCCAGCTGCTGCGCCAGCGCCTGCAGGTGCTGGGCTACGACTACGGCGACTTCCCTGCCCACAACTCGCTGTGGGAAATGGCGCAAAAGACCGATCACGATGTGCTGGTGCGCATGGCGCTGGTGCCGCGGGTAATGGAAGCGCGCGGGCTGGATGCCACGCCACCGATCCAGCACAAGCTGCGCAGCATGGGCGACGTGGACACCGTGGCGGTGCTGGACATCGTGCTGCGCGACGAGATCGGTCATGTGCGGGTGGGCAATTACTGGTTCACCATGCTGTGCGATGCGCGCGGCCTGGACCCGCTGGACACCTTCCGCCAGCTGCTGCGCGACTACCACGTGGGCGAGCTGCGCGGTGCCTATAACCTGGAGGCGCGGCTGGATGCCGGTTTCAGCGCCTTCGAACTGACCATGTTGCAGGACTTCGCGGTGTGCCGCGAAGCCCGGGAGAAGCAAGCCGATGCAAGCACTGTTTGAAAAAATGAAGGCCAACCGCCGCCTGGCCATTGCCGTGATCGTGGCCGGCACCCTGTTGTTCATGCTGGCCAGCGCCAGCCGGCAGGGCGCCGGCGGCTCCGCGCTGGTGGAGCTGTTCTCCAGCCTGTGCATGGTGGTGGGCGTGGTCATGCAGTTCCTGGGGCTGGCCGCGTTGCTGAAAGGCCCGCGGCGCTGAAGGGGATTTATGGTAGAAAAAACAGCGGTTTAATGTCGCATTGCCGACTGCGGCCAACCTTGACGCTCCACCGGGCGGCGAGCATAATCGCACCGCAACAAAATCTTGATAAAAGGCTCCCTACCGGGGCCTTTTATGTTTTGCGTCTTGTACCCGGAGACATCATGGAGCATCAGGCATTCCTGCGCGAGCTGGAGAGTCACGCGCTGCCTGCCGAACAGTTCGACCACCAGGCCCACCTGCGGGCGGCCTGGGCCTATCGCCGCAGCTACACCGCCCGCGAGGCGGCGGCGCGCTGCGCGCGAGCGCTGTCGCGCTTTGCCATGGCCAAGGGCGCGCCACACAAGTATCACCACACGCTGACGCTGGCCTTCATCACCATCATCTACAGCCGGCTGGAACAAGCGCCGGCGCAGGTGGCGGACTGGCCTGCCTTCCTGGCCGCCAACCACGACCTGCTGCACGATGCGCAGGCGCTGATCGGCCACTATTATTCCGAACAGAAACTGCAGGACGACAACGCCCGCCGCCGCTTTGTCGAGCCCGACCTGGCGCCGCTGCCGCTGTCCTGCCTCACCCACTGAATACGCGAAAGACCACCCACCGATGAAAGCCCCGGAACTTCTGCTGCCTGCCGGCTCGCTGGACAAGATGCGCGCCGCCTACGACTTTGGCGCCGATGCCGTCTACGCCGGCCAGCCGCGCTACAGCCTGCGTGCGCGCAACAACGAATTCAAGCTGGAAGAGCTGCGTACCGGCATCGAGGAAGCGCACGCGCGCGGCAAGCAGTTCTTCGTGGCCAGTAACCTGCTGCCGCACAACAGCAAGATCAAGACCTACCTCGCCGACATGGAGCCGGTGATCGCCATGAAGCCGGACGCGCTGATCATGGCCGACCCCGGCCTGATCATGATGGTGCGCGAGAAATGGCCGGAGGTACCGATTCACCTGTCGGTGCAGGCCAACACCACCAACTACATGGGGGTGAAGTTCTGGCAGAAGCTGGGCGTGAGCCGCATCATCCTGTCGCGCGAGCTGAGCCTGGACGAGATCGCCGAGATCCGCCAGGAATGCCCGGACATGGAGCTGGAAGTGTTCGTGCACGGCGCGCTGTGCATTGCCTACTCCGGCCGCTGCCTGCTGTCCGGCTACTTCAACCACCGCGACCCCAACCAGGGCACCTGTACCAACGCCTGCCGCTGGGACTACAAGGTGCACGACACCCAGGGTGACGATGCCGGCGACGTCAAGCCGCAGAAGATCGACTTCGACTTCGGCAAGGCACTGGAAGACGCCAACCAGGGCTTCTCCTCCTGCGGCAGCCAGCAGCGCCACCCGCTGGCCGACAAGGTGTACCTGATCGAAGAGGGCAACCGCCCGGGCGAACTGATGCCGATCATGGAAGACGAGCACGGCACCTACATCATGAACTCCAAGGACCTGCGTGCCGTGGAGCAGGTGGAAAAGCTGGTGAAGATCGGCGTGGATTCGCTGAAAGTGGAAGGCCGTACCAAAAGCCTGTACTACGTGGCGCGTACCGCCCAGGTATACCGCAAGGCCATCGACGACGCCGTGGCCGGCCGTCCGTTCGACCTCGGCCTGCTGGCCGAGCTGGATGGCCTGGCCAACCGCGGCTACACCCCGGGTTTCCTGGAACGCCACCAGAGCCAGGACTACCAGAACTACCTCAGCGGCCACTCCAAGGCCAAGCAGAGCCAGTACGTGGGCGACGTGATGGAAGTGGACGCCGACGGCTGGGCGCTGATCGACGTGAAGAACCGCTTCGCGGTGGGCGACAAGCTGGAAATCATCCACCCCAGCGGCAACCGCATCGTGGAACTGGGCCAGATGACCCGCGACGGCGCCGCCATCGAGGTGGCTTCCGGCAACGGCTTCAAGGTACGGATTCCGGACATGGCCGGCATGGAAAAGGCGCTGCTGGCGCGCCTGCTGTAAAACAGCCGGCAGCTTGCGGCCAACATTCAAGGTTGGCCGCAAGCCTGCTTTGGCCGTAAAATTGCTGCATTGCATTTACACCGGACGCCATCGCGTCCGGTTTTGATTTCCAGAGGCCCGCATGACCATCCAGCAACTGATCAACGACCGCGTCGTCGCCGCCCTGGCCGCCGCCGGTGCGCCGGACGCCCCGGCCGTGGTGCAACCCGCTTCCAAGCCGGAATTCGGCGACTATCAGGCCAACGGCGTGATGGGCGCGGCCAAGGCTCTGAAAATGAACCCGCGCGTGCTGGCCGAGCAGGTGATCGCCAAGCTGGACCTGGCCGGCATCGCCAACAAGGTGGAAATCGCCGGCCCCGGCTTCATCAACATCCATCTTGACCCGGCCTTCCTTGCCACCCGCGTCGAGGCCGCACTGGCCGACGAGGCGCTGGGCATCGCCAAGGTGGCACCGCAGAAGGTGATGGTGGAGTACTCCTCGGTGAACCTGGCCAAGGAAATGCACATCGGCCACCTGCGCGGCGGCATCATCGGCGACGCGCTGGTACGGGTGAACAGCTTCATCGGCCACGACGTAGTGCGCCAGAACCACGTGGGCGACTGGGGTACCCAGTTCGGCATGCTGGTGGCCTACATGGTGGAGGCCCGCAAGAGCGGCGAGGCCGACCTGGAGCTGAAGGATCTGGACACCTTCTACAAGCACTCCAAGAAGCGCTTCGACGAAGACGCAGCCTTCGCCGACACCGCCCGCGATTACGTGGTGCGCCTGCAGTCCGGCGATGCCGAGGTGCTGGAACAGTGGCACCAGTTCGTTGCGCTGTCGCTCACCCACTGCAACGCCATCTACCAGAAGCTGGGCCTGCTGCTGGACGACGGCGACGTACGTGGCGAGAGCTTCTATAACGACGACCTGCCGGTGCTGGTGGCCGAGCTGCGTCAGCAGGGCCTGCTCACCGAGGACCAGGGCGCGCAGGTAGTGTTCCTCGACGAATTCAAGAACAAGGAAGGCGAGCCGGCGGCCTTCATCGTGCAGAAGCAGGGCGGCGGCTACCTGTACGCCACCACCGACCTGGGCGCCATCCGCTTCCGTATCGGCAAGCTGGGCCTGGATCGCTGCCTGTACGTGGTGGACTCGCGCCAGAGCCTGCACTTCCAGCAGCTGTTCACCACCGCGCGCAAGGCGGGCTGGCTGCCGGCGAGCGCCGACTTCCAGCACATCGGCCACGGCACCATCATGGGCCCGGACGGCAAGCCGCTGAAAACCCGCTCCGGCGAGAACATCAAGCTGGTGGAACTGCTGGACGAGGCTATCGAGCGCGCCTTCCAGCTGGTGAGCAGCAAGAATGCCGAGCTGCCGGAGGCGGAGCGCCGCCAGATCGCCGCTGCCGTGGGCATCGGCGCGCTGAAGTACGCCGACCTCAGCAAGAGCCGCAACACCGACTACATCTTCGACTGGGATTCCATGCTCAGCTTCGAAGGCAACACCGCCCCCTACCTGCAGTACGCCTACACCCGCGTGCAGAGCGTGTTCCGCAAGGCCGAGGACTTTGATCCTGCCGCCAAGGTGGTCATCGAAGAGCCGGCGGAGAAGCAGCTGGCGGTGGCGCTGGCGCAGTTCGAGGACGTGCTGTTCGCGGTAGCCGACAGCAGCCAGCCGCACCACCTGTGCAGCTACCTGTACAACGTGGCCACGCTGTTCTCGCGCTTCTACGAAGCCTGCCCGATCCTGAAGAGCGAAGGCGCCGTACGCGCCAGCCGCCTGCAGCTGGCCGCTGCTACCGCCAAAACGCTGCAGACTGGCCTCGGCCTGCTGGGTATCGCGGTACTGGAAACCATGTAAGCCGCTAGCCGACGCTGCTGCTGCAATGCCGTTCACTGCTTGCCGGTGAACGGCATTTTCTTTGGCCTGCGGCCAACGTCGGGGTAGGGCGGAAGCCCCGCCGGGGCGTTCCGCCGCCTTGCGACCAGCCTTGATAGTTGGCCGCAAGGCTGGCGCAGTGCCGGTGCACAATTTATTGTTATTGGATGCATGCCGTGCTGCGCCGCTATTGGGCGTAGCCGGCGTGTGCGGCAGCGGCAAGCCTGGCTTGCCCGCCGCATCCACCCATCAAGCTTCTGCAGAGAGCAAGCAATGCTGAAAAAACTGATTGGCGGCCTGTTGGGCAGGGACAAAGCGGCCAGCCCGGTGGCCGAGCCGCAAGTGGCCGTGGCCGCGCCTGCAGCCGCCGCTGCCATGGCTGCGCCAGCCGTCGACGACAGCGCCGCGCCGCTGGACCAGGTGCAGTCGCTGGGCTTTGTTGCCCACCAGCCGCTGCAGGATCGCAACCAGCGCGTGGTGGCCTACGAGTTCGTGGTCAAGGGCAGCCTGGGGCGGGCCAACAGCCCGGCGCACCAGCGCACCTTCGACCAGCTGCTGCTCACCACGCTGCGCAATATGAACGTGTTCCGCCTGCTGGCCTACCGCCGCGCCTTCATCCACCTGTCGCTGGCTTCGCTGGACGACTTGCCGGCGCAGAACCTGCCGCTGGCCAGCTGCATCTTCGTGCTGGAAGCCCTGCCGGGGGATGTGCTGGATGCGGCGCTGCTGGCACGGCTGGATGCGCTGCGCCAGGCCGGCTGGCGTTTTGCCGCCGAACCGGCGCGCTACGGCAGCGAGCCGGCGGCGCTGGACTTCTACCAGCGGCTGGATTACCTGGTGCTGGACTTCGCCGCGCCCAACACGCGCGCGCTGTTCCCGCTGCTGGAGCAACTGCCGCAGCGGCTGCAGCACGTGCGCTGGCTCGCCCGCAACATCAACTCCGCGGAAGAGCTGGACCTGTGCCTGCATTCGCCGGCCAGCCAGCGCTTTGCGCTGTTTCACGGCTCCTACCTGAGCGTGGCACAGCCCAGGGCGACAGGGCGCAAGGAAGCGCCGAACCAGGGCCGCATCCTGGAAGTGATGCGCCTGCTGCGCGCCGAAGCGCCGATTGCTGCCATCGAGGCGCAGTTCAAGCTGGATTCGCTGCTGCTGTTCAAGCTGATGCGCTACGTGAATGCGCCGGTGAACGGCCTCAGCCGCAAGATCCAGACCATCGAGGAAAGCATCCTGCTGCTGGGGCGCGACAACCTGTTCAAGTGGCTGTCGCTGATGCTGTTCACCTCGGATGGCGACACCGGCGCCGCACTGACGCTGATGGAAAAATCGCTGATTCGCGGCCGCTTCATGGAAGAGCTGGGCCTGCTGCACGGCAACCGCCTGGAAGCTGAACACCTGTTTCTGACCGGCACGTTCTCCATGCTGGGCGCGCTGCTGGGCACCTCGCTGGCCGAGGCGCTGGCGCCGCTGGGGCTGCCGGTGACGATTGCCGATGCGCTGTTGCACGGCCGCGGCCTGTTCGCCGGCCAGCTGCAGCTGGCGCAAGCCTGCGAGAAGGACGACAGCGACGCCATCGCCAGCCTTGGCGCAGCGCAGCGGGTGAGCCTGGAGCAGGTGACCCGCCTGTACATGGATGCCGTGGTGTGGGCGCAGGAAGTGCTCAAGGACAGCGACGTGCAGAACAATGTGGATGCGGTGTAGCGCGGCGCGCTATGTACTGCCAAAAACACGGCCCGCTATGGGCCGTGTTTTTTTGTGCCAGGGCTTGCGGCCAACGTTGGCTGCATGCAAAAACCGCCACCTCCGGTCTGGAGTGTGGCGGTTTTGCGTTGAGGTCGTGGCGTGCCGGCAGTGCTGTTACCAGTTGCTCTCCCGCTCCGGGGTGGCGGTGATCTGATGGATGGACAGGTCGGCACCGTTGAATTCCTCCTCGTCGCTCAGGCGGATGCCCACGCTGTGCTTGAGCAGGCCGTACACCAGGTAGCCGCCGCCAAAGCCCACGGCGATGCCGCCCAGGGTGCCGGCAAGCTGCGAGAAGAGGCTCACGCCACCGGCGCCGCCCAGCAAGTGCTGGCCGAAGATGCCGGCGGCCACGCCGCCCCAGGCGCCGCACAGGCCGTGCAGCGGCCATACGCCCAGCACGTCGTCGATCTTCCAGCGGTTCTGCGTCAGGGTGAACAGCCACACGAACATGGCGCCGGCCACGCCGCCCACTACCAGCGCACCCACCGGATGCATGATGTCGGAGCCGGCGCATACCGCCACCAGGCCGGCCAGCGGGCCGTTGTGGATGAAGCCCGGGTCGTTCTTGCCCAGCCACATCGCGGTCAGCGTGCCGCCCACCATGGCCATCAGCGAGTTGATGGCCACCAGGCCGGAGATGCCGGCGATCTTCTGCGCGCTCATCACGTTGAAGCCGAACCAGCCCACGATCAGGATCCACGCGCCCAGCGCCAGGAAGGGGATGGAAGAGGGCGGATGTGCGGCAATGCGGCCTTCCTTGCTGTAGCGGCCACGGCGCGCGCCCAGGTGCAGCACGGCGGCGAGACCGATCCAGCCGCCCACCGCATGCACCACCACCGAGCCGGCAAAGTCGTGGAACGGGGCGCCAAGGTTGGCCGCAAGCCAGCCCTGCACGCCGTAGTGGCCGTTCCAGGCAATGCCTTCGAAGAACGGGTACACCAGGCCCACCAGCAGGAAGGTGGCGGCGGATTGCGGGTGGAATTTGGCGCGCTCGGCAATGCCGCCGGAGACGATGGCGGGAATGGCAGCGGCGAAGGTGAGCAGGAAGAAGAATTTCACCAGCTCGTAACCGCTGTGCTGGCTGATGTGGTTCACGTCGCCCAGGAAATTCACGCCGTAGGCCACGCTGTAGCCTACGAAGAAGTAGGCGATGGCGGAAACGGCAAAGTCGGTGAGGATTTTCACCAGCGCATTGACCTGGTTCTTCTTGCGCACCGTGCCCAGTTCCAGAAAGGCAAAGCCGGCGTGCATGGCCAGGATCATTACCGCGCCAAGCAGCAGAAACAGCACGTCATTCGGAGAAATGGCGGTCATCAGGGCGTCCCGTTGTTATGCATGATATTGGGGCGTCTATGAGCAATTTCGGTGCCAGCTCACCAAAATGGCGCCTGCCTGCGGTTTATGCCGGATGAGGTGCCATTTTGGTGCCTGTAGTGTGTTAAAGCGGTGCGTAATCAGGCGCTTGCGCCGCTTTGGTGCGCGCTAGTTGCCCAGCGGCAGGATGGCGGTTTCCTTCACTTCCTCCATTACCACGTAGCTGCGCGACTCGTTGGCCTGCGGCAGCTTGAGCAGGATGTCGCCCAGCACCTGGCGATACATCGACATGTCCGGCAGCCGCACCTTGAGCAGGTAGTCGTACTCGCCGGAGACCAGGTGGCATTCCAGCACGTCCGGCAGCTTCTGCACCTCGCGGCGGAAGGCGTCGAAGATGTCGCCGGATTTGGCGGACAGCTTGATCTCCACGAATACCAGCAGGCTGGCGCCCAGTGCCTGCGGGTTGAGGCGCGCATGGTAGCCCTCGATCACGCCGTCGCGTTCCAGCCGGCGCACCCGTTCGGTGCACGGTGTGGTGGACAGGCCCACCTTGTCGGCCAGCTCGGTCATCGATATGCGGGCATTGGCCTGCAGGTGCTGCAGGATCTTCAGGTCGGTGCGGTCAAGCTGGCGCTGGCTTGTGCCAATTGTGCGTTGCGATTTCACTATGAATACCGATTTTCAGAAGAAATTTCACTACATGTATAGTGAAACTAAGTGAAAAAAACTGCGTTTCTCTCAATATACTACGCAAAATCACTGAACGTCGTCCAGGCGGCAAAATACACAGCAAGCAAGCGGGGTTTCCCGCGGGGAAAGGTTACGGAGAAGCGCATGAAAGTCATCGTATTGGGTGGTGGTGTCGTTGGTATTTCCACCGCATGGTATCTGGCCAAGGCTGGTGTGGATGTGACCGTGATCGAACGTCAGCCGGGCCCGGCGCTGGAAACCAGCTTCGGTAACGCCGGCCAGATTTCCCCGGGCTACGCTGCACCGTGGGCGGCGCCGGGCATCCCGATGAAAGCGCTGAAGTGGCTGTTCCAGAAGCACGCCCCGCTGGCTATCCGCGTGGACGGCAGCACCTACCAGTGGGAGTGGATGGCGCGCATGTTCGCCAACTGCAACTACGAGGCTTACAACGTCAACAAGGGCCGCATGATGCGCCTGGCGGAGTACAGCCGCGACAAGATCCGCGAACTGAAGGCCGAAACCGGCATCAACTTCGAAGGCCGCAGCGGCGGCACTCTGCAGCTGTTCCGCAGCCAGCAGCAGGTGGACGCCATGGGCAAGGACATCGAAGTGCTGAAAGAGTGCGGCGTGGAATACCAGGTGCTGGACGCCGACGGCTGTGCCCGCATCGAGCCGGCGCTGGCCAAGACCAAGCACAAGCTCAAGGGCGGCCTGCGCCTGCCCAACGACGATACCGGTGACTGCCAGCTGTTCACCACCCTGCTGGCCGAGATGTGCGAGCAGCAGGGCGTGAAGTTCCTGTGGGGCAAGAGCATCGACGGCATCAACACCTATGGCGACAAGGTGACCGGCGTGCGCGTGGATGGCGAAGTGCTGACCGCCGACCACTACGTAGTGGCCACCGGCAGCTACTCGCGCGACATGGTGAAGGCGCTGGGCATCGACATCCCGGTTTACCCGGTGAAGGGCTACTCGCTGACCGTGCCCATCACCAATGCCAAGGGCGCGCCGGTATCCACCGTGCTGGACGAAACCTACAAGATCGCCATCACCCGCTTTGACAACCGTATCCGCGTGGGCGGCATGGCCGAGCTGGCCGGTTTCGACCTGAGCCTGAACCCGAAGCGCCGCGCCACCCTGGAAATGGTGGTTACCGATCTGTACCCGGACGGCGGCGATGTGTCCCGCGCCGAGTTCTGGACCGGCCTGCGCCCGATGACGCCGGACGGCACCCCGATCATCGGCGGCACCCGTTTTGGCAACCTGTCGCTGAACACCGGCCACGGCACGCTGGGCTGGACCATGTGTGCCGGTTCCGGCAAAGTGCTGGCCGACCAGATTGTTGGCGCCAAGCCGGAAATCAGCGTGGATGGCCTGTCCATGCAGCGTTACGCCAAGTCCGGCCAGACCCTGGTGGTACCGATGCAGACCCCGGTACTGGCCAAGGCCTGATCACTGCCCGAGCGCCCGTTCCCGGTTCTGCGAACCGTGAACGGGTGTGAATTCCTGCCCCGCAGTACGGTCACAAGTTCATTGCTGCCAGCGCACCGGCAGCCTTGGTGGCCCGCCGCGCGCGGCGGGATTTTTCTTGTCCGTCACCATCAGATTCCAAGAAGCCCGATATGCGTCCCCTGATTGCCCACGTTCGTCTGGATCATTTCCGTCATAACTATCTGCTGGCCCGCCAGCGCCACGGCGGCCGCGCGCTGGCCGTGGTGAAGGCCAATGCCTACGGCCACGGCGCGGTGCGCTGCGCCCAGGCGGTGGCTGACGTGGCCGACGGCTTTGCCGTGGCCTGCCTGGAAGAAGCGCTGCAGCTGCGCGCCGGCGGCATCACCGGCCCGATCCTGCTGCTGGAAGGCGTGTTCGAGCAGGCCGAACTGGCCGAGGTGCAGGCGCACGACCTGTGGCTGGTGGTGCAAAGCCGCGAGCAGATGGAAATGCTGTTGGCCGCACCGGCCGACAAGCCGTATCGCGTGTGGCTGAAGATGGATTCCGGCATGCACCGCGCCGGCTTCTTCCCGGCCGACTACGCCGCCGCCCACCAGCGCCTGCTGGCCAGCGGCAAGGTGGATGCCATCGTGAAGATGACTCACTTCGCCCGCGCCGATGAGCCGGGCTGCGACGCCACCGCGGCGCAGATCGCCACCTTCGATGCCGCCACCGCCGGCCTGGAGGGCGACGTGAGTGTGGCCAACTCCGCCGGCATCATGATCCACGAGCGCGCGCACCGCGACTGGGGCCGCCCGGGCATCATGCTGTACGGCTCCTCGCCGCTGCCGGACGGCCACCCGTCCGCCGCCGGGCTCAAGCCGGTGATGCGGCTTTCCACCCGTATCTTCGGCGTGCGCGAGCTGGGTGTGGGCGAGCCGGTAGGCTATGGCGCCAGCTTCGTCACCGTGCGGCCAACCCGTGTCGGCCTGATGGCCTGCGGCTATGCCGACGGCTACCCGCGGCTGGCATCCACCGGCAGCCCGGTGCTGATCGACGGTGTGAAGAGCCAGGTGATCGGCCGTGTGTCCATGGACATGATGACCGTTGATCTGACCGACCTGCCGCAGGCCGGCGTGGGCAGCGAAGTGGAGCTGTGGGGTGACAGCATCAGCGTGAACGACGTGGCCGCCAAGGCCGGGACCATCAGCTACGAACTGCTGTGCAATGTAAAACGCGCGCATTTTGTGTACGCTTGACGCAACATTTTCGTCATCAAAACGGCATCACCTGCGGTGGTGCCGTTTTTGTTTGTGCTGTATTGCGGTGATGTTGATCTGAGGCAAACCCTTGGGCGGGCAACAGTGTCGATAATTTCGGCCACTTAATGAGGAATGGCCGATGAGCAGTTTGTCCAGCCAGTTGTGGCACAAGTTGGTAGGGCTGTTGCCTGGCGAGATCAATGACAGCGAGGCGGGCTGGTTGCTGACACCGCAGGGGCACATGCCGCTGATGAGTGGCCGCCGTGCGCGCATCATCGTCAATCGCGTGCGGCTGGTGGCCTGCCTGTTCGGCATCCTCACCCCGCTGTGGATCGTGGTCGATCTGGCCACCTTGCCCTGGGGGCTGAGCCTGAAGCTGGCATTGCTGCGCCTGCTGGCGTCGGCGGCCTTCTTCCTGCTCTACCGCCACTACCGCGCCAGTGCGACGCTGGTGCAGGCCTGGGGTGGCATGGCATGCCTGTTCGCCATTCCGTCGCTGTTCTACGTGGTATCGCACCTGCTGCTGCTGAACTATCACCTGGAAGGGGTCTCGGCTGCCATCGGTACCGGCTACGCCTTCCTGCCCTTCGTGCTGCTGGCGGGGCTGGCGATCTTTCCGCTGTCGCTGAGCGAGTGCATGGGCTTTGCCTTGCCGGCACTGTCGGCGCACCTGCTGGGCGGCATGCTGGAGTGGATGACGGTGGACTGGCCGTCGTTCTGGGGCAGCTTCTGGCTGCAGGTGCTGATTGCCGGCGTGGCGGCGCTGGCCTGCATCAGCCAGCTGGCGTTCATGATCGCGCTGGTGCAGCAGGCGGTGCGCGATCCGCTTACCGGCGCCTTCTCGCGCCGCAGCGGTGAAGAGGTGCTGGACCTGCAGGCCACGCTGGCGCTGCGCTGCCAGAGCCCGCTGTGCGTGGCCTTCATCGATATCGATCATTTCAAGGCCATCAACGACAAGTTCGGTCACCACGTTGGCGACCAGGCGCTGAAAGGTCTGGCCGAGCGGGTGGGGGGCGAGCTGCGCAAGGGCGATGTGCTGGTGCGCTGGGGGGGCGAGGAGTTTCTGCTGCTGTTCCCCAATACCACTACCGCCCAGGCGATGCAGGCGCTGGCACGGCTGCGCCGCAGCGGCCTTGGCATGCGGCCGGATGGCGAGCCGATCACCGCCAGCATCGGCATTGCCGAATGGTTCGAGGATGGCAGCTATGACTGGCGGCAACTGCTCAAGCTGGCCGACATGCGCATGTACCAGGCCAAGCAGAATGGCCGCAACCGCCTGGTGGGGCGTGACGTGGAGCATCGCGACTGGCTGCAGCGGGTCGCTGCCTGACGGCGCACCGCCTGCGCGGGCTGCCTTTTCCTCTCTATCCGGCGCCTTCTGGCGCCGGAGCGCTTTTGGCACTATCTGCCGCGGCCGGCCTGGCCAGCGGCGCTTCCCTTGTTTTTCCGCCGTATGCGGGCATATGGCTGGAGTCCGGCAGGCAAAACGGGCGATAATACCCGACTAAATTACTTTGCCGGAGTCACCCCCTATGTCTCGTGCCGCAAGCTACCTGCAACAAGCTCAGCTGGACCTTTCCGCTGCCAGTCTGCAACAGGCCGTTGCCGTACTGGAAGCCTCGCTGGCACAGCCGCCGGCGGCGCGCAGCGAGGACGAGCTGTTCAGCTACCGGGTGCCCAAGCTGGGCGAGGGTGGCAGCTGTTCGCTGGTGGACGAGCTGGAAGAGGCGCCGTACGAGTTGTCGCCCTGGCTGGGTGGCCGCACGGCCGATGCCAGCGCCAGGCTGCGGCAGCTGGATGCGCTGGTGCAGGCCGCGCTGCGGCTGGTGCCGGCCGACTGGCTGGGCGTGTATTGCCGTTTCGAGCGCGATGGCGCGGCTCGGCTGGTGAAGCTGGCTTATCGCGGCCTGCCGAGCCGGGCGGAGTTTCCGCTCGACGAGGCGTTTGCGCAGTTCAGTAACAATAGCCGCGTAGGCTTGAGCGGCAAGGGTGCGGTGATCGCCGACGTGGGCGCCTGGCAGCAGGCCGGTGGCGCCTACTATGAGTGCGACCCCAGGGTGCAGAGCGAAGTATGCCTGCCGGTGCTGGCGGCGGATGGCCGCGTGCTGGGCATTCTGGATGCCGAAGACGCCAGGGCCGGATTTTTTGATGAATACAAGCAGACGGTACTGGCCGCGCTGGCATTGGCGCTGGTGCAACCCTTTGCCGAGCTTGCGGCCAACCCTGTTGAAAATTTCTGATAAAACCTGCAAATCTTTGCGCTTTGTAGGTGCGGCAGCGCTGGCTACCATGCAGTAGCTGTCATTGATATGGATAAGCGGAGTAGATTTTGAGTCAAACCGAAAAGGCACCGCGCGTTGCGCTGGTTGCCAGCTGCCGGTTGCCGACCCCGTTCGGCGTGTTCGACATGCATGGCTTTGAGGAAGAGGGTGGTCGCGAGCATGTGGCGCTGACCCTGGGCGAGCTGCAGGGCGATGCGCCGCTGGCGCGCATCCATTCCGAATGCCTTACCGGCGATGCGCTGTTTTCGCTGCGCTGCGACTGCGGCTTCCAGCTGGAGGCGGCGCTGGAGGCGATTGCCCGCGAAGGGCGTGGCGTATTGCTGTACCTGCGCCAGGAAGGGCGCGGTATCGGTCTGCTGAACAAGATTCGCGCCTACAAACTGCAGGATGGCGGCGCCGATACGGTGGAAGCCAACGAGCAGCTGGGCTTTCCGGCCGATATGCGCGACTTCCGCATTGCGCGCGAAATGCTG
Organism: Vogesella sp. LIG4; assembly: GCF_900090205.1. Taxonomy (NCBI): domain Bacteria; kingdom Pseudomonadati; phylum Pseudomonadota; class Betaproteobacteria; order Neisseriales; family Chromobacteriaceae; genus Vogesella; species Vogesella sp. LIG4. The sequence continues at coordinate 3,694,163 of NZ_LT607802.1, read as the reverse complement.
GCGCTGCTGAACGTGCCGGCGGTGCGCATCATGACAAACAACCCGCGCAAGGTGGCCACGCTGCAGCAGGCCGGCATCAATGTGCTGGAGCGCGTGCCGCTGCAGGTTGGCCGCAACGAGTACAACGATCATTACCTGAATACCAAGCAGGCCAAGCTGGGGCATCTGTTCGGCTTCTGAGCTGTTTGCTGTGCCGGCCTGCGTACAGGAGCAAGGCATGAACCCCGTCAACCCGGTGGGCGGGTCCGAGTCCATCAACCCGAAGCTGCCCCATCCGCCCTTGCCGCGACAGCCGGCGGCGCCTGCCGCCGCTGCCGAGGCAACTGCCGAATTCCATGCCACCCTTCTGGCGCAGCATGCGCTGCAGCTGGACCCGGATGGCGGCCAGGGCCAGCAGGCGGCCACGCCGGAGCAACTGGCGGCCGCGCTGGCGCAGCTGCTTGGCCTGCTGCAGGAACGTATCGATGATCTGAAGGAGCGGGTGCTGCTGGCTGGCGGCAAACCGGCGCACGGCCTGTTTGCCGAGCTGGAGCAGGTGGCGGAAGTGCTGGCGCGGCTGGTGAACCTGTGGCCGCGGCTGGCGCAGAACCTGCCGCAGCAGCTGCAACAGGCGCAGCTCAGGTTGCGGCCGCTGTTCGTCAGCTGTCACTTCCTGCTGCGCGCCTTGCAGCACAGTGCGGAGCCGGGCAACTGGCGACAGCTGGCGGACAGCCTGGCAACCAGTGAGCAGCAGCTGCTGGCTTGAATTGTTGTAGATGGCTTGGTGTAGGGTGGGCAAAGCGTAGCCTGCCCATCGCTGATGCCTGGATGGTGGGCACGGCCTGTAACCTTTGCCCGCCATGTGGTGCTTGACGCGGTGAACGTTGGGCTTCGCTGCGCCGGGCCGCAAGCTGTGGATGGGTAGGGGCGCGGCCCTGCAATATTTTCGGCGGCAGAAATGGAAAAAACCGACCACAAGGGTCGGTTTTTTCTTTAATCTGGTGGAGGTAAACGGGATCGAACCGATGACCTCTTGCATGCCATGCAAGCGCTCTCCCAGCTGAGCTATACCCCCAGATTGGCGTCCCCACGGGGAGTCGAACCCCGGTTATCGCCGTGAAAGGGCGGTGTCCTAGGCCTCTAGACGATGGGGACTGTGGTGGAGGTAAACGGGATCGAACCGATGACCTCTTGCATGCCATGCAAGCGCTCTCCCAGCTGAGCTATACCCCCACAGGTTCTTCGTTTTGCATCGCTGCATCGCGAAGAGGTGCGCACTTTAACGTGCGAGATAATTGTCGTCAAGCGTTTCTTTGCAATCTTTTTACGATTTTTCTGCAATTTTCAAAGTGCATCCGCCAAGTGACTGATTTTTAAAATGATTCAATGCTGCAGTCGCAATTGCTGCCCGCGTTCCTCGCTGGGGGTATGGCCGTAACGCTGCTTGAAAACCCGGCAGAAGTGCGACTGGTCGGTAAATCCCCACTGGTAGGCGATTTGCGCCAGGCTCAGTCGCGGTTGGCGCACCAGCGCCTGGCGTGCGCCTTCCAGCCGCTGTTCGCGCAGCCACTGGCTGAAAGTCTGGCCGGTGTCGCGGAACAGGTCGTGCAGGTAGCGGGTGGAGATGCGGCAGGCCTGGGCGATCTGCTCCGGGCTCAGCGCGGTGTCGGCCAGGTTGCGGCGCACATGCTGTTCGATGCGCTGCAGGTGGGCGGCGCGCACGCCAGAGCCCTGCGAATCCAGCACCGCCGGGCTGTTTTCGGTGCAGGCCACGAACAGCTCCAGCAGCTGCTGGCCGATCAGCGGGTGCAGCACTTCCTGGCCCTGTTCCAGCTGGCTGCCCACCGCGTTGACGTAGCTGCTGAACAGCGCGCCGATGCCGCTGCCGCCGTCGAAGGTCAGCGCGCAGAAGCGCTCCGGGTGACGCAGGCGGTGGCGCAGCAGCGCGCCGGGTATCTTCAGCACCCACAGATTGTTGTCGCGGCTGTGGCTGAACTCGTACGGGTCCAGGCTGCGCTCCAGCAGGAAGTGGCCGGGCGGGCACAGCGCGTCGCGCCCCATCTGGCTGAAGCGGATGTCGCTCTGGCGCGGCAGCGACACCAAAAACTGCTCGTCGCGGCTGTCGGCGCTTTCGCCGCTGGTGCGGCGGTAGCGCAGCGGGCTGGAGCTGAGTCGAGACAGCGACAGCTCGCCCAGGCTCCAGCGGGTGAGGCAGGCTTCAAAGTTGGCCGCATCGCGAAAATCCAGCTGCAGGTCGAAGTAGGTGCTGCGGATCACATCCTGCCAGCTGCGCATGCGCTCGACGGGCCCGGCGCCGGCCGTGCTGTAGTGCTGTTTCATGTGTCTCTCCTCTTGGTGCGCGTTGTGGATCGCTCCGCCCGCCGTCTTTGCAACGGGTTCTGCAACGCGGCAGCCGGCACGGGGCCGGCTGCGGTCTTGCTGCTCAACTTATCATCGGCTATTCCTGCCAGCGTGTCAGGCGATAGCTGCCGGAGGCGTGCAGTTCCGCCTGCCAGCCGGGGCGAATCACCACAGTGGTGGTGGGCTCCTCGATGGCGGCGGGGCCGACGATGCGGCTGCCGGCCAGCAGCTTGTCGCCGCGGTACACCGGGGTTTCCACCCAGCGGCCGCTGTCGTCGAACAACATCGGGCGGAAGCCGTCGTGCGCCTCGCGGATGCTGTCGGCGTCGTGCGCCAGATCGGGCAGCGCCGGCTTGTCCACCAGGCCGGTGAGGGTGCATTCCAGGTTCACCAGCTCCACAGGGTTGTGCGGCTCGCTGTAGGTGAACAGTGCCTCGTGGCGGGCATGGAAGGCGGCGAGGATGGCGTCCACGCTGGCGGCGCCAAGTTCGCCGGCGGCGATGTCCACCGTGCATTCGTGGATCTGCCCCATGTAGCGCATCTCCACGCTGCGGTGCACGCGGATGTCGGCGGCGTCAAAGCCGTCGTCCAGCAACAGCTGGCGGCCGCGCTGCTCCATGTCGGCGAACAGCCGGTTCAGCTCGGCCAGGTCCGCTTCGCGGTGCAGGCGCATCGGCGCGCTGGCCAGGAAGTTGTATTTCACGTCGGAGATCACCTGGCCGAAGGCGCACAGGCAGGAGGCCGACTTGGGCACCAGCACGGTTTCCACGCCCAGCTCCTCGGCCAGCGCGGTGATGTGCATGCCGGTGGCGCCGCCGGCGCAGATCAGCGCGAAGTCGCGCGGGTCGTAGCCCTGTTCGATGGAGATGCGGCGGATGCCGTTGGCCATATTCATGTTCACCAGGGTGTTGATGCCGAAGGCGGCCTTTTCCACGCTGATATCCAGCGGCGTGGCAACGTTGGCCGCAATCGCCTGCCGCGCCTTGTGCTGGTCGAGGCGGATGCTGCCGCCCAGTACCGCGCCGGGGCGCAGATAGCCCAGCGCCAGGTTGCCGTCGGTAACGGTGGCCTGCTCGCCGCCCTTGCCGTAGCAGGCCGGGCCTGGGGTGGCGCCGGCGCTGTGCGGGCCCACTTCCAGCATGCCGAAGGGGTTGATGTGGGCGATGGAGCCGCCGCCGGCGCCCAGGGTTTCCACGTGGATCATCGGCACGCCGATGCGGTGGCGCAGGAAGTCGAAATTGCGGTTCAGCTGTGTCTGGCCGCCCCTGGCCAGGGTAATGTCGAACGATGTGCCGCCCATGTCCACGGTGATCACGTTGTCGATGCCGAAGGGGCGGGCGATGTACAGCCCGGCCTGCGGCGCCGAGGCCGGGCCGGAGTTGATGGCGTTCACCGCGCGCTCGCGCATCACCGTACCCAGCGCCAGGCCGCCGTTGCTCTGGTAGTAGCGCACCGGGGCGCGGGCGCCGTGCTCGGCAAAGAACTGGTCGATGCGCTGCACGTAGCGACCCATCACCGGGCTGAGGTAGGCGTTCACCACCGTGGTGGAGGTGCGGGTGTACTCGCGCACCTGCGGGTAGACTTCGCTGCCACAGCATACGAACACGCCGGGCAGGTGCTGTTCCACCAGCTGGCGGGCACGCTGTTCGTGCGCCGGGTTGCGCACCGACCACACGAAGCTGATCGCCACGCTCTGCACCTGTTCGGCGCGGAATACCTCGATGGCGGCCAGGATGTCGTCCTCGTTCAGCGGCGCGTATTCGCTGCCGTCGGCCAGCAGGCGGCCACGCACCGCGCGGCGCAGTTGGCGCGGCACCAGCTGCGGTGCCGGCGGGTAGCTGGCGTCGTAGCGGTAGCCTTCCTCCTTGTGCCCCAGGCGGATTTCGATGCTGTCCTCGTGGCCGGCGCTGCACAGCAGGCCCACTTTTACGCCCTTGAGTTCGATCAGCGCGTTCAGCGCCACGGTGGTGCCGTTGATGCACAGGTCGCAGTTCTGCACGATCTGGCTGGCAGGCATATCCAGCGCCTCGGCCATCTGCTGCAGGCCGGCGGCAATGGCGCGGGTGCCGTCGTCCGGGGTGGACGGGCTTTTGAACAGGCGCAGCGGGCCGTCTTTTTCCGCCAGTACAAAGTCGGTAAAGGTGCCGCCGGCGTCTACGCCCAGTCGGAATCGCTGTTTCATGCCTGTACTCCCTGTTGGTTCATGCGCTGGCGGGCAGCGGCGGTGGCGGCGGCATCCACATGTTGTCCGCAGCTGTCGAAAATCACGCCGTATTCGGCGGCGGCGGCGTCGATGGACACCAGGCCGTTACGCACGTCGCGCAGCACTTCCTCGGCCGGGCGCTGCCACGGCAGGCCGTAGCCGCCGCCGCCGGGGTTGACGTTGCGGGCGCGCTCGCCCGGCTGGATGGTGGTGATCACGTTGTGGCGGTGCACGATGTGCTCGCCCGGCTTGTCGATTTCCAGCCGGCCCAGCTTGCGCTGCGGCAGCGCGTCCACCGCGCCGGCGGCGCCCATGGTGCCGATCTGGCGGCCTTCGCCGAAGGCGATGATGGTCATCTCGTGGCCGATGGGTTCCACCTCCCACACCGTGCCGCTGCCGCCGCGGTAGCGCCCGGCGCCGCCGCTGTCCTCCTGCAGGCCGTAGCGGTGGATGATGATGGGGTAGGCATACTCCAGGAGCTCGATGTCGCCGGAGCTGAGCGCGCCGAAGCAGCACAGCGGGCCGCAGGCATGCCAGCCGTCCATGTAGCGGGTGGCGCCGGCGCCGGAGATGATGGAGGCCAGCACCATGGTCACGTATTGCTCGCCGGTGGCCGGGTTGACGCCGGCGATGTTGATGCCGCTGGCGTGGCCCCAGGAGGCGGTGACGCGCTCCGGCGCGGCGGCCTCGAATGCCATGCGCACCGCGTCGGTAAGCGTTTCCATCGGCGTGGTGGTGCAGTTCACGTGCGGAGCCGGTTCCACCGCATTGCACAGCGTGCCGGCCGGCCCCAGATCGACGCTCACGCAGCGGTACAGGCCCTCGTTGTACGGCGGCGGCACCTGGGCAAACATCATCAGCCCCAGATAGATGCCGGACATGGAATTGCCGGCGTAGGAGTTGATGAAGTAGGGCACCTGCGGCGGGCTTTGCACGCTGATGTGCACGGTGTCGTCCTTCACCGTGGCGCTGGCGCGGATGGTGAGTGCGCCCAGGCCGTGGCCGGCGTCTTCCAGCACCGCCTCGCCGTGGTAGCAGCCGTCGGGAATCGAGCGGATCAGCGAGCGCATGTGGCGGTCGGCCATGTCTTTGAGTTCGGCAATGGCGGCGCGCACGGTGTCCACGCCGTATTTGTCCAGCAGCGCAATCAGGTTGCGCTCGCCCACGCGGCAGGCGCCGAACTGCGCGTTCAGGTCGCCTTCCTGGTCGCGGCGGGCGCGCATGTTCGACAGCAGCAGGTTCACCACGTCGTCGCGGCGGCGGCCCTGGTCCCACAGCTTCACCGGCGGAATGCGCAGGCCCTCGGCGTAGATTTCCCTGGCGGCCGGGTTGTAGCCGGCCGGCACCGGGCCGCCGATGTCGGTGAGGTGGCCCTTGCACACCGTCCAGAACACCAACTCGCCCTGGTAGAACACCGGCTTGTACATGCAGCAGTCCAGGATGTGGCTGCCCTGGTAGGCCGGGTCGTTGTGGTAGATCACATCGCCTTCGTGGATGTCGTCGCCAAAGTAGCCGGCCACGGCTTTCATCGCCGGAATCAGCGAACCCAGGTGAATGGGGATGTCCTGGCCCTGCAGGATCATCTCCGGCAGGTGGTCGAACAGTGCATTGCTGTAGTCGTGCGCCAGGTTGAACACGCTGGAGCGGCCGGTTTTTTCCAGCGTCAGCGTCATTTCCCGCTGCGTGGTTTCCAGCGCGCCGCGTATCACGGCCAGGGTGATCGGGTCGACCCGGCCGGCGTGGTGAGGGGCTTGCGTCATGGTGCGTCTCCGTTTGTCCGGCGGCCTGCAAGGTTGGCCGCAAGGGGCTGGTACCGATGTAATCACCGGCCTGTGTCTGTACCTTATGCCCTTGCCGCGCGCGGCTCTTGCACCACAGTGCAGGATGCTTGGTCTGTGGGTGCAGGCGGCGGGCGGACAAAAAAAATGCCCCGCGCAAGGCGGGGCGAACGAGGAGTGAGCCAACGTCACGGTGCCCGGTTGAACGCTGTTTCACCGGCAGGGGCACCACGCTGCAGGTAGCGGTACAGCAGCAATGACACCACGAAGGTAGCCGGTGCGGAGAAACCGGCCAGCGCACCGCCGACTTCCATCAGCGCAATGCCGACACCGCTGGCCACGAACCAGCTGCTGATGCCGGCGCGGCGGATGGCCGGCACGCTGTCATCCACGCTGGCGCCCAGCCCCAGCTGGATGTGCGCCAGCGCAATGCCTACCCAGGCCACCACGAAAATGCCCTGGTAGGCCAGCGCCTGCAGGATCACGCTGAACACATTGCCCAGCATCAGCAGGTAGACGATGCCGCCCACCACCACGCCCCAGGCCACCTTGGGCAGGCGCAGGCCGAAGGCGCGGTCGAAGAAGCTCTGCATGTTCACCGTGGCCAGGTAGAAGTTGGCGGTGTTGATGCGCGTCTGGCTCACCCACACGAAGGCCAGGCCGGCAAAGCCCATCAGCTTGAGCAGCGCCAGCACCACCGACACCTCGCTCACGCCGCCGCTGGTGGGAATGCTGCCGGCCAGGAAAATGCCGGCGGTGCCGTTGATCAGGAAGGTGAACAGGTAGAACGGCAGGCCGAAGTTCAGCCGGGCGTGGAAGTCGCTGTCTTCCGGCTTGCCGAAGCGGGCGTAGTCCCAGGTGTACATCATCAGGATCCACACCCCCATGAAGTAGCTGAAGCAGCTCCACCAGCCGCCTGCCGGGGCGCCGCCGGCCGGTGCCAGCTGCAGCCAGGCATGGCTGTAGCCGTACTGGCTGATGGTGAGGATCACCGCTGCGGCCAAGCCCAGCAGGTAGAAGGGCAGCAGCACGCCGTTTAGCTTGTCCAGCCAGCGCTGCACCGAGCCGAACACCAGCGGCACGCTGTACACCACCACCAGCAGGTAGGCGTGCTCGATGCTGAGCGAGGGGAAGTAGTTCTGGATCGCCACCGCGATCACCGAGCCTTCGAACACCGCGTAGTACATGGCGGTGGCAAAGAAGATCAGCGTGGCCAGCGCCGAGCCGGACTGGCCGAACAGCGTGCGCGAGAACAGCGCCACCGACAGCCCGCTCCTGATGGCATAACGGCTGATCACCGCGTTGATCATGCTGTAGCAGATGGCCGACAGCGCCAGGCCGATCAGCGTGTTCACCGTGCCGTAGTTCAGCGCCAGCGTCGCCGATACCACCAGCCAGAACATGGCGCTGCAGACCGACCACCAGGCCATGCTCAGGCCCAGTCGCCCCATGCGGGCTTCGGCCGGCACCGGCCCGCGGGTGAAGTCCGGGTCGCTGTGCGCCCCGCCGTCATTGATGATGTTTGCCACGATGTCTCTCCCTTATGGTTGTAAGCCTTCTGGCTGCAACCATCGTAGGAAGCGGCAGGGTGGGCAGATAGCACGCCAGCGCAGGGAATGTTGGCTGACACTGCAATCGCTGCCGGCTGGCTGGCATGCAATGCGGGTTGGGCGCGCCGGTTTGTTAATCTAGTATTTAAAGCGCAATCGGTCCTGCCTTGAAAATGGCGGCAGTTCTCTCACCAAGCAGCGGGGTTCTCATGCGCAAAGCGCTGGCAGTAGCAGCCCTGTTGAGCGGGCTGTCCGTACCCGCTGCCCACGGTGCCGATGAGGTGGCGGGCGTGCCCATCGTCATCGGCGCCGAGGACGATGCCGCCCCCTGGTCCTACAGCAACGGCAGCGGTTACGTGAACGATGTGGTGAAGCTGGCCTTTGTCAGCCAGGGCGCCAAGATCGAGCTGAAAACCATGCCGTATGCGCGCTGCAAGCAGCTGGTGACGATAGGCCGGCTCGCCGGCTGTTTCTCCATGAGCAAGACGGCGACGACCGAAAGCACTATCAGCTTTCCGCTGCGGCCGGTGATCGAGCCGCACTTCCTGCTGTATACCCGGCTGCGGGCGGAGCCGGTCAATTGCAGCGATATCTACTGGTCGGCCGGCCTGCGCCTGGCGCTGGTGCATGACTACGAGTACACCAGCGCCATCGAGGATGTGCGCGCCGATCCGCGTACCCAGGTCTTTGAAGTGAATTCCGAGGCGGTAGGGCTGCGGATGCTCACCCGGCAACGGGTGGATGCCATGGTGCTGGCGCTGGACCACATCAAGACCGAAAGCCTGCTGTTCAAGCTGGCCGGCATTCGCGCCGGGCAACTCAAACAGGTCTGCGATTTTGGCAGCATGCCCGGCTATGTCGGCTTTTCGCGGCGCAACCCGCAGGGCGAGCGGGCGTTGCGGCTGTTTGAAAAGGGCATGCAGCAGCTGCAGCAGAACGGTGCGCTGACGCAGCTGATGGCCAGCTGGCGGCGGCAAAGCATGTTGCGGCTCAAGGCCGCCGATTACGATTAACGGGTACCTCGAAAAGCCCCGCTTTCGTCGCGATGCTGCGTTGCTCACAAACCGGGGCTTTTCGAGGCACCCTGGCGCACACCGTCCGGCGCCTGCCAGTGGCCGCGTGCGTATTGCAGCAGCGCCGGCCAGTGCTCCACCCAGCAGCAGTGGTGGTCGTAATCCGCCTGCAGGCTTAGCGGAGGCTGCTGCGCCGGCGGGAAGCGCTGCAGGAACGGCGCCAGCGCGGCCATGCCCACCTGGGCATCCTGGCCACCGACAAAATGCAGCTGCCGCACCGGCAGCAAGTCCTGCCAGTCATCCGCCGCATTCAGCGAGCCGGCCAGCGGCGTCAGCGCGTTGTGCTCGGTCCAGGCGCGGTGATCCAGGTTGGCCGCAACGGTAATCAGCCCGCTCACATCGCGGCGCTTTGCCGCTAGCAGCGCTGCCACCGCGCCACCGCCGGAATACCCCACCAGCACCAGCTGCCGCGCCTGGAAGCGCTGTTTGAGGCTGTCCAGCGCCAGGCTGGCGGCGGCTATCACTTCCGCGGCAAAGCGGTGGCTGGTCCAGTACTGCTGTCTGCATTGCGGGTTGGCCGCCAGCAGGTATTGGCAGGGGCGGGCCAGGTAGGCCGCCGGCTGCGGATCCTGCAGCGCCAGTTGCAAGGCCAGCGGGCGCAGCGGGGTTGGGTCGAACGACGGCGTGTCGCTGGAGAGCCAGGCCAGGCCGTCGCCTTCTATGTAGATGGTCAGCGTGTCGGCGGCTGCCGGGCTGGGTGGCAGATAGGCCTGCAGCGTAAAGTCGCCGGCCGGCAGTGCCTGTGCTACCCAGCCGTGGCTTGCGGCCAACGTGTCGGCCTGCTGGCTGCGTTGTTCGATGGTTGGCAGCTGCACGCAGGCGGCCAGCAGGCTGGAGAGGCAGAGGGCGGTAAACAGCTGCTTGACGGTCATTGCGGGGCGCGATGGGGTTGCAGGCCGCCCATGGTATGCCAGATCGACGCGGCGCGGCAGGTGTTGCGTGCGGGGCACGCTGGCGTGGCGATGCGCTTCCAGTGCTTGTTTTTGTGAAAATTTATGTGTAAATTTTCATGAAATTTATTTCATAATTTTCACGGATCGCCATGTTCGCCCAATCCCGCACCCATATCGAAAGCTACTACGCCGCCAGCCACCCGGAGGCCATTGCACCGCGACCGGTGCTGGAAGGGCGCCAGCGCGCCGATGTCGTCATTGTCGGCGCCGGTTTCAGCGGCCTGCATACCGCGCTGCGCCTGGCCGCGGCCGGCAAGCAGGTGCTGCTGCTGGAAGCCAGCCGCGTGGCCTGGGCGGCGTCCGGGCGCAACGGCGGCCAGGCGCTGCTGGGCTGGTCGTCCGATATGGGGCCGATCGAAAAGTCCCTGGGCCGCGATGGCGCGCGCCAGCTGTGGGACAGCATGCGCTGGGCGGCGCAGGAGGTGCGGGAGCTGCCGCAGCGGCATGGTTTCGACATCGACTACCGCCCCGGCAGCCTGTGGGCGGCGGTGCAGCCACGGCGCGTGGCGTTGCTGCATGCGGCGCAGGAAGAGGCCGCCAGCCACTGGGGTTACGACCGCCTGCGCGTCATCGAAGGCGCCGACATGGCGCAGTGGATAGGCAGCAAGCGCTACCTGGCGGCGCTGTACGACCCGGAAGCCGGGCACCTGAACCCGCTCAAGCTGGCGCAGGGCCTGGCGCAGGCCATCGAGCAGGCCGGCGGGCGCATCTTCGAACAAAGCCGCGTGCTGAACTATGCGCAGACGCCGGCCGGCTACAGCGTGCGCACCGAGCGCGGCGAAGTGCTGGCCGATGTGCTGGTGCTGGCCTGCAACAGCTATATCGACCGGCTGGATGGCGAGCTGTCGCGGCGCATCCTGCCGGTGGGCACCTACCAGGTGGCCACCGAGCCGCTGGACCCGGCGCTGGCGCGCTCGCTGCTGCCGCAGAACAGCTGCGTCATCGACAACCAGTTCGTGCCCGATTACTTCCGCCTCACGCCTGACAACCGCCTGCTGTTCGGCGGCGGCTGCACCTACCTGGGCGGCATCCCCGACGATATCGCGGCGGCGACGCGGCCTTACCTGGAGCGCGCTTTTACCCAGCTGCGCGGCGTGCGGCTGGATTACGCCTGGGGCGGGCATATCGACGTGAGCATGCGCCGTACCCCGGACATCGGCCGCCACGGGCAGCGCTACTGGCTGCAGGGCTTCTCCGGCCACGGCGTGCTGCCCACGCTGGCCGGCGCGCGGGCGGTGGCGGATGCCATTCTGGGCGACGAAGATTTGTTGTCGCTGTACCAGGGGATTCATAATCCGGCTTTTCCGGGTGGCCGCTACCTGGCCGCGCCGCTGGAGGCAGCCGGCAAGGCGTGGTACCGGCTGCGCGATGTGATTTGAGGTGAAGTGACAGGGCATGAATCCACAGCAAGAAACCGAGCACCTGGCCGCGCTGATCCGCGACCTGCGCAAGCACAAGAAAGTCACCCTCAGCGAACTGGCGGCCAGGATCAACCGCTCGGTGGGCTTTCTGTCGCAGGTCGAGCGCGGCGTGTCGCGGCCAACGGTGGCGGACCTCACCGCGATAGGCGAGGCGCTGGACACCCCGGCGGCCTACTTCTACCACCTGGGCCAGACGCGGGCGCCGACTTGCGTGACCCGCCCCGGCGAGCGGCGCACGGTCTACTTTGCCGACGGGGTGACCGACGTGCTGGTATCGCCCAGCATGTCGGCCGGCTTCACCATGCTGGAAAGCTTTCTGGAGCCGGGCGCCAGCAGCGGGGAGCGCCCGATTCACGACCGCGACGAGCAGGGCGGTTTCATCCTGGAGGGCGAGCTGACCATCTGGTTCGCCGCCGGCGAAGAGCCGGTGACGCTGGGGCCGAACGACGCCTTCCAGGTGGCGGCCAACAACCGCATCCGCTACGCCAACCTGTCGGCGCAGCGCACGCGGGTGATGTGGGTGTTCACCTGAGAAATCGTCAACACGCGCCGGGAAGGTTGGCCGCATGGCGGCGCCACGGCGCGGGCGGGCGCTAAAAATGCTATCGTCTGCGCAATTCCGTTTCCCCCAGCCATCATGACCGACCGCATTACCCGCCCCGCCGGCACCCCGCTGTGGGTGCAGATTGCCGCCACCCTGAGCCAGGAAATCCTGTCCCACCAGCTAAGTGGCCGCCTGCCCAACGAACAGACCCTGGCAGAGCGCTTCGGCGTGAACCGGCACACCGTGCGCCAGGCCATCCAGCACCTGCAGGACAAGGGCCTGCTGCGCATCGAGCGCGGCCGCGGCACCTTCGTGCAGGAGGAAATGATCGCCTACCGGCTGGGCAAGAGCAGCCGCTTTTCCCACAGCCTGTCGGCGCAGCACCTGGTCAGCGATGTCGATATCCAGTCCTGCCACTTCGAGCCGGCCGGCGAGCAGGTAGCCGGCCTGCTGCGCATTGCCACCGGCAGCCGCGTGCTGCGGGTGGAGTCGCTGGACCTGGCCGATGGCAAGGTGGTCAGCGTGTGCACGCAGTATTTTCCGCTGCCGCGCTTCGACGGCTTCATCGATGTCTACCGCGCCAGCCGCAGCACCAGCGAAGCGTTCCAGAAGTGCGGCATCGCCGGTTTCCAGCGCGTGCTCAGCCGCATCAGTGCCCGCCTGCCGCGGCCGGAGGTGGCGGCAGCGCTGGGGCAGGGCAAGCAGCAGCCGGTGCTGTACGTGGAAAGCGTGTACGCCGATGCAGACGGTGCGCCCATCGAATACGGCATCACCCGCTTTGGCGGCGACAGCGTGCAGATCGAAGTCACGCCGGACGACAGCCTGTAGCCGCTGACAAAAACGCCACTTGAGTGATCTAGACATCTAGATGTAAATTGCCTGTAACGTTGGCCGCGTACAGTGCGCCTGTCTCCCAACCCGACACAAGGCGCACCACATGCAAACCACCCGCACCCTGCTGGCCCTGGCCCTGGCTGCCACCAGCCTGAGCAGCCTGGCCGAGACCACGCTCACCGTCTACACCGCGCTGGAAGCCGACCAGATCAAGGCCTACCAGCAGAAATTCGAACAGGAAAGCCCGGATGTGAAGCTGCGCTGGGTGCGCGACTCCACCGGCATCATCACCGCCAAGCTGCTGGCCGAGAAAGCCAACCCGCAGGCCGACGTGGTGATGGGCGTGGCTGCTTCCTCGCTGCTGGTGCTGGAGAAGGAAGGCATGCTGCAGGGCTACAGCCCCAAGAACGTGGGCAAGCTGGCCAAGCAGTACGTTGACCACAACACCCCGCCAAGCTGGGTGGGCATGGACGTGTGGGGCGCCGCCATCTGCTTCAACACCGTGGAAGCCGCCAAGCAGGGCCTGAAAAAGCCGGAAAGCTGGAAAGACCTGCTGAAGCCGGAATACAAGGGCAAGATCGTGATGCCGAACCCGGCCTCCAGCGGCACCGGCTACTTCGACGTTACCGCCTGGCTGAGCCTGTTCGGCGAGAAGGAAGGCTGGTCCTACATGGACAAGCTGCACCAGAACATCGCGCAGTACACCCACTCCGGCTCCAAACCGTGCAAGCAGGCCGCTGCCGGCGAATTCCCCATCGGCATCTCCTTTGAATACCGTGCCGCCAAGCTGAAGGAAACCGGCGCCCCGATCGACGTGGTATTCCCGAAAGAAGGCCTGGGCTGGGATCTGGAAGCCACCGCCATCATGAAGGGCACCCGCAACCTGGACGCCGCGCGCAAGCTGGCCGACTGGTCCGCCTCGCTCTCTGCCAACGAGCTGTACGAGAAGAACTTCGCCATCGTGGCGATGCCGGGCGTAGCCAAGCCTAATCCCTTCATTCCGGCCGACTACGAAAAACGCCTGGTGAAGCAGGATCTGCGCTGGTCCGCCAGCAACCGCGACCGCATCCTGGCCGAGTGGATCAAGCGCTACGACGCCAAGTCCGAACCGAAGTAAGTTGCCGGCCCTGCCGCCCTTGCGGGTGGCGGGGCAATAGGCCCGCGCACGCCGGGCCGGAAACGAATCACGCCGACATGAAGCACCCCGGATGAACCACCCCCGTATTGAAACACTGGACGCGCTGTTCGCCCTGCTGGCGGGCAGCGGCCGCACGCTGTATGGCGGCGAAGCCGTCAGCCAGCTGGAGCATGCGCTGCAAAGCGCCTTTGCTGCCGAGCAGGACGGCGCCGACGCGGCGCTGATCACTGCCGCACTGTTGCACGATATTGGCCACATCGCCTGCGGCCAGGCCGATGACGAGCTGGCGCAAGGCATCAACGACCACCATGAAGCGGTGGCGGTGCAGCTGCTCTGCGGCCTGTTCGACGCCTCCGTGCTGCAGCCGATTGCCCTGCACGTGGCAGCCAAACGCTATCTGTGCGCTACCCGCCCGGATTACCTGGCCAGCCTGTCCGAGGCTTCGCGCCTGTCGCTGGCGCTGCAGGGCGGGGCGATGAGCAGCGCCGAATGCGAGCGCTTCACCAGCCGCCCGCACGCGGCCGCGGCACTGGCGCTGCGCCGCTACGACGACATTGCCAAGGTGCCGGGGCTGGCCACGCCGCCCCTGGCGCATTACCACCGCCTTGCGGCCAACGTTGTGATATCCCGACCATGAAGCTAGACCCCCAACTCCTGCTGCAGCGCCCGCTGCCCGCCGGCGGCTCCCCGCAGGGCGCGCCGTATCTGCAACTGTCCGCCATCGGCAAGCGCTTTGGCAGCCAGACCGTGCTGCACGGCCTGGACCTGAACGTGGACAAGGGCGAATTCGTCTGCCTGCTCGGCCCGTCCGGCTGCGGCAAGACCACGCTGCTGCGCCAGATCGCCGGGCTGGACATGCCGGACAGCGGCAGCATCCGGCTGCTGGGCCGCGACATCACCCGCCTGCCGCCGGCCGCGCGTGACTACGGCATCGTGTTCCAGAGCTATGCGCTGTTTCCCAACCTCAGCGTGGCCGACAACATCGCCTACGGGCTGAACGGCCGCCGCGAGGACAAGCGCCGCCGCGTGGCCGAGCTGCTGACGCTGATCGGCCTGGACAGCATTGCCGCCAAATACCCGTCGCAGCTGTCCGGCGGCCAGCAGCAGCGCGTGGCGCTGGCGCGCGCACTGGCCACCTCGCCCGGCCTGCTGCTGCTGGACGAGCCGCTGTCGGCGCTGGATGCCCGCGTGCGCGAACACCTGCGCCGCGAAATCCGCGCCCTGCAGCAGAAGCTTGGCATCACCACCATCATGGTGACCCATGATCAGGAAGAAGCGCTGACCATGGCCGACCGCGTAGTGGTGATGAACGCCGGCCGCATCGAGCAGAGCGGCAGCCCGTTCGAGGTCTACCGCGAGCCGGCCAGCCGCTTCGTGGCCAGCTTTGTCGGCCAGGGCAACTGGCTGCCGGTCAGCGTTAGCGGCAGCGGCAGCGTGCAACTGGGCGAGCAGTACCTGGCGCTGCCGCAGGCGCACGGCTTGCCGGCCGGCAGCGGTGCCGAGCTGTTCGTGCGCCCGGAAGACATCGTGCTGCATCCGCAGTGGCCGGCCAGCAGCGACGCGGTGCTGGCCGAGATCCGCAAGCTGGAGCTGCTGGGCGCGGTGTACCGCATCAGCCTGCATGTGCCGGCCTGGGGTGCGGCCAACGTGGTGGCCGACCTGGGCCATGCCCAGCTCACCCAGCTGGACATTACCCCGCAGCAGCGGGTGCCGGTGTCGCTGAACCCGGCGCGGCTGCGCCTGTTCCCGCGTCAGGAGGCCAGCGCATGATCAGCCTGAGTCTGCCGCGCCGCCTGCAGCGCGGCCGCGACGAACGCCTGGCCCTCGGCCTGAACTGGCTGTTGCTGGCGCTGCTGCTGGTGGCGGTGCTGCTGCCGCTGGCGGCCATTCTCGGCCAGGCCTTCCATGGCGCCGACGGCAGCCCGGCCAGCCTGGCGCCGCTGGGCGACACCCTGCGCCAGCCGGGCTTTGTCGCCGCGCTGGCCGGCAGCCTGCAGGTGGCGCTGGCCACTACCGCGCTGGTGCTGCCGCTGGCCTATGGCTACGCCGCGGCGCTGACGCGGGTGCTGCTGCCGCTGCGCGGGCTGTTCCGCCTGCTGGCGCTGCTGCCGCTGCTGGCGCCGTCGCTACTGCCCGGCATCTCGCTGGTGTACCTGTTCGGCAACCAGGGGCTGCTGAAAGCCTGGTTCCCCGCCGGCGGCATCTACGGCTTTGCCGGCATCGTGCTGGGCGAGGCGTTCTACACCTTTCCGCACGCGCTGATGATTCTGCTGGCGGCGCTGGCCGTGGGCGACGCCCGGCTGTACGAGGCGGCGCGCAGCATGGGGGCAGGGCGGCTGCGCCAGTTCCTGACCATCACCCTGCCGGCCACCCGCTACGGCCTGGTATCGGCGGCACTGGTGGTGTTCACCCTGGTGGTAACCGACTTCGGCGTGGCCAAGGTGATAGGCGGGCGCTACCCGGTACTGGCGATGGAAGCCTACAAGCAGGTGATCGGCCAGCAGAACTTTCCGCGCGGCGCGGTCATCGGCCTGCTGCTGTTGCTGCCGGCGCTGCTGTCCTTCGCCGTGGATCGCCGCCTGCAACGCCGCCAGGGTGCGCAGCTGAGCGCCCGCGCCCAGCCGCTGCAGCCGCTGCGCCAGCCGTGGCTGCGCGCACTGGCCACCCTGTTCTGCAGCGTGGTGGCGCTGGCGCTGCTGGCCTTGCTGGGCACTGCCGTGGCTGCCGCCTTCATGCGGCAATGGCCGTACCAGCTGGGTTTCAGCCTGCAGCATTTCGATTTCGACATGGTGGATGGCGGTGGCTGGCCGGCGTTCGGCAACAGCCTGCGGCTGGCGCTGTGGACCGCGCTGTGCGGCACGCCGCTGGTGTTCCTGGGCGCATGGTGCAGCAGCCGGCTGAAGTCGGCCGGCGGCGCCGGCCAGCTGCTGCACGCCATTGCCATGCTGCCGATGGCGGTGCCGGGCATGGTGCTGGGGCTGGGCTACATCTTCTTCTTCAACCATGCGGCCAACCCCTTGCACGGGCTGTACGGCACGCTGGCCATCCTGGTGCTGTGCTCGGTGGCGCATTTCTACACCACCGCCCACCTTACCGCCCGTACCGCGCTGGTGCAGCTGGACCCGGAATTCGAGGCGGTGGCCGCTTCGCTCAAGGTGCCGCTGTGGATCACGCTGTGGCGGGTGACGCTGCCGGCCTGCCTGCCGGCGGTGCTGGAGATTGCGCGCTACTTTTTTGTATCGGCGCTCACCACGGTATCGGCGGTGATCTTCCTGTACACCCCGGACAGCGTGCTGGCCTCGGTGGCGGTGCTGAACATGGACGACGCCGGCGACACCGCCGCCGCCGCGGCGATGGCAACGCTGATCGTGGCCAGCTCGGCCGCCGTCTGCCTGCTGTTCGCGCTGCTGTCGCACTGGGTGCTGCGCCGCAGCCAGCGCT
The DNA here is from genome assembly GCF_900090205.1 of Vogesella sp. LIG4. Lineage (NCBI taxonomy): Bacteria > Pseudomonadati > Pseudomonadota > Betaproteobacteria > Neisseriales > Chromobacteriaceae > Vogesella > Vogesella sp. LIG4. Next base: position 3,676,888 of record NZ_LT607802.1, on the reverse strand, counting down.
GGCGCGAAACCTCCTGATTCCACCAACCGGGCTGCGGCCCGGTTTATTCGACCCTTCATAGACATCTAGATAACTGGAAACATCATGCGAGAACCCATCCTGCTCACCCCCGGCCCGCTGACCACCTCGCTGGCCACCAAGGCCGCCATGCTCACCGACTGGGGCTCCTGGGACAGCCGCTTCAACCAGCTGACCGCCAGCGTCTGCCGCGACCTGCTGCACATTGCCGGCGGCGCCGACAGCCACGTCTGCGTGCCGCTGCAGGGCTCCGGCACCTTTGCGGTGGAAGCCGCGGTAGCCAACCTGGTGCCGCCCGACGGCAAGCTGCTGGTGCTGGTGAACGGCGCCTACGGCAAGCGCATGGCGCAGATTGCGCACTACCTGCGCCGCGACTGCACGGTGTATGAAACCGCCGACGACACGCCGCCTTCGGCGCAGACCGTGGCCATGCTGCTGCAGGACGACCCGGCGATCAGCCATGTCGGGCTGATCCACTGCGAAACCAGCACCGGCATCCTCAACCCGCTGGCCGACATTGCCGCCGTGGTGCACGCCGCCGGGTGCAAGCTGATCGTCGATGCCATGTCCAGCTTCGGCGCGCTGCCCATCGACGTGGCCGCGCTGCACATCGACGCGCTGATCGCCAGCAGCAACAAGTGCCTGGAAGGCGTGCCGGGCATGGGTTTTGTCATTGCCAACCGCAACAGCCTGCTGCAAAGCCGCGGCAACAGCCACTCGCTGGCGCTGGACCTGCTGGCGCAGTACGACTACCTGCAGAGCACCGGCCAGTGGCGCTTCACCCCGCCCACCCACGTGCTGGCCGCACTGCGCGCCGCGCTCGACCAGTACCTGGCCAAGGGCGGCCAGCCGGCCCGGCTGGCGCGCTATGCGGCCAACGCTGCGCTGCTGCAGCAGCGGCTGTGCGCCGCCGGGCTTCAACTGTTCCTGCCGCCCGGGCTGCAGGCGCCGATCATCCTGACCTTCCACGCCCCGGCCCATGCCGACTACCAGTTCAAGGCGTTCTACGAGGCGGTGCGCGAGCAGGGCTTCGTGCTGTACCCGGGCAAGCTCACCAGCCAGGAAACCTTCCGTGTCGGCTGCATCGGCGCCATCGACGCCGCCGAGATCGAGCAGGCCTGCCACGCCATCATCACCACCCTGCGCCAGCTCGGCTGGCTCGCCTGAGGAACGCATATGCAACGCTATCAACAACTGGAAGCCGTGATTTTCGACTGGGCCGGCACCGTGGTGGACTTCGGCTCCTTCGCGCCCACCCAGGTGCTGCTCGACGTGTTCGCCGCCATCGGCGTGCCGGTGAGCATGGCCGAGGCGCGGGTGCCGATGGGGCTGGCCAAGTGGGACCACATCCAGGCGCTGGGCCGGCTGCCGGCGGTAGCCGAACGCTGGCGCGCGCGCTTTGGCCGCGATATGGCGGATGCCGATGTCGATGCGCTGTACGCGCAGTTCATGCCGCTGCAGGTGGCGCGCGTCGGCGAATACTCGGCGCCGATCGCCGGCGCCATCGACACCGTGAACCAGCTGCGCGAGCGCGGCCTGAAGATAGGCAGCTGCTCCGGCTACCCGCGCGTGGTGATGGATCGCCTGCTGCCGCTGGCCGCCGCAGCCGGCTACGCGCCGGACCACACCGTGGCCACCGACGACCTGCCGGCCGGCGGCCGCCCCGGCCCGTGGATGGCGCTGGCCAATGTGCTGGCGCTGGCGGTGGGCGACGTGCGCCACTGCGTGAAGGTGGACGACACCGTGCCCGGCATCGCCGAGGGCCTGCGTGCCGGCATGTGGACGGTGGGCCTGGCCGCCAGCGGCAATGCCGTCGGCCTGACGGCAGCGGAGTGGGCGGCGCTGAGCCCGGCGCAGCAGGCGGAACTGCGCGCGCCGGCGGTGGCGGCGCTGCAGGCTGCCGGCGCCCACTACGTGGTGGACACCATCGGCGAACTGCCGGCGCTGCTGGACGCCATCGAGGCGCGGCTGGCCGCCGGGGAGCGCCCGTGACGCAGCGGCCGTTCTGGCTGGCCCAGGCGCTGGCCGCCGAGTCCGCGCCGCCGCAGCCGCCGCTGCAGGGCGAAGTCCGCGCCGATGTGTGCATCGTCGGCGGCGGCTTTACCGGGCTGTGGACGGCGATACTGTGCCGCCAGGCGCGGCCGGACTGGCGCATCGTGGTGCTGGAAAAGGACATCTGCGGCAGCGGCGCCTCCGGCCGCAACGGCGGCTGCATGCTGACCTGGTCCACCAAGTACCTGTCGCTGGCGCGGCTGTACGGCGCCGACGAGGCGCAGCGGCTGGTGGCCGCTTCCGAGCAGGCGGTGCATGACATCGCCGCCTTCTGCCGCCGCCACGGCATCGACGCCGACATCCGCCTGGGCGGTGCGGTGTATGCCGCCAGCAGCGCGGCGCAGCATGGCGCGCTGAACCAGGTGCTGGCGGCGCTGGAACAGGTTGGCCGCAACCGCTGGCGGGCGCTGAGCGATGCCGACACCCGGGCCGCCAGCGGCAGCGCACTGCTGCGGGCCGGCTATCACAGCCCGCTGGCCGGCAGCCTGCAGCCGGCGCGGCTGGTGCGCGGCCTGCTGCGGGTGGCGCGCGCCATGGGGGTACTGGTGTACGAGCACAGCGCCATGACTGCGCTGGCGGAGCACGACACGGTGGTGGTGAGCAGCGCCGGCGGCCGCGTGCTGGCCAGCCAGGCGGTGCTGGCGCTGAATGTGGACACCCCGGTGCACAGCCCGCAGCTGGGCCGCAGCGTGCTGCGGGTGTCGTCCGACATGATCATCACCGAGCCGGTGCCGGAGCTGATCCAGCGGCTGGGGCTGCAGCGCGGCCAGGCGGTGTGCGATCTGCGCACCTTCGTGCACTACTGGCGCAGCACGCCGGATGGCCGGCTGATGCTGGGCAAGGGCGGCAACCACATTGCCTTCGGCAACCGCGCGGATGGTTATTTCGATGGCCCCGGCGCCTGCCGCGGCCAACTGCAGCAGGCGCTGGCGCGGTTCTTCCCGGCACTGGCCGGGGTGCCGCTGGCGCAGGGCTGGACCGGCGCTTCCGACCGCTCGGCCAGTGGTTTTCCGTTCTTCGGCCAGCTGCCTGGCTACCGGCGGGTGCTGTACGGCATGGGTTATTCCGGCAATGGCGTGGTGCAGAGCTATCTGGGCGGGCAGATATTGTCGTCGCAGCTGCTGGGCGGCGAGCATGCCTGGCAGCACAGCCCGCTGCTGCGCGGGCCGCTGGCGCAGTTTCCGCCGGAACCGCTGCGCTGGTGCGGCGCCATGCTGGTGCGCGGCGCCATCCGCCGCGTGGAGCAGGCGCAGGATCGCAATCAGCTGCCAGCCTGGCTGGATACCCGGCTGGCGGCGTTGGCCAGCATGGCCGGCAAGGCGGACTGAGGCAGCAGGCAGGGCAGGCCACCGGCGGCCTGCGGGCAGCCGGTGGCGTGGCGGCTTACTGCGCCGCGCTATCCGCAGGCAGGCCCAGCGTTCTGCCGGGGTAGCCCGCGCTATCGAAGTAGCGGGTGTTGCCAACGGTTTGCGTGCTGACCACCGTCACGTGGCCGTCGGCGTCAGGCTGCGACTTCACGATGCTGTGCTTGACCGGGTGGCTGGCGCCGGCCGGGCGGGCTTCGGTCAGCACGCGTCCCACCAGCTTGCCCTTCTGGGGAATATGCAGCTGCAGCAGTGCCGCCATGGTCTTGCCGAGGTCGGCATTGCTGGCCGGCTCGCGGTCGGTGAAGTGCTGGCGGAAGTCGGGGCCGATGGCGCCCATGATGTTGCGGGTATCGGCACGCGAGAAGCTGCCGTGCATGCCTTGCCCCTGCTGCAGCCCGGTGTCGGCAATCTCCACCCCGCAGCTGCTGGGGTCGGCGCAGCCGGTGGCAAAGGAGCGGAAGTTGACGACGATGGCCGGCAGCGGGGTGATGGCCGAGCCTTTCAGCGCAATGGCGGACAGCGGCAGGGTGCCGGGAATCTGCCCCAGCGCATCATCCACGAACAGGCCGCTTACGTAGTCCTGTGCGGCCAACGTTGCCACCACGCGGCGGGCCAGTTGCCGGTCGCCGGCGGGCAGGTAAACCAGGTCGGAACCACCGTTGGCGGCCACGACGACATCCGGGTGGGCCGCATCAGAGCCGAGCAGGCCGTTGCCGCGCGACGGGTGTTCGCCGTCTTTCAGCAACACGGATTTGGCGTCCGGGTCATGCAGCGGCAGCGCCAGCGCATGCGCCAGGTCCACGGCGAGAAAGCCGGGCGGCAGCTGGCCCGGCACGGTGTCCGGGTAGCTGCTGCTGGCGGACCAGCTGCTGGCGCTTTCCTTGCTGATGGTGGAAAAGCCGTGGTCGGAGGTGAGGATGACGTCGGTGTCCTGCTCCAGGCCGAGTTTTCTCAGCGTGGCAAGCAGGCTGGCCAGGTTGTTGTCGGCGTTCCTGATGGCGGCCAGCGAGGTCGGGCCGTTGATGCCCGGCAGCAAGCGCCCAAGGCTGTCGCCCTGGTTGTGCTGGGTGCCGTCCGGGTCGCGGGACCAGAACACCAGTGCGAACGGCTTCTGCCGTGCCTTGAACAGTGGCAGCACCACGCGGGAGGTCACGTCCATGAAGTAGGCCTGCTGCGCCACGTTGGCGCTCAGGGTGCCGGGTTGGTGGCTGTTGCCCGCCTGGCCGTTGGCGCCGCGGCCGGGCGCCTCCAGCGGCAGGCCGGCCTCGGCCAGCTTCTGCCGGATTTCATCGTCAAGGGCGATGCCGCCCCTGCGGCCGGTCATGTCATCGACGATCACGGTTTGCCGGCCGCTGCGCTCGGTGTGGTCGAGAATCAGCGACGGCCCCAGCTTGCCGATCGAGGCGGTGGAGATGCCAGCCTTGCGCGCGGCCGCCAGCACGGTTTCCTCGTTGAGGTAGTCGCCGGAGAAGTGCTCGTCGACATCGCCCAGCACCGGGTCGCTTTCCAGGAACGGCGTCAGGCTGTCGCCGGCGCCGGGCACCGGAAAGCCGGTGTAGATGGTGTTGCTGAAGTCGCCGGTATCGCCAAGCATATGCCCGGTGGCCAGGGCGGAAGCGTTGGCGGTGGTGAAGGTGGGAAACAGCGAATGGGTATTGCTGAAACGCACGCCGCTCTCCAGCAGCGCCGCCATGGTGGGGGCGGTGTGGGCATCGACCATGCCCGGGCGCAGCCCGTCGGCAACGAACAGAATGACATTGTGCGGACGCGGCGCTGCCTGGGCATAGCCCAGGGCGCATGCGCATGCGGCCAACGTGGCGACCAGCTTTCTCATATGACCTCCCGGTAAATGGCCTCCACGCTACCGCGGCATTGCTGCAGGCATGTGTCAGCATAGCCTTTACGCGGTGGGCGGGCGGCCGACGTCGCGCGCGAACACCGCATTGGCCAGATAGCGGCGCAGCCATTGCAGCATGCTGGCTTCCTCCTGGCCGGCACGCCAGTACAGGTGAACCTCCAGCGCGGCGAATACCAGGTCCTGGGCATGGATCTCCACCAGCCGGCCGTTCTGGGTGGGGTAGCGCGCGATGTTGAGCGGCAGCACCGCCCAGCCCAGCCCCATGGCGGCCTGCTCGGCAATCACGTACAGGCTGTCGGCGCGCCACAGCTGCGGGCTGATGCGCTCGTCGGCATCGTCATGGGCAAAGCGCGGGGTGACCAGCAGCTGGCGGTGGCGTGCCAGGGTCTGCCGGCAGATACCGGGCTCGTGCACCAGCGCATGTTCGCTGCCTACCACCAGCACGCGCGGCACCGCGCCCACCGGCTGCGATACCAGCGCCGCGTCGGGCGGCAGGCGGCGGAATGCCAGCCCGACATCGGCTTTCCCCGCCAGCAGCCATTCGGCGATATTGGCGGCGGAGCCGTGAAACAGCGTTAACTCCAGGTGCGGAAAAGCCTGGTCCAGTGCCTGCACCAGCGCCAGTTCCGCGGGGTAGGGCAAGCCTTCGTCCAGTGCCAGAGTGAGCTGGCCCGGCAGCTTGGTGGCCAGCGCCAGCGCACGGTTGTCGAAATGGCGGCACTGCCGCATCAGTTCGCGGGCTTCATCCAGCAGCGCGCGCCCCGCCTCGGTCAGGCTCGGGGTGCGGCCGCTGCGGTCGAACAGTTCGGTGTCCAGGCTCGCCTCCAGCATGGCAATGGCGGTGCTGACCGCCGACTGGGCGCGGCCGAGCTTGCGCGCCGCGGCAGAAAACGAGGCCGCTTCTGCGGCTGCAACAAAGGTGGCGAGCTGGTCCAGGGTCCATTTCATCCGGGGGGTCTCTTCATCTATCTGTATTTCAGATTGATTCTATCTTTAATGTGCCGGAATTCCAGATATATGATGGCGCCTGATTTGCCTGCCGGCGTTTAGCGCCAGCCCGGGCCGGATATGAAAGGGCGCCTCGAAAAGCCCCGATTTCCAAGCGAGACAAGGCGCGAATGAAAAACTCCGACGCCGCATATGGTTGATATGTCAGGAGGAGTTTTTCGTGAGCAACGCAGTATCGCAACGAAAGCGGGCGTTTTTCGATGTGCCAGAAAGAGGAGGGTGACTGATGAACAATTATCTGATGCTTGCCATTGCCATTGTGGCCGAGGTGGTAGCTACCAGCAGCCTGAAGGCCAGCAGCGGCTTCACCCGCCTGCTGCCCAGCGTGCTGGTGGTGCTGGGCTATGTGACCTCGTTCTATCTGCTGCCGCAGATCATGAAAAGCCTGCCGGTGGGCGTGGTGTATGCCATCTGGTGCGGCGTGGGCATTGTGGCGGTGGCGCTGGTGGGGCAGTTCCTATACAAGCAGGTGCTGGACGGCCCGGCTTATCTCGGCATCGGCCTGATCGTGAGCGGGGTGGTGGTGCTGCAGGTGTTTTCCAGGACTTCCGGGCACTGAGCCGCTGCCTTGAGGCTAACCCTGGTAACAGTTGCTGCCGGCTGCAGCCGGTGAGTAAAGCGGGCGGGATGTGCCACGGCACATCCCGCCTTTTTCATTCAGATACCCGTTTTCAGCTGCGTCCACAGCCGGTGTTCCAGCCGCATCACGTCCGGCGGCAATGGCTTGAGCGGGAACAGGGTTTTCATCACCGCTTCCGACGGGTAGATGCTGGGGTCGTTGGCCAGCTCCGGCTTCACGTATTTGCGCGCCGCCAGGTTTGCCGTCGGGTAGTAGACCTTGTTGGTGATTTCGGCGTTGATCGCCGGATCCTGGATGAAGTTGATCCAGGCCAGCGCCGCCTCGGGGTTGGCCGCATCGCGCGGGATGGCCATCATGTCGAAGCCTACCGGCGCGCCGCTCTTGGGGATGATGTATTCCACGCGGTAGCTCTTGTGCGCTTCCAGTGCCCGGTGCTTGGCGATATTCACATCGCCGGAGTAGCCCAGTGCCAGGCAGATGTCGCCATTGGCCAGGTCGTTGATATAGCCGGACGAATTGAACTGGGTGATATACGGCCGGATTTTCTTCAGCACCTCGAAGGCGGCCTGGTAGTCCGCCGGGTTGGTGCTGGCCGGGTCGCGGTGCAGGTAGTGCAGCACCGCCGGCAGCACGTCGGACGGCTCGTCCAGCACGGACACGCCGCAGCCTTTCAGCGCCGCCAGGCGGGCGGGGTCGAACAGCAGCTCCCAGCTGTTGAGCGGCGCCTCGCTGCCCAGCCGGCTCTTCACCTTGTCCAGGTTCACGCCCATGCCTATGGTGACCCAGGCCCACGGTACGCTGTACTTGCCGCCGGGGTCGTTCTCCTGCGCCAGGCGCATGATGTTCTTGTCGAGGTTGACGAGGTTGGGCAGACGGGACTTATCCAGCTTGCGGTAGATGCCGGCATCGATCTGGCGGCCCAGGAAGTTGGCCGAAGGCACCACGATGTCGTAGCCAGCCTTGCCGGTGAGCAGCTTGGCCTGCAGGGTGTCGTTGCTGTCGTAGACGTCATACTTCACCTTGATGCCGGTGGCCTGCTCGAAGTGCGCCACGGTCTGGTCGCCGATGTAGTCGGACCAGTTGTAGACATTGAGCTGCTGTGGCGTAGCCGCCAGCGCGGCACAGCTCCAGGCGGACAGGCAGCACAGCGTGATGATTCTGCAACGGGGAAGCATGGCATTTCTCCTTGTAGCGGGCGCCTCACCGGCCGGCAGGCGCTGCGTTTTTTGCGCGCAGCTGCCGGCGCAGCAGGCAGCTGTCCCGAAAAGCCGAAAACAGGGTTTGCGACAGGCGGTTTTCCTGCGGCCGCCATTCCGGGTGCCACTGCACCCCCAGGGCGAAGGCGGCGGCGCCTTCCACCCGCACGGCCTCGATCAGGCCATCCGGCGCATGCGCTTCGGCGCGCAGTGCCGGTGCCAGGCGGGCAATGCCTTGCTGATGCAGCGAGTTGACCCGCGCCACCGGCTCGCCATACCAGCCATGCAGCAGCCCGCCCGGCACCAGCCGGATATCGTGCGCCGGCTGGTACAGCGCTTCACGCTCGCCCGCGGGCTCGCGGTGGTCGAGCCGGCCGGGCTCGTCCTGCACCGCCCGCGTCAGCGTGCCGCCGAAGGCCACGTTGATTTCCTGCAGGCCGCGGCAGATGCCGAACAGCGGCACGCCCGCCGCCACCGCGGCGCGTATCAGCGGCAGGTTGGTGGCATCGCGCGCCGGGTCGGCAAAGTCGCCCGGCACGGCCGGCGCGCCATACTGCCGCGGGTCGATATTGGACAGGCTGCCCGGCAGCAGCAGGCCGTCGATGGCGGACAGCAGCATGGCTGCCGGCTGCTGCGCGGCCAGGGCCGGCAGCAGCACCGGCACCGCGCCCATGGCGCTGACGGCGGCAATGCACTCTTCGCCCACCAGGTGGTGCTGCTGCCGTTCCAGCGTCCAGCAGCAGCTGGCAATGCCGATGACGACGGCTGCCATGCGCTCAGCGGTGCTGCGCGGCGTATTGCGGCGAGGTGATGCAGGCGATATTGCCGCCGCCCAGCAGGATCTCCCGCGTGTTGGCAATGCCGATCACGCGATGCTGCGGGAACAGGTCGGCCAGCAGCTGCTGCGCCGGCAGGTCGTTGGGGTCGCCGAATTCCGGCACCACCACCACGCTGTTGCCGACGTAGTAGTTGATGTAGGAGGCGCAGATGCGGGTGCCGGCCACCCGTGCCATGGCGGCATCGCCGTGGTCCAGCCCGGCGGCTTCTTCCGCGCTCCATACCAGCGGGGCGGGCGCATGCATCTTGTGGATCTTCAGGCTGCGCCCCTGCGCGTCGGTAGTGGCGGCCAGGATGGCGTAGGCTTCCTGGTAGATTTCATACTGCGGGTCGCTGGGGTCGTCGCTCCACTGCATCACCACTTCGCCCGGGCGCACGAAGCAGGCCAGGTCGTCGATATGGCCGTCGGTTTCGTCGAATTTGCAGCCGCGCGGCAGCCAGATCACCTTGCTGGCGCCCAGGTAGTCGAGCAGCTGCCGGGTCATTTCTTCCTTGCCCAGGTGAGCGTTGCGGTTGGCGTTGAGCAGGCACTGCTCGGTGGTCAGCACCGTGCCTTCACCATCGCACTGGATGCCGCCCATTTCGGCAATGAACGGCGCGCGGTAGCGGTCGGCGCGCTCGGCTTCCAGAATCTTCTGCGCGATCTGGTCGTCCTTGTCCCACGGGAAGTAAATGCCGCCGTTGAAGCCGCCGTAGGCGTTGAAGTGGAAGTCCACGCCGCGCACCTCGCCTTGTGCGTTCAGCAGCCAGGCCGGGCCGGTATCGCGGAACCAGGAATCGTTGACCGTCATTTCCAGTACCCGCACATGCGCCGGCAGCATGCTGCGCGCATTGGCGTACTGTTCCGCCGATACGCACACGGTTACCGGGTCGCTCTCGGCAATGGCGGTGCAGATGTCCACCCACACTTTTTGCGCCGGCTTGCCGCCGTTGCGCCATACGTCCGGGCGTTGCGGCCAACCCAGCCAGCAGCCGGCCTTGGGTTCGAATTCGCCGGGGCAGCGAAAGCCATCGTCACGGGGAAGGGAAGTCAGCGTACGTGCCATGAATGCGCTCCTGAAGGGTAGCTGGCGACACCGGCGGGCTGCCGGTATTCATGGACTCATCGTATTTTGAATTTTTCTCGCGGACTAATGATGAAATTTCTTAGTTCGGTGAATCAATTTCACATAAGTACGGGGTAAGGCTGGCAAAACCCATGAAGCTGGCCAGGCGGCCATCGTCGCGTTTGCGCCGCTCCGCCACCAGGTAGTAGTTGCCGGGCGAGGGCACCGCGCCGCGGAACGGGCGGATCAGCCGCCCGCTTTTCAGCTCCTCGCCGGCGGTGAGCACATCGGCCAGGCAGACGCCGGTTTTCTGCAGCGCGGCTTCGATGGCCAGGCCGGAATGGGCAAAGTGGATATTGCGCGCCGGGGCCGGCTGGCTGGCGGCAAAGGTGCCCAGCCAGGTGGCCCAGGTCTTGCCGTCGGTATCGTCGTGCAGCAGGCAGAAGCGGGCCAGGTCCGCCGGGGTGCGCAGGCCGCCTTCGCCTTCTATCAGCGAGGGGTGGCATACCGGGAAGAAGTCGATGGCCTGGAACGGTACCACCCAGTAGCGCGTCCAGTCGGTATCACCCATGGCGTACAGGATGGTGATGTCGGCGGCCGGGTTGATCTCGCGTGAATCGCTGTCGTGCACCAGCAGGTGTAGGGTAATGCCGGGGTGGCGCTGGGCAAACTCGCCGATCAGCCGCGGAAAGAAGCGGTGCGCCAGTTCCGCCGGCGCGGAAATCTTCAGCGCGCCACTCATGCCCGGCCGCGCCGCATTGCCGCAGGCCTCCGCCATGATGTCCAGTGCCTGCTGTACCGAATGCAGCAGGCGCAGGCCGGCATCGGTGAGGTGCTGCATGCGGCCGCGTTTTTCGAACAGCTCGGCGCCCAGCGCGGCTTCCAGCGAGCGTACCTGGTGGCTGATGGCGCTGTGGGTGACGCACAGCTCGTCTGCCGCTTTGCCGAAGTGCCCGTGACGGGCGGCGGCCTCGAAGGCCCGCAGTGCGCTGAGTGGGGGAAGTTTTCGCATGGCAATAGATTACCGCAGCGCCACGCCTGGCGGGCTCTGCCTGTGCGGCGAGCGAAGCTTATTCCATGCAGACTTCGCGCACCACGTTGCGTAGCCACTGGTGGGCAGGGTCGGCATCGAGCCGGGGGTGCCACAGCATGGACAGTGTGATTTCCGCCACCGCTACCGGCAGCGGGAACGTGGCCATGTCGGTGCGCAGGTAGCGGGTATGCCGCTCCGGCACGGTGGCCACCAGTTCGGTATGGCGCGCCAGGGCCAGCGCGGCGGCAAATCCGGCCACCGAAGTCACTATCTGGCGCTGCATGTTCAAGGCACCCAGCGCCACGTCTATCGGGTCGCTGCCAATGCCGTGCCGCGAGTCGGCCACATGCCCGCAGCCGGCATAGCGCGCCAGCGTGATGTCGCCCGCCAGCAGCGGGTGCCCCTGGCGCACCACGGCTACGAAATGGTCGCGGAACAGCGCGCGGGCATGCAGCTCCTGCGCCGTGCCTTTACCGATCACTCCTGTTTCCAGGTCGACACTGCCATCGCGCAGGTAGCTGCTGTCGCGCCGGGTCTTGGGCAGGAAGCTCAGGCGGATGCCGGGCGCCTCGCGGCCGATGCGCGTCAGCAGGCTGGGTCCGAAGTTTTCGACAAAGCCGTCACTGCACAGCAGGGTGAAGGTGCGATCCACCCTGGCCGGGTCGAGCGCCGGGCTGGGGCTGAGTAGCTGCAACGCCTGCTGCACCAGCCCGCCCACCTGTTCGCGCAATTCCTCCGCCCGTGGCGTGGGCACCAGGTTGCGACCGGAACGTACCAGCAGCGGGTCGCCGGTGCAGTCGCGTAGCCGCTGCAGTGCGCGGCTCATTGCCGACGGGCTCAGGCCCAGGCGGCGTGCCGCCCGGGCGACGCTGCCTTCGCTCAGCAATATGTCCAGCGTCAGCAGCAGGTTCAGATCCGGTGTGTTCATGCGCCCTCCAGCAGCCTGTGCTGATCGTTGCGTTTCATGCATGTATTAAGTGCAAACAATGCGTCTTCCGCCATGCTATCACCGGGCATAAGCTGCTGGATATCCACTTCAGGAGCCAAGGAATGCATACCCCCGATAACCCCGTACCAGCGTCCAGCGCCGGCGAGCGCCGCGCCCTGCTGAGCCTGTCGCTGACCATGTTGCTGTCGTCGCTGGGCACCAGCATCGCCAATGTGGCACTGCCTACCCTGATAACCGTGTTCTCTGCCTCGTTCCAGCAGGTGCAATGGGTGGTGCTGTCCTACCTACTGGCCATTACCACCCTGATCGTCAGCGCTGGCCGGCTGGGGGACATGTTCGGCCGCCGCCCGCTGCTGCTGGGCGGGGTGGGGCTGTTTACCCTGGCGTCGCTGCTGTGCAGCTACCCGTCGCTGCCGCTGCTGATAGCCGCCCGAGCCATGCAGGGGCTTGGCGCGGCGCTGATGATGGCGTTGAGCATGGCCTATGTTGCCGATATCGTGCCCAGGGAAAGAACCGGCCGTGCCATGGGCCTGCTAGGTACTGCCTCGGCTATCGGTACGGCAATGGGGCCATCGCTGGGCGGGTTGCTGATCGGCAGCCTGGGCTGGCAGGCGATATTTGCGGCCAACGTTCTGCTGGGTCTGGCGGTTTTTTGCCTGCTGCAACGCCATCTGCCGGCACCTGCCACGCCACGGCGGGCGGCACGCAGCGGCTACGACTATGTCGGCACTGCACTGCTGAGCATCACCCTGGGCGCGTATGCGCTGGCCATGACGCTGGGCCGTGGCGACTGGGGGCTGCGCAATAACGTTTTGCTGGGGCTGGCGCTGCTTGCCGCCGCGCTGTTTGTCATCAGCCAGCAGCGCGCTAGCGCGCCGCTGATCAAATTGTCGCTGCTGGCCAGGCCTCTACTGGTTGCCGCGCTGGTGATGAGCGCACTGGTGACTTCGGTGGTGATGGCCACCCTGGTAGTAGGCCCGTTCTATCTGACGCACGCGCTGGGGCTATCCACCACCCAGCTGGGGCTGGTGATGTCGGCCGGCCCGCTGGTGGCCGCATGCAGCGGCGTGCCGGCCGGCCACCTGGTGGACCGCTTTGGCGCGCGCCCCATGACGCTGTCTGGCTTGCTGCTGATGCTGGCCGGCAGCAGCGGGCTGGCGCTGCAGCCCGTCACGTCCGGCGTGCCGGGCTATGTACTGGCCATCATGATCACCACTGCCGGTTATGCATTGTTCCAGGCCGCCAACAACACCCAGGTCATGGCTGGTGTTGCCGCCGAACAGCGCGGCCTCGTGTCCGGCCTGCTCAACCTGTCACGCAATCTGGGCCTGATTACCGGTACTGCCGCCATGGGAGCAGTATTCGCCATGGCCAGCAAGGCGGTTGCCTTGACTGCCAGCCAGCCACAGGCCACGGGCAGCGGCATGCACATTACCTTTGCCGTGGCGGTACTGCTGATCGTGCTGGCGCTGCTGGTGGGGCTGCGCAGCCGTGCCCCGCAGATGCAGACCGTGTAGCTGCCAGGTCGATCTTGATTGCTTCCAGGCCTGGGGCGTAGCGCCGGGCTGGAGTAGACGCTGACGGAATGGGAATGCCGCCTGGGCCTGCCGCGTGTGCAAGCGGAGCATGGCCCAGGCGGTGAATCCCGCTTAAGGCATGGCCGGAAAGTAGTGAATGCCGGTGCGCTTGACCAGCTCGGCATAGCTCAGCCGATCCGGCTTGCTGACATTGGCGTTGGCCGTCCAGTACACCCAGGATTTACCGGCCGTGGGGTCGAAGACCAGTTTGTACAGCGCATCCGGCACCCGCACGTGGCCGGTGTAGTGGGGGGCGATTTGCGGGTCGTAATACGGCCCGGTGATCACGTATACCTCGCCACTGGCGCGCTTCACGTATTTGCGCGTAGCCGCTTCGACTGCGCGTGCCCACACTCCGCGGTTATTCTCCGCCGCCTGCGGCACCATATTGGCCAGGCTGAAGCTCTGTGCCATGGCTTCCGGCGTGGTGCGCTGCGCCGCTGCCGCCATATGCCCCCGGTCGTAGCCGCTGCCACGGTAATCTGCCAACCGCCCGCGCTCGGCGCCGGGCAAGCGGGCTTCTTCATAAAAGCGGTCGGTACGCTTTTCATCCGCGGCATCGCCCAGGCTGTGCGCCGAAAGCTTCTCTGCCGCAAACACCGGGCTGCGGGTGCTGCTGCTGTGGAGTACGGCGAAATCGGCAAAGCACAGTTCGCGCACCCCGTCGGCCTGCACCGACTCGGGAATCTGCGGTGGTTGTTGCTGGTAGAACAGGGTGCTGCAGTCACGGAAACGGGTAGCGACCGTGCCGCCGGCGTCGGCGGCAGGCGATGCGGTGGTGCTGGCCGGGCTGAGATGCTGGCTAAGAGCGTAGGCGAGGGCAAGTGTCAGGGGGAGGGCAGTGAACAGCTTTTTCATGCGTGAGGTGGGGTGGCGAACAGTAAATTTGATGGCGATTTTATATCGTAAATCGGCATTATCTGAATTTACTTACCGCCTTCGGCTGTCGGGACGCATGCCAATAGGCTAGGCTTGCAGGGTTGTATTTCCATTCACTACGGAGCCGCCATGAAGATCACCGTTTCCACCGTTGTTGCCGCGCCCATCGCAGAAGTCTGGCGGGCCTATACCACGCCGGATGACATCAAGGCCTGGAATGCCGCGTCGCCGGACTGGCATACCACCGCGGCCACGGTGGATCTGCGCGTAGGCGGCAAGTTTTCTTCGCGCATGGAGGCCAAGGACGGCTCGTTCGGCTTCGATTTCGCCGGCGAGTACACCAGGGTGGTGCCGGAAGCGCTGCTGGAATACAGCTTTGGCGAGCGTGGCGCGGTGGTGGAGTTTGTGCCAGGTGCGGCGGGCGTCACGGTGACGGTGACTTTCGACAGTGAGCCCACGCATTCCGAAGAGCAGCAACGTGCCGGCTGGCAGGCGATCCTGGACAGCTTTGCCCGCCATGTTCAGGCAGGTGGCTAACAGGCAGGGCCGTGCTGCGGGGCGGGGAACTCCGGCTGATGGTGACTTGCTGGCGCATCACCCCAGAGCCGGTTTGCTCATGCCATCCCCCTTGCCTGGCGACATGGCCACGGCTGCCCCGCTTTATCCGCGCTGCCCCAGCCGCTCGCGCAGAAACTCGATGAAACGCTGGGTTTTTGCCGGTATCAGACGGGTTTCGGTGATGGCATAAACCGGGAGCGGGGCGCCATGCCACTCTGGCAGGATGCGGCGCAGCTTGCCGGTGGCCACATCGTCGGCCGCAATTTCTTCCGGCATCAGCATGATGCCCATGTCCAGGGTGGCCAGGCGCCGGATCATGCCGACGTTGTTGAGCGTGAAGCGCCCGCTTACCGCCACCTGTGCCGTCTCGCTCCCCTTGTTCAGCACCCAGTTGGCGGCGCCGGATTTCAGCATGCTCAGGCATTCATGCCCGGCCAGCTCGGCGGGGGTCTGCGGCTCGCCGGCGCGTTGCAGATAGCCGGGCGAGGCGTACAGCCGGGCCTGCAAGGATGCGAGATGGCGGGCAATGAGCTGCGAGTTTTCCGGCGCCCCCATGCGGATGGCAACATCGAATGGCTCGCTGACCAGGTCCGAGCGGCGTGGTGTCAGGTCGAAATCGAAGGTCAGGCCCGGGTAGCGATTGGCGAATTCGGCAATCAGCGGCGCCAGGTAGGTTACCGAGAAATCCACCGGCAACGACGCCCGCAGCACCCCGGTGGGCTGCGCCAGCATTTCCCCCAGCTGCTCATGGGCCAGTCTTGCCTCATCGACGATGCGCCGGCAGCGCTGGTAGTAAATCTGGCCTGCCTCGGTCAGCTCCACCTTGCGGGTGGTCCGGTGCAGCAGGCGCAGCCCGATGGCCTTTTCCAGCGCGCTGATGCGGCGTGACAGCGTCGAGTTGGGCACGCCGACGGCTTCTGCCGCACCACGAAAACCCTTGGCTTTCACCACTTCGACGAACAGCGCCATGTCATTGAGCAGCTCCACTCGATTGCTCCATTTTTGGATCAATAATTTCCAAAATACCATATTTATCCCGTTTTAAAACGGGGCGATGATTGCCCTATCGGAAAACGAGGCAGGCCATCCGGCCTTTGCCCGGCTCGACCACGCCGCATGGCAGGCAGCCCAGCGCCACGCCGGGGCAATGCTGGCACGCAGCGGCATTCAGGGCAGGGATGGCAGGCAGCCAATCCGCCCGGCACTCCATTGCAAAGGATTACCACCATGAAACAAGTATTCACCCCGATCACCGTTGGTCGTCACACCCTGCAGAACCGCCTGGTGATGGCGCCGATGACGCGCAGCCGTGCCGCATTCGACGGCACCCCGGGCGAGTTGGCCGCACAGTACTATGCCCAGCGCGCCGGAGTCGGCCTGATCGTCACCGAGGGCACCCAGCCGTCTGACGATGGCCAGGGCTACCTCACGACGCCCGGTATCTATACCGATGCCCATGTTGCCGGCTGGCAGAAAATTACCGCTGCGGTGCACGACAAGGGCGGTCGCATCTTCATCCAGCTGATGCACGCCGGCCGCATGTCCCACCCGGACAATACTCCGCATCACCGCCCGGGCGTTGCGCCTTCGGCCATCGCCCCCGGTACCCAGATGTTCACCCTGGCAGGCATGCAGGAGATTCCGCTGCCGCGCGCCCTGACTACCGGGGAAGTACGCCAGACCGTGCAGGACTTCCGCCTTGCCGCCCGCCGTGCCGTGGAAGCCGGTGCCGACGGGGTGGAAATCCATGGTGCCAACGCCTACCTGATCCAGCAGTTCCTTGCGCCGAGCGCCAACACGCGCAGCGACGAATATGGCGGTTCCATCGAGAACCGGGCGCGCTTCGCCATCGAGATCGCACAGGCCATTGCGGAGGAAATCGGCGCCGACCGCACCGCCATCCGCCTGTCGCCAGGCTCGACACTGTGGGGCATAGACGAAGGCGCAGAAGGCCCCGCGCTGTACCGCTACCTGGTAGCCGAACTCGATAAGCTGGGCCTGGCCTACCTGCACCTGATGCACCTGGGGGATGACGAGCTGCTGCAGGATATTCGCCGGCTCTGGCAGCAAAGCCTGATCCTGAATCGCCCGGGGCGGCCGCGCGAGCAGATCGGGGATGACGTGGCTGCCGATCTGGCCGATCTGGAAGCCTACGGCCAGATGATTCTTGCCAACCCGGATTTTGTGGCCCGCCTGCAGGCCAATGCACCGCTCAACGAGGCGGACCGCAATACCTTCTTTGGCGGCAGCGAGCGTGGCTTTACCGACTATCCGGCGCTGCATGCGGCCAACTAGGGCATAGCAAATACATGGCCAAACGGCGGGCTGCTTCATGAGTGAAGCAGCCCGCCGTTTGTTGTGTCATTACGCGCTGCCTGGTTGGCAAATTGTCGCTGCGCCGACCGGCTGGCCAGCAGAGGGTGGCCGGTCTGACCATCGCTCTTTGCCCGGAAACGCCCGCCAGCGGCAGCGGGCACACTTGCCCCGGCGCCCGCGCATAAGGGGGCAGGGCCGCTTTGCGCGTCAGCTACCTCCCGCTCAGACCTTGTGCGTGGACAGCAGGATGCTGGTCTCGGTGGCGGCGATGCCGGGTATCAGCCGGATGCGTCCCAGCACCCGGTCGAACTGTTCCAGCGTATCGGCGCGCAGCTCGGTGACGATGTCCCAGCGGCCGTTGGTGGAGTGCAGCGCATAGACGTTGGGCTCGCCGCGCAGCGCCTGCAGCACCGCCGGCGCCTTGTTGCCTTCCACCGCGATGCCCATCCAGGCACGGATGCGGTGTTCCTCCGCCTCCGGCTTCAGCCGCACGGTGTAGCCGATGATCACCCCGCTTTGTTCCAGCTTGTCGATGCGGTTCTGCACCGTGGCGCGCGAGACGCGCAGTTTCTGCGCCAGCTCGGTAACGGACATGCGCGCGTTGTCGCGCAGCAGGGCCAGCAGTTGTCGGTCGGTATCGTTCATTGACATATTGTTGGATTGCCTTGGCAATTTGTAAAGCCGATATTAAAAATTGCGCAATTATGAAACTTCAAATTGGCAGCTGCGCTCGGGAAAATAGCGTCCAGAAAAACACCACACACGACACCGTTTTCCCGAAAGGCCGCAGCCATGACACGTTATATCGACACCCGTGATATTCGCAGTATCGTCAACCGGGTCGGCATTGCCAATTTTATTGGCGAGCTGGCCGATTATATCGAATCCGATTATCGCCGCTGGGAAAGTTTCGAGAAATGCGCCCGTGTTGCCAATCACTCCAGCGACGGCGTAATCGAATTGATGCCCACCTCGGACGAGCAATATTACGGCTTCAAATACGTGAATGGCCACCCGAAAAACACCCGCGACAATCTGCTTACCGTGATGGCTTTTGGCGCGCTGGCGGAAGTGTCCACCGGTAGCCCGCTGCTGCTGAGCGAGCTGACCATTACCACCGCGCTACGCACCGCCGCCACCTCCGCGCTGTTCGCCAGCGTACTGGCGCGCCCGGACAGCCGCAGCATGGCCATCATCGGCAACGGCGCGCAAAGCGAGTTCCAGATCCTGGCCTTCAACCGCCTGCTGGGCATCTCGCAGTTCTACCTCTACGACATTGATGCCGCCGCCACCCGCAAGCTGCAGCAGAACCTGGAAGGCCTGGCCGGCGTGAGTCTCACCGCCTGTGCCAGCAGCCAGGAAGCCTGCCGCGAGGCCGACATCATCACCACCGTCACCGCCGACAAGAACTACGCCACCATCCTCACCCCCGACATGGTGCGCCCCGGCGTGCATATCAACGCGGTGGGCGGCGACTGCCCGGGCAAGACCGAGCTGCACGCCGGCATCTTGCGCATGGCGCGGGTGTTCGTGGAGTTCGAGCCGCAGACGCGCATTGAAGGCGACATTCAGCAAATGCCGGCGGATTTCCCGGTAACCGAATTCTGGCAGGTATTGAATGGCCAGAAACCCGGCCGGGAAAATGATGGCGATATTACGGTATTTGATTCGGTGGGTTTTGCACTGGAGGATTTCTCGGCGCTGCGTTATGTGCTGGATAAAGCGACGGATCTGAATATCGGTCAGGACATCGATTTGATTCCGCACCCGGAAAACCCGAAGAATCTTTTTGCCTTGCTGGCCTGAGCGGGCGAGGGGAGCGCAGCATGAAACAGACTACCCGCAATATCGTGATGGTTCGTCCGGTGAATTTCTTTTCCAACCCGGAAACCAGTGATTCCAACCGTTTCCAGAAGCCGGAGCAGCGGCCGGCGTGCGCGCAGAGCGCGGCCAGTGCCGAGTTCGATGGTTACGTGGTGGCGCTGCGCGCCGCCGGGGTGCAGGTGCTGGTGATCGATGACCTGCAGCCGGGCGATACCCCGGACTCCATCTTCCCCAACAACTGGATCAGCATGCACGCCGATGGCCGGGTGTTCCTGTACCCGATGGAAGCGCCCAACCGCCGTCGCGAGCGCCGTGACAGCACGTTGCAGCGCCTGCGCCAGGATTTCCACATCGAATCGGTGGTGGATCTGAGCCATTTCGAGGCGCAGCAGCAGTTCCTGGAAGGCACCGGCTCCATCGTGTTCGACCACCCGGCGCGCGTTGCCTATGTCTGCCTGTCCTCGCGCAGCCACCCGGCGGTGCTGGAAGCGCTGCTGGCGCAGCTGGGCTACCGGGCGGTGCTGTTCGATGCCGTCGATCGCCACGGCACGGCCATCTACCACACCAACGTGATGATGGCGGTGGGCAGCCGCCTGGCGGTGGTGTGCCTGGAGTCCATCCGCGATGCGGCCCAGCGCGAGGTGCTGTGCAGCAGCCTGCGGCAGGCGGGCAAGGAAATCATCGATATCGACTACCGGCAGATGGAAAGCTTCTGCGGCAACGTCATCGAGCTGGCCGACGCCGACGGCAAGGCGGTGTTCGCCATGTCCAGCCGCGCCTGGCACAGCTTCACCCCGGCGCAGCAGGCGCAGTTGCAGGCCAACGGCCGCGTGGCGCACGCACCGCTGGACACCATCGAGAACCTGGGCGGCGGCGGCGCGCGCTGCATGGTGGCCGAGAACTTCCTGCCGGAAAAAAGATAAGCCGGTCAGCCAGACCGGTATAGCAAGGAGAAACGAGAAATGAAGAAAGCCCTGTTTGCCCTTTCGCTCGGTTGCCTGTCTGCGGTGACGTTGGCCGCAACGGGCGATGTGCTGAAGTTCGGCACCAGCCCCGCCTACGCACCGTTCGAATTCAAGACCGCCACCGGTGTGGCCGGCTTCGACGTGGACCTGGGCAACGAGATCTGCAAGCGCCTGCAGGCCAAGTGTGTGTGGGTGGAAAACGACTTCGACGGCCTGATCCCGGCGCTGAAGGCGCGCAAGTTCGACGCCATCCTGGCGTCGATGAACATCACCGAAGCGCGCAAGAAGCAGATTGCCTTCAGCGACCGCACCTATAACTCGCCCACCCGCATGGTGGCGCGCAAGGGCAGCAAGCTGCAGCCGAGCGTGGAAGCGCTGAAGGGCCTGCGCGTTGGCGTGCAGCAGGGCACGGTGCAGGAGAGCTTTGCCAAGAAGCGCTGGGAGTCGGCCGGGGTGATGGTGGTGTCGTACCAGAACCAGGAGCAGGTGTACCAGGATCTGACCTCCGGCCGCATCCAGGCCAGCCTGCAGGACGCGGTGGAAGCCGAGTACGGCCTGCTGAAGGGCAGCAAGGGCGCCAATTTCGAGTTTGCCGGCGGCACGCTGAAAGACCCGGAAATCTTCGGCATCGGCACCGGCATCGGTCTGCGCAAGGAAGACGAGGCGCTGCGCCTGCAGATCAACAAGGCGCTGGCCGCCATGCTGCAGGACGGCACCTACCAGAAGCTGGCTGCCAAGTACTTCTCGTTCGACATCTACAACAACTGAGCCCAACTCCCAGTCGCATGGGGTTCAGTTGCTTTCCGCCATTGGCCGCTCTCGCCAATGGCGGTTTTTTTCGAAAGGAGCACCGATGCTTTTCTATGGCTATGAGGCCCAGATCATCGCCGGCACCTGGATGACGGTGAAGCTGTCGCTGCTGTCGCTGTTGCTGGCCGTGGTGTTCGGCCTGGCGGGCGCGCTGTGCAAGCTGTCGCCGCAGCCACTGCTGCGCCGGCTGGCGCAGGGCTATTCCACGCTGATCCGCAGCGTGCCGGACCTGGTGTTGATGCTGCTGCTGTTCTACAGCCTGCAGATCGCGCTGAACCAGCTTACCGATGCGCTGGGGCTGCGGCAGATCGACATCGACCCCTTCACCGCCGGCATTGTCACCATCGGCTTCATCTACGGCGCCTACTTCACCGAAACCTTCCGCTCCGCCTTTCTGGCGGTGCCGCGCGGCCAACTTGAGGCGGCGGTGGCCTACGGCATGGACCGGGTGCTGCTGTTCCGCCGCGTGCTGTTTCCGCAGATGATGCGCTTTGCGCTGCCCGGCCTTGGCAACAACTGGCAGGTGCTGATCAAAGCCTCGGCCCTGGTGTCCATCATCGGTCTGGCCGACATCGTCAAGGTCACCCAGGATGCCGGGCGCAGCACCATGGCGATGTTCGAGTTCTGCTTCCTGGCCGCCTTCATCTACCTGGCCATCACCACCGTATCCAGCGTGCTGCTGCACCGGCTGGAGCGCCGCTACAACCTGGGTGTGAAGGAGAGCCGGCTGTGATCGAGATTCTGCAACAGTACTGGCTGGCCTATCTGTGGACCGATGGCCATCGCCTGTCCGGCCTCGGCATGACCCTGCTGCTGCTGCTGGCCACCATCGCCATCGGCTTTCCGCTGTCGGTGCTGCTGGCCATCGCCCGCGTGTCCGCCAGGCGCTGCTACCGGCTGCCGGTCTACCTGTACACCTATTTCTTTCGCGGTACGCCGCTGTACATCCAGCTGCTGATTCTCTACTCCGGCGTATACAGCCTGCAGCTGGTGCAGCAGCAGCCCGGCCTGAACCAGTTCTTCCAGGACGGCTTCAACTGCGCGCTGCTGGCCTTTGTGCTGAATACCAGTGCCTACACCACCGAGATACTGGCCGGCGCCATCCGTGGCATTCCGCACGGCGAGATCGAAGCGGCCGAGTCCTTCGGCATGTCGCGCGGGGCGATGTACCGCAAGATCATCCTGCCCTCGGCGCTGCGTCGTGCGCTGCCCAACTACAGCAACGAGGTGATCCTCATCCTGCATGCCACGCCCATCGCCTTTACCGCCACGGTGCCGGAGCTGCTGAAAGTGGCGCGCGACGTCAATTCGGCCACCTATGCCTCCTTCGAGGCATTCGGCACCGCGGCGCTGATCTATGCCGCCGTATCGTTCTTCATCGTCTGGCTGTTCCGGCAGATGGAGCGCCGCTGGCTGGCCTTCCTGCATACCGGCAGCCGCTGACCCCGGCTAGGAGACAACTATATGTACACACTGATCGTGGACGACATCCACAAGAAATTCGGCCAGCACGAGGTGCTCAAGGGTATCTCGCTCAAGGCCCGGCAAGGCGATGTGATCAGCATCATCGGCTCGTCCGGCTCCGGCAAGAGCACCTTCCTGCGCTGTATCAACTTTCTGGAAACGCCCTGCGCCGGCAGCATCACGCTGGGCAGCCAGGTGCTGCACGCTCCGGCCAACGGGCGGCTGGACAACCGGCAGCATCGCGAGCTGGCCGCCATGCGCAGCCGGCTGGCCATGGTGTTCCAGCACTTCAACCTGTGGTCGCACATGACTGTGCTGGAAAACATCATCCAGGCGCCGGTGTCGGTGCTGGGCGTCAGCAAGGAAGAGGCGCTGCAGCGCGCCCGCAAATACCTGGCCAAGGTAGGGCTGAACGCGGGGGTGGAGGCCAAGTACCCGTCGCAGCTGTCCGGCGGCCAGCAGCAGCGGGTGGCCATTGCCCGTGCGCTGGCAATGGAGCCGGAGGTGATGCTGTTCGACGAGCCCACTTCGGCGCTGGACCCGGAGCTGGTGGGCGAAGTGCTGAAGGTGATGCAGGCGCTGGCGGAGGAGGGGCGCACCATGATCGTGGTGACGCACGAGATGGGCTTTGCCCGCGAGGTGTCCAACCACGTCATCTTCCTGCACCAGGGACGCATCGAGGAGCAGGGGCCGCCGCAGCGCCTGTTCCAGCAGCCGGCCAGCGAGCGCCTGCAGCAGTTCCTGCGTGGCAGCCTGAAGTAAGTGAGGAAGCGCGGCAGCTGCAGCTGCCGCGCAGCCATTATCCAGCAGCGCCCAGTCGCTCGTGGCCTAGCGTCCGGGGGGTGCCTGCCTGGCGCTCGAAGGTGATCTGGCACAGGAAGAACGACAATATTGCGATACACGGCTGGAGCCGGCCAGAAAGCGTGGCTAACCCTGTGCCCGGCTGGCTGTTTCTGCCGCGGCAAGCCGCGCTGCCATCGACCTGATTCCGTGCTTTCCATAAGATCGGACTGCGCCAGAGTTGGCCGCATGGCCGGTGCCGATACCGGAATCAGGGAGACTGGATGAAAAAGCAAAGCATGAAGTTATGTCTGGCGCTGCTGGCCGCGCTGCTGAGCGGGAGTGCGCTGGCGGAGAACCTCTGCGCCAATGTTGCCGGCTTGTATGGCGGGTCATTTTTTGCGGCGCCGCAAGACGCTGCCAGTGGCAAGGACAAAGTGGTGGGCCGCTGGTCCGTGGATATCAAGCCCGATTGCATGCTTTCCGCCTATATTGATGCGGCGCCATATGGAAGTACCGATTACGCTTATGGGCGGTATGTGCCGGCAAATGCGCAGGAAGACAGACTGGACCCGTCGCATCTTGCCTTGCAGTTTGCTCATGATCAGATCTTCCTGAAGATGGGTGCGTTAGGCGAAAAAGATGGGCGGGGTATTCATGGGACTTTGGCCAAAAATAAATATATCGGAGATTTTTCCGTAGACAGCGTTGAAAAATCCTCGACAAGCAGCTGGAAGTTCCCGGGAGCGAACAAGGAAGTACAGGTAGGTGCCGTTTCCGAAACCATGGCCAATATGCTGTTTCAGCGCATCGTGGACAGGGGTGATATCCCGTTTGGCTGGACATATGGTGAGTCACAGTATCGGGCCGAAAAAATGGCCCTGGTGCTGGATGATTTAGGCGTATTTGCAGCCAAGGATTTTGTGGAGGGCAAGATCTATCTGGACCCGGCACAAAAGCTTGGCGACAGTCGTGAGCGATCGGGAAAAAGCCGTGTGGCCGGCTTTCGCTACTATGTGGGCATCACCCTCCTGGTGAAAAAGGGCAATGAGCTGGTGCCGTATGTGCTGGACCCCAGCCTGTTCACCACGCCGGTGCCGCAAACCGTGTGGAAGGCAAAACTGCTGGCGAAATCGAAGTCGGTACTGGAGCACGAGTACTTTACCGACCGGTTTGTCATGTTCCTGGAAGACAAGGACGAGGGCCTGAAGGACTTCAAGGACAGCGATCTTGAAGAGATGGATCAGCAGATCAGGAATGATGCGCGAGCGCTGTATGTCTACAGCCAATGATGTGGCGCGCGGCTTTGAACCATGAACAGGCGTGAGGGCGTGATGGCGGCGACAGAAAAGCGGGCAAGGCAAATGGGCATGCTGTGGCGAGCGGGCCTGCTGGCTGCCGTGCTGGCCGCGCCGGTGAGCGCCTCACGACTGACGCTTGCCATTGGCAGTGAGCCGCTTGGCCAGTCGGATGGCGGCCAGTGCGAGCAGGCGGACGGCAACATGCCCACGGCGCTGGTGCTGACGGAAAGCGATGTCGAGCGCTGGGATGCGCAGACTGCCATGTGGCAGCTGGATGCGCAGCGCTTCCCCGCGGCGGAAGGCGGCAGGCTGTCCGAGCGATGCTTCGTGTTATCACTGGACGGCAAGCTGCTTGGCCGTGGCGTGGTGCTGCCGGTGGATACGCCACGGCTGACCGGCTATCAGACCCTCAACCTGGTGCCGCGCGGCCAGGCCTTGTGGCTGCAGCTGACCTCGGGCAACCACCACAACATCCACTTGCTGTATGTGCGGGAGCTGGATGCGGTGCTGGGCACAGCCGCCAGGCCCGCTTCGCCCTAGCGGTTGTGCGGCCAACCTTCGGCTAGCACAGCGGCGTGGGCTGGTGAACAATGCCGAAGCGGTAACGTTTGCCGCTGCTGCGCAACTGCAATATGCCTTTTCCCTGGTCACTGCTGCTCTCGAAGCGCAGGCGCACGCGCGCTTGCGGGGCGGGCAGTGCCTCGATGGCCAGCAAGCGCAGGCCGGGTGCCTCGCTCACCGTCCAGCCATCGCCCGGGCTGCCGGGCAACTCCACCACCAGGCGGTCGTAGTAGCCCAGCGTGGTGTCGTGATTGTCATCCACCTCGCTCAGGTGGATTTCCACGCCCCGTGTTGCTACCGGCGCCGGATCTATCTGCAGGTGCACCCAGCCATCGGGCTTGCCTTTGCTGCTCAGGCGCAGCCAGCTGCTGCCGCTGGCTGCGGCGCCGAAGTGCGCCCAGCTCATCGGCTTGCCGGACAGGGTGATCCGCGCGTCGTCCGCCGTTTGCGGCGGCATCTGGCCACCGCCCATGGCCGACAGCTCGCGGTAGCGGGCATTGTCCAGCGCCAGCAGCAGCGGGCTGTCGCTGTGGGCACTCAGCCCGGGCGGCAGCAGTACCGACAGCAGTGTGCCGGCCGTCAGCTGGACTTCCTGCGGCGGTGTCTGTGCGGCGCGGACATTTGCCGACATGCCGTCCAGCAGCAAATGCGGGTGCATGGTTTCGCTGATGC
Source organism: Vogesella sp. LIG4 (assembly GCF_900090205.1). Lineage (NCBI taxonomy): Bacteria > Pseudomonadati > Pseudomonadota > Betaproteobacteria > Neisseriales > Chromobacteriaceae > Vogesella > Vogesella sp. LIG4. Next base: position 3,651,237 of record NZ_LT607802.1, on the reverse strand, counting down.
AGGCCAGCGCGGGTTGCAGCAGGGGCATGGCGCACAGGGCCAGGCGTGGTAGCAGGGTAGGCGGGATATTCATGGCAGTGGCCGGGACAGGTTGAGGGAAGCAAGGGGCGGCGCGGCGGGCGCGGCTGGTTTCAGGCCGGTCAGCAGCAGGATCAGTGGCCACTCCAGCCAGGCATGCGCGCCGGCGGCAACGGCGTACAGCGCGCGTGCATCGCTATAGGCGCAGGCGAAATAGGCGCTCAGCGCGGCACAGGCAGCCAGCGCGGGCAATAGCTTGCGGTAGCTGCGGGCTGGCGGCGCCTGCTCGCCCAGCGTGGCGCCGGGCAGCAGGCGGATGACGGAGTAGTAATGCAGGCATTGCGCCAGCACCAGGGCGGGGGCGAACGCCAGCGGCGAAGGCAGGCCCAGCATGGCCGGCTCGCCCGGTGCCGGCAGCTGTGCGCTGGCGGCGAAGGGCTGCCAGCCCAGCCAGGGCAGCAGTAACAGACACAGCGGCAGGCAGAACAGCAGGCGCAAGGTTGGCCGCAAGGGGCGGCCGCCCCAATGGCTCTGTGCCGGTGCCAGCAGCAGCGGCGTAAAGTTGTGGGCAATGGACAGCACCGCCAGCAAGGCGAGCTGCCAGCCACTATGCTGCCCCGCAAGCAGCAGGCCGGCCACTGCCAGCGCCAGCACACAGCTACGCCAGGGCGCACGAAGCGCCTCGCGGGCGGCCAGCACGGTGCAGAAAGCCAGCGCCAGCGTGGCCAGGTCCAGCCAGGCAACATCCCGTGGCGAAAGGCTGCCCTGCCAGCCGGCCAGGCGGGCCAGCGCCTGGATCAGCAGCGTGGCAAGCAGCAATGCCCACCAGCGCCCCGGCAGCTGGCGGCGGTAGCTGCGGCGTATCCAGGCCGCTTCGCTGAGCACGTGCGGCAGGCCGAACAGCGCCAGTGCCAGCGCATACAGTGCCAGCGGGGCGAGGCAGGCGAGCAGCGCCAGCAGCGCCGCCACCAGGCAGGGCTCCAGCCCGTGTTGCCGCTCAAGCCAGCGCATGGCTTGCTCCCAGCAGTACATAGCCAGCCGCCGCCGATGCCGCATTGGAAAACAGCGAGGCCGCCAGCCCCTGTTGCCAGCGCCAGCCCAGCCCCCACGCCAGCACTATCGCCTCCACCAGCACCACCAGCGATTCGATGACCAGCCAGCCTTGCAGCGCCTGCTCCTGGCTTAGCCGTGACGCCAGCCATTCATGGCCGTGCCAGGCAAACGGGTGAGTCAGCAGCGAGGCCAGGGCCGCTACCGCCAGCAGGCGCGGCAGGGTGCGCGGCGCCGATGCCGCCCACAGCCGGCTGATCAGCCAGACACAGGGCAGTTCGATCAGCAGCGTCAGCAGCAGGGCGGATAACTGGCTCAAGGCAGGCTCACTGGAACAGCTTGTCGAAAAAGGACGGCCTGGACCAGCTGCGTTGTACTTGATGCAGCGGTTCGCAGCTGATGACCTCCCGTATGGCGCGCACCGGGAAGCTCGGATAACGGACGCCGCGGCTCTGCGTGCTCTTGGTGCACACGCCCGGACTGAGTTCGCTGACCCCATCATAAGTGCTGCTGATCTGGCAGCTGCCACCGGCCTGCATGCCCTTGCAGGCGGGGTCGACCGCCAGCGGCACCGCACCACAGGTAAAGCTGCCATTGGAGTCGGGGATCTCTTCCGTTTCACCGTTGGCATTGATGCGGCTGCGGTTGCCCTCGGCACAGAATGGCCGCGTGGTGGCATACAGCGTATCGGGGATGCGGTTCGGCAGCGGCGGGCCCAGCTGCCGGCACTGCAGGTTGATGGTGTCGTCATCCAGCTGCCGGCTGCATATTCCCTTGCCGCCACCCTCGGCGCGGGTGCCGGGCATGCTGCAGCTGGCGCCGACCTGGCGCCCCTTGCAGAACTGGTCGACGCGGTCGTACAGCCGGGGGTGTTCATCCATGCGCTTTTGCGCGGCCCAGACCGAGGGCGGCACCACGTCGGCCATGGCTGGCAGCATGGCGGCGGTGCTCAGGATGGCCAGTGCCAGCCGGGCAAGGCGGTACGGCTGCTGTCTGCCAGGCAGTTGGCGATGATTGTTGCGGGCATGCGGCATGGCGGGCGGGAACATGAGGTGGCAAGGTGCATCGGGTTATGCCAATGGCTAAACTATCTATAAATCAAAATACATTGTCCAGCAGCACGATTGATGGATTGCTGCCGGCCTTGCTGCGACTGGAGCAACGTGCGCTTACCTTTACCCCCGCCGCTGGCATGCCGGCGCGTACTCACGCCACTGCTGGCCATGGTCTTGCTGCTGAGCGGGCTGCTGCTGAGCCCGCTCTATGCGCTGGCGTGGCAGGAGCTGGGCGATATGCTGCAGGGCCGCGCGTCACCCTGGGACTTGCTGCCTGCGGCTGCGGCCGTGGGCAACGGTCTGTTGGCGCTGCAAAGCATCTGCCATGGCTACCTGCTGCTGGCACTGCTGAATAAGCGGTATGCTGCCCGGCCGGCTGCCTGGCTGCGGGGGACTAGAGCCAGTGGCGTGCTGGCTGCTGGCGGCGCCTTGCTGTTGGCCGCATTGGCGGCAAAAAGCGGGGTGGGCGACGGGGCGTGGCGCTATCAGCTTGCCCTGCTGGCGCTGGCGGCTGCCGCGCTTACCGCGGCGCTGTTGGCTGGCGGCAGGGTTGCCATGCCGCCGGCTGGCCACGTGCCGGTGTCGCTGCGCATCACACTGGACAATGGCGCGGTGCTGTTGGCGGTAGCGGCGGCGCAGCGCCGGGATTTCATGGTGACAACCAGGCTGCTGGGCGGCGAGGTCACCCGTGATCTGTACAGTCACTACCAGGCGTTCATCCAGGCAGGCTGCGGCCGGTATGTCGCCAATGACTGCATTTGCCAGACCATGGTCAAGCATGGCGAGGCAATACAGGACAAGTTGCCAATTTGCATCAGCATCGAATTGCCTGCCGCTGCAGGCCGGCATGGTTGCCTCGATGGGTGATGCACGCAGAATCATAATTGCCAGACGGTAAATGTCCGGCCCGATGGATTGAAAGGGAAAGATTTCCTCATGCTGAAAATGACAGGCAGGGCATTGCTGTTTTTTACCGGTTTGCTGGGTGCTACCGCCGCCTGCGCGATGACCAATTTGTCGAATTTTGACGATCCGGCATTGTTGAGCACGCTGCAGGGTATGCGATTCAACGGCAAGGCGCCTGCGTTGTCCGGATTTTCTCCCGCCAGGGCTATGGATGGCTTGCAGAAAGCCGATCGTTCCTATTCTACAGCCTATAAATCGACAGCGGGCTGTGTGGCATACTTTTTGCCATCCACTGATGGTATAGATAATGTACAGATTAAGTGGGCTGGCAAAGAAAAGTGCAATGGCAAACCGTTGCAGGGTGAGGGAGAGTTATTAATCCGGCACAGTAATATTGTGAATGACAAGAAGCAAATTGTACTTCGGGTGCTGCAAGGCAATTTTGTGGATGGGCTTTTGCAGGGTAAAGGTAAAAAAACCAACCTGACTTACGATGAAAATGGCAAGTTTGTCGAAGACACTTATGTGCTGAGTGGTGATTTCGTCAATGGCGTACTGGATGGCGACGGCGAGCAGGCATGGAGCGGGTCGGCAACGGACATGCCCAGTGCCTGGATCAAGCAGGGGCAGTTCAGGAACGGTGACCTTGTGGGTGGTAGTAACATCATCTACGCGCAGTTGCACCCGGCTGCCGGTGTGGCTGCGGCAGTGCAAAAGCTGAAACTGTCGGCAAAGGGTGAAACACTGGTGCACCAGGCATATGTGAATGACGGCAAGCCAGTCGATGGCGCCATATTCCTGGAAGGAGACCCGGCCAGATGGTCGGCCTCCATCTATAGCTGGGACAATGTGCCGACCAGTGCCGTATTGAAGCGTCATGATGCCGGCAACAAGTTTAAATACGTGGAACTGCGCTGCAAGGACTTCGGTTTCCAGCCGGGCAGGATTCTTTGTAATGAAGGACTTGCATTCGACTTTACAACGCCCTTCATTTTTGGCGTAATGAATGCCAGTTATAATTATGTGTTGCCGGTAGATGGCGTAAAAACCTCATTGCGTGTGAGAGATAATGCCAAGGTTGTTATTGGTACGTACAACGATGCCAACCCCATGACTTGTAACCAGGACTTGTCACTCTGTAAGGGGGATAACCAAATTATGGGGATTGGTTTCTCTGGTTACTGGTACGGTTCAGCCGAGTTGCGTAATGGTAAATATGCCTTTACTAAAGCAAAACTTTACAGGCAACTTGAATTTGATAAAAAATTTGACCCGCAAAAGGATAAGTTGGTTCTGGTGTGTAGAAGTTTTTCTGGCCCGACTGATTGCGAAAATGGTGAGTATTATGTTGGGGAGCAGCGGAAGATTGGTCATTTTAAAATTGAGGGTGTGACGACCGGGTTAGACGCTAAAGGCGAGTTTTATTTTGAAAGGTCTGGTAATTTTAAGGTTGTTATGGAAGGTTGGGGGTCCATATTTTTCAATGAAAATGAATGGGCAGATGTCTGGTACGAAAACGGTAAAATAACGCGGGTGAAAGACTGTGGGGACAATAGTCGGAGTGTGAAAATTTCCTGCAAAATGCGCAACAATGTTGTGGTGTTTGTGGCAGAGGCGGAGGAGCCGTCCGACGAAGAGCGGGCCATTCCGGTAGAGCCATTCCAGTGGCCGGAAATCCAGGCGCCGCGCTTTACCCCGACCCCGATTCCGCAGCGCCCGGTCTATGTGCTGCCCGGCATGATGTAAGGCACTTCATGCTGCTGCGGCTGGCGCCTGGGCCGGGTGGGCCCTGGGTGTAGCGTCAGCCGCAGCCATGCATGACCTGTTCCTGCTGCTGGCGTACTAGGCCCGCCCCCGCAGGATCAGGATGGCGCCAGCGATCAGCAGCACCGCCCCCAGCAGCGACAGTGCACTGGGCGGCGCCTGGGTCTTGTAGGCGTTCGCCAGCAAGCCGGCGGTGAGCTGGCTGGCGACCAGCACGGCAATGGTGGCCGGCGCCCCCACCGACTGGTAGCCCATGATCCCGGCAAACACGAAGAACGAACCCAGCAGGCCGGGCAGCACTGCCCAGGGGCGGATCGCCAGCAGGGTTTCGCTGATGCCCGCCAGCCCGTTGCGGCTGAGCAGGGCGGCCAGCAGCAGTGCCAGCCCCATGGCGGAGTTGATGACCAGGGTAATGATCACGGTGGAGACCGACTCGGTTATCCGCACCATCAGCAGGTTCTGGATAACCAGCGCCACCCCGGCTGCGGCCAACATGGGGAATACCAGATAAGCGTTCATGCTCTGCTCATTGTGCCCGCTGCCGGCTATCAGCCATCCACCGGGGCCAGCGGCGTATCCAGCAGCATCTGGTAGAAGGACAGATCCAGCCAGCGGCCGAACTTGTAGCCCACCTCGGGCAGGGTGGCCACGTGCTTGAAGCCCAGCCGCTCGTGCAGGGCGATGCTGCCGGTGTTGCTGGCATCGATGCCGCCTATCATGGCGTGCACATCGTTTTGCCGCGCGGCGGCGATCAGCGCCTGCATCACCGTGTTGCCCAGACCCTTGCCGCGATGATCCTTGTGTACGTAGATGGAGTGCTCCACCGAGTACTTGAATGCCGGCCAGGCGCGGAAGGTGCCGTAGCTGCCGAAGGCCAGCAAGGTACCGTTGCTGTCTTCAACGCCGATGACAGGGAAGCCGCCTTTTTGCTTGGTGTCAAACCAGGTCACCATGCTTTCGGGCGGGCGCGGCTTGTAGTCGTACAGCGCGGTCGAGTTGAGGATGGCTTCATTGAAGATATCCAGGATGGCCGCGGCATGGCGGTCAAAACTGCAATTAACCAGCTTGTGCTCACTCATTGCTATCTCCCTGTCGAGGGTGGTTGTGCGGTCAGCGCGATGAGATAACGTGCCGAACTAGAAGTAGGGTTGTGGAACACGATCTGCTGGCCAAGCGTCATGGCCAGGCAGTCGCCAGGCAACAGATGCCAGCTCTGCCCCTCGACCGTGATCTCCATTTCGCCAGCCAGCATCCAGATCTGCTGGTGGGTAACGATGCTGCGCATTGCATTGTCGAAAGTCACCGTCTGCCCGGCCAGAAAGATCACCTCGGCCAGCTCCAGCGGCGAGCCGTAGCCGGGCGGCGACAGCTGGCGGCGCAGGTAGCCGGAAGCCGGGTCCTGCCACACATGCTGTTCCTCGAAGCGCGCCAGCGGCGTGACCGCAGGCTCTGCCTCTTCGGAAAACAGCGAGGCCAGGCTCACGCCCAGCGCATCGGCAAGCTTGTTGAGCACGGCCGCGGTGGCACTGGTTTCCGCGCGCTCGATCAGGGAAATCATCGAGCGGCTGACGCCACTGAGTTCGGCAAGTTTTTCCAGCGCATGGCCGCGGCGCTTGCGTAGCGAGCGGATGCGTTTGGCGAGAAGGTCGTCCAGGTTCATGTTTCCAATATACAGGAATTAAATTCCAGAAAACAGGATTTTCATGTTGGCCGCAGCGGCGTGCGGCCAACATGGGAGGCGACAGGGGAGTTGGGCGTTGCTGCTGAAGGCAGCACACGCAGCGTGCTGCCTTCAGAGGGAGGGGGAACTGCTAGGCCTTGATGCGGTAGCCGGTCTTGAAGATCCACGCCACGATGGCGGTGAACAGCGCCAGAAAGCCGACCGTCATGGCAAGGCTGATGCCGACGCTGACGTCGGCAATGCCGTAGAAGCTCCAGCGGAAGCCGCTGATCAGGTAGACCACCGGGTTGAACAGCGCAACGGTCTGCCAGAACGGCGGCAGGATATCGATGGAGTAAAAGCTGCCGCCCAGGAAGGTCAGCGGGGTGATGATCAGCAGCGGGATCACCTGCAGTTTTTCGAAGCCGTCCGCCCAGATGCCGATGATGAAGCCGAACAGGCTGAAGGTAATGGCTGTCAGCACCAGGAACAGCAGCATCCACAGCGGGTGGGCTACCTGCAGCGGCACGAACAGCCCGGCAGTGGCCAGGATGATCAGGCCAAGCACCACCGATTTGGTGGCCGCCGCGCCGACATAGCTCACTACCAGCTCCAGGTAGGAAACCGGTGCCGATAGCAGCTCGTAGATGGTGCCGGTGAACCTGGGGAAGTAGATGCCGAACGAGGCATTGGAGATGCTCTGTGTCAGCAGCGACAGCATGATCAGCCCAGGCACCAGGAAGGCGCCGTAGCTGATGCCGTGGGTCTGGGGGATGCGCGAGCCGATGGCGGCGCCGAACACCACAAAGTAGAGCGAGGTGGAAATCACCGGCGAGATGATGCTCTGCATCAGCGTGCGCCCGGTGCGGGCCATTTCGAAGCGGTAAATCGCGCGAATCGCGTACAAGTTCATTTCTTTCCCCGCACCAGACTGACGAAGATGTCTTCCAGCGAGCTTTGCGTGGTGTGCAGATCCTTGAAGCGGATGCCTGCCTCATTCAGTGCCTGCAGCAAGGCGAGGATGCCGGAGCGCTCGCCGTGCGCGTCGTAGGTGTAGACCAGCTCACTGCCGCTCGTCGCCAGCTCCAGCGCGTAGCCGCCAAGCGCGGGCGGAATCTGCGCCAGCGGCGCTTCCAGCTGCAGCGTCAGCTGCTTCTTGCCAAGCTTGCGCATCAGCTCGGTCTTCTCCTCCACCAGGATGATCTCGCCCTTGCTGATCACCCCGATGCGGTCGGCCATTTCCTCGGCTTCGTCGATGTAGTGGGTGGTGAGGATGATGGTGACGCCGCGCGCCTGCAGCGAGCGTACCAGCCGCCACATGTCGCGGCGCAGTTCCACGTCCACCCCGGCAGTGGGCTCGTCGAGGAACAGGATGGACGGCTCGTGCGACAGCGCCTTGGCAATCAGCACCCGCCGCTTCATGCCGCCGGACAGCGTCATGATGCGGTTGTCCTTTTTGTCCCACAGCGACAGCGCCCGCAGTATCTCTTCGACGTAGGCCGGGTTTTTCGGTTTGCCGAACAGGCCGCGGCTGAACGACACCGTGGCCCACACCGATTCGAAGGAATCGGTGGTCAGCTCCTGCGGCACCAGGCCGATCATGGCACGGGCGGCGCGGTAGTCGGTCACGATATCGTGGCCATCGACCAGCACCCGGCCGCCGCTAGGGTTGACGATGCCGCAGATGGTGCTGATCAGCGTGGTTTTGCCGGCGCCGTTCGGGCCCAGCAAGGCGAAAATTTCCCCGCGCTGGATATCCAGGTTGACCTGTTTCAGGGCCTGGAAACCAGAGGCGTAGGACTTGGAGAGATTCGAGATGGAAATGATGGGCTGCATAGATAGGACAATAGCAGATGGCGGCTTCCCGGTGGTCCGCAGCGTGCGCCCGGTGCTAGCGTTTTCTTGCCGCGTACCAGCGGTAAAAGCCCTGTTTTACCCATTCCACGATGAGCAGGTAGGCAAGCACCATCAGGCCGAGGAAGAAATAGAACCTGCCCGGTGGCGGCACAAAGCCGAAGTGCTGGCCGAGCGCGCTGAGCGGCAGCAGCAGGGCGATGCCGACAATGGCCAGCGAGGTGCTTGCCAGCAGCGCATGCGCACGGCTTCGCAGCGGGTTGCCGCGGGTGCGGATGATGAAGATCACCAGGATCTGGGTGCACAGCGATTCGACAAACCAGCCGGTTTGAAACAGCTGCTCATTGGCCTTCAGCACCACCAGCATGAGGTAGAAGGTCAGGAAGTCGAATACCGAGCTGATCGGCCCGATCACCAGCATGAAGTTGCGGATGAAGGCCATGTCGAGCACGCGCGGGTGGCGGGTTTCCTCGGCATCCACCATATCGAACGGAATCGGAATCTCCGAGATGTCGTAGAGAATGTTGTTCAGCAAGATCTGGGTGGGCAGCATCGGCAGGAAGGGCAGGAACAGCGAGGCGCCCGCCATGCTGAACATATTGCCGAAGTTGGAGCTGGTTCCCATCATGATGTATTTCATGATGTTGCCGAAGGTGCGGCGCCCCTCGCGCACGCCAATATGCAGCACGTGCAGATCGTGCTGCAGCAGCACCATGTCGGCTGCCTCCTTGGCAACGTCCACGGCGGAGTCTACCGACAGGCCGACATCCGCCGCATGCAGCGATGGCGCATCGTTGATGCCGTCGCCCAGGTAACCCACCACGTGGCCGCGGGCCCTGAGTGCGCGAATCACGCGCTCCTTCTGCGCCGGGTTCACCCGGCAGAAAAGGTTGGCCGCATCCACGCGCGCCTGCAGCGCGTGGTCGTCCAGCTCGGCGATTTCCCGGCCGGTCATGACGCCGGTGACGGTGGTGCCCAGCCGGGCGCAGACATGCCGCGTCACCAGGTCGCTATCGCCGGTGACGATCTTGATGCCGACGCCGGCATCGGCCAGCGCCGCCAGGGCGGCGGCGGCACTGGCCTTGGGTGGGTCGAGAAAGGCGGCGAAGCCGGCCAGCACCAGCTCGGTTTCATCGCTGACTACCGCGTGGTTGTGCTCGCGGGGCACCTGCCGCCAGGCTATGCCCAGCACCCGGAAGCCGTTTTCTTCCAGGCCGTGATACTGCTGGCGGATGCCGGCCACGGTCGCCGCCTCCGCAAGCGGCTGCTGCGTGGCGCCGGTTTCGTAATGGCGGCACAGCGCCACGATTTCATCCGGGGAGCCTTTCACCACCAGCCAGCGTTCGCTGCCATTGTCGATGAGCACCGAGACCCGGCGGCGCTCGAAGTCGAACGGCACCTCGTCGATCTTGTTCCAGCTGCTCACGTCGATGTGGCTGTGCTCCAGAATCGCCTCGTCCAGCGGGCTTTTCAGGCCGGTTTCGAAATAGCTGTTGCAATAGGCGAGCTGCAGCACCCGCTCGCTGGGCTGGCCGGCGGCGTCCACATGCTGTTCCAGACGGATCTTCGCCTCGGTCAGCGTGCCGGTCTTGTCGGTGCACAGCGTATCCATGGAGCCCAGGTCCTGGATGGCGGACAGGCGCTTGACCACCATCTGCTGCCTGGCCATGCGCAGTGCGCCGCGCGATAGCGTGACCGAGATCACCATGGGCAGCAGCTCGGGCGTCAGCCCCACGGCAAGAGCGACCGCGAACAGGAAGGATTCCAGCCACGGCTTGTGAAAGAAGGCGTTCACCAGCAGCACGAACATCACCATCAGCATGGTCAGCCGCATGATCAGCAGGCCAAAGTGGCGGGCGCCGATATCGAAAGAGGTGGGCTCGGCAGGGCGGGCAACGCTGTCGGCGATTTCTCCCAGCGCCGTATTCGCGCCGGTGCCGACAACGCCTACCCGCGCGCTGCCGCTGATCACCGAGGTACCCATGAACACCGCGTTGCTGGCGTCCTGGATGTCGCTGGCGCTGTCCGGCAGCGCGCCCGGTTTCTTCTCCACCGGAAACGACTCGCCGGTGAGCAGCGCCTGCTTGACGAAGAAGTCGCGCGCTTCCAGCACCAGGCCATCGGCCGGAATCAGGTCGCCCGCCGACAGCAGCACGATGTCGCCGGGCACCACCTGGCTGATCGCTACCTGTTGCGGCTTGCCATCCCGCAGCACGGTGGTCCTTACCGCCACCGACTGGCGCAGCTTCTCGGCGGCCGCATTGGCGCGGTATTCCTGAACGAAATCCAGGGTGACGCTCATCAGCACGATGCAGCTGATGATGAAAAAATTGGTGACATCGCCGCTGAAGGCGGAGACGGCGCTGGCGGCCAGCAGGATCAGCACCAGCGGGTTCTTGAAGCGGGATAGGTACTGCCGCAGCAGGGAATGCCTGCGGTGCTCCCGCAGCAGGTTGGGGCCGAAGCGGGCAAGCCGGGCCGCAGCCTCATTGCCCGACAGACCGTTGGCCATGCTGCCATTGGCGGCATCAAGGTTGGCCGCATGCTCGGCAGGCGGCGTCAGCCACCAGGGTGGCAACTTGTTAGCGGGCATGGTGCGATCGCCTGTTCATGTCGTTCCGCGGCGCGGGCCGTGCAAGTGCGGCTGGCTGCTGCTGGATTGACTATCGGCTACGCGGCGGCCGGCCGCCACCTGCCGCCTTATCGGCCGGCCTGCCACAGGCTACCGGCAGCGGCATGCACATTACCTTTGCCTTGGCTGCGCTTGCGCGGCAAAGCGGTCTTGATTGCCGCCAGGCCAGGGGCGTCATGCCGGGCTGGAGCGGAAGCGGGCAGAAAGCCTGCACGACAGAAAGCAAAGGAGCCTGGCAGCGCAGCTACCAGGCTCCGTCAGGATAAAAAGCCGAACGCTTATTTGCTCTCGGAGATGGCTACGGGCTGCCCGGATTTGAAGGTATACACCGTAATCGGAGAGTTCTTGAGGTCGCGTTTTTCATCAAACTGGTAAGTGCCGGCCACACCCGGCTGGTTCAGTGCCGCCAGGGCGGCACGGTACTGTTTCGGGTCCACCGAATTGGCCTTCTGCATGGCTTTGGCGATGATGTTCATGCCGTCGAAAAACGAGGCCGCATAAGTCAGCGGTTCAATGCCATAACGCCGCTTGTAGTCGGTAACAAACTGCTTTCCTTCCGCCGTCTGCTCAAGCACAGGGCCGCCCTGCGGGCAATAGACATTACCGTCTACCGTATCGCCCCCCAGCTTGGCCAATTCCTCGTTGCAAATGGCATCGCCGCCCAGCAGATAGCCCTTCAGTCCCAGCATTTTCATTTGCCGGCGCAACGGCCCGCCTTGCGAGTAGTAGCCACCGTAGAATATCCCGTCGGGCTTGCTGGCCTTGATCTTGGTCAGAATGGCAGAGAAGTCGGTGGCCTTGTCGTTGGTGAACTCGCGGGCGACCAGCTGAATGCCGTTCTCCCGGGCGGCCTTGATGAATTCGTCTGCCACCCCCTGGCCGTAGGCCGTGCGGTCATCGATAACGGCGAAGGTCTTGGCTTTCAGCTTGAGTGCGGCAAAAGTGCCCATCCGGGTGCCCAGCTGGGTATCGCTGGCGCCAATGCGGAAGATGTAAGGGTAGCCATTCATGGTTACCCGGGGGTTGGAGGCCACCGTGGTCATCACGATGCCGGCGTCGTTGAGCAGCTTGGAGGTAGGAATCGCCACGCCGGAGTTGTAGGGGCCCAGCACGGCTTTCACGTTGGCGTCGATGAGGCGCTGCGCCACGGTCATGCCGGTGCGCGGGTCTGCCGCATCGTCTTCCGACAGCAGTTCAAAGCGCAGCTTCTTGCCGCCGACGGTGATGCCTTGTGCATTCAGTCGATCCAGCGCCAGTTTCACGCCGTTTTCGTGGTCCTTGCCGATGGCCGCCTGCGAGCCGGTCAGCGGCCCGGTGAGTCCGATCTTCACATCGAGTTCGCCGGCGGCGAAACTCATCAGCGGCAGCATCCCCACCGCCACGGCAACGGCAAACTTCGATCCATATTGACGATTGCGAACCATCATCTCTCTCCTTTGTAGATATGGTCATTGGCACACAGGGGGCCGCCAATGATTTCTGCCCGGCCAGCGCATCGGGCGGCGCTGGCTGGCAGATTGCGCAGGTACGAGCGGGTGGTGCTTTACCCTCCCGTACCCGATTTCGACCTGTCAAAGACTCGGGAAGGCAAACTGTGAAGCTTCGTGGCTGGCGCGCCGCGGCCAACGTTGGGTGATGGCCTTGCGGCGGGTGTAGAAGCGCACGCCGTCCGGGCCGTAGGCATGCAGGTCGCCGAACAGCGAACGCTTCCAGCCGCCAAAGCTGTGGTAGGCCACCGGCACCGGTAGCGGCACGTTGATGCCCACCATGCCCACTTCGATCTCGTCGGCGAACAGGCGCGCGGATTCACCGTCGCGGGTGAAGATGCAGGTGCCGTTGCCGTATTCGTGGGCGTTGATCAGCGCGATGGCGTCTTCCAGGCTGTTCACGCGTACCACGCACAGCACCGGGCCGAAGATCTCTTCCTTGTAGATGCGCATGTCCGGGGTAACGCGGTCGAACAGGGTGCCGCCCACGAAGTAGCCATTGTCGTGGCCGGCCACGCGGTAGCCGCGGCCATCCACCACCAGCCTGGCACCGGCGGCCACGCCGTCGTCGATGTAGCCCACCACCTTGTCGCGGGCGGCGGCGGTAACCAGCGGGCCCATGTCCAGGCCGCAGCTGGTGCCGGCGCCGATCTTCAGCGCCTGGATTTGCGGTTCCAGCTTGGCGATCAGCGCATCGGCCACCTGGTCGCCCACGCACACCGCTACCGAAATGGCCATGCAGCGTTCGCCGCAGGAGCCGTAGGCGGCGCCCATCAGTGCGTTCACCGCGTTGTCCAGGTCGGCGTCCGGCATCAGCACGGCGTGGTTCTTGGCGCCGCCCAGTGCCTGCACGCGCTTGCCGCGCTTGGTACCTTCGGCATAGATGTACTCGGCAATCGGGGTGGAGCCGACAAAGCTCAGCGCCTTCACTTCCGGCGCCTCGATCAGCGCGTCCACCGCTTCCTTGTCGCCCTGGATGACGTTCAGCACGCCCTTGGGCAGGCCGGCTTCATGCAGCAGTTGGGCGATCAGCAGGGTGGAGCTGGGGTCGCGCTCGGACGGCTTGAGGATGAAGCAGTTGCCGCAGGCGATGGCCAGCGGGTACATCCACAGCGGCACCATGGCCGGGAAGTTGAACGGGGTGATGCCGGCCACCACGCCCAGCGGCTGGAAGTCGCTCCAGGCATCGATATTGGGGCCGACGTTGCGGTTGTATTCGCCCTTGAGGATTTCCGGTGTGCCGCAGGCGTATTCCACGTTCTCGATACCGCGCTGCAGCTCGCCGGCGGCATCTTCGATGGTCTTGCCGTGCTCCTGGCTGATGAGCTGGACGATGCGTTCCTTGTTCTGCTCCAGCAGTTGCTTGAAGCGGAACATTACCTGCGCGCGCTTGGCCGGCGGGGTGTTGCGCCAGGCCGGAAAGGCTTGTTGTGCCGATTCGATGGCGGCGCGCACGGTTGCGCGATCGGCCAGCGTGATCTCTTTAATCACGGCACCGGTTGCGGGGTTGAAGACGGCAGTTTTACGCGTGCCGCCATCTTGCAGCTGGTTATCGATGAGGTGATGTTGGGTAGTCATGAGTTTCTCCTCTCAAGTGGTTGACCCGGTTGTTGTTATGGGTAGAACGTCCAGAAAACCTAGCGCATCAACAGCGCCAGTGACTTGCTAAGGTTGGCCGCAAGGAACCGGCTTACCCCTGAAGAGCTTGGGCTTTGATAGAGGCTTTCTTCCCAGGAAAACGCGGAGAGAATGGCTCTGGACGCCAGCCATTTGAAAGGCTCGGGCTCCCACGATTTCAGTGCCGTATCGATGGATTGATTGTTGAAAACCCACGGCATCCGGGTAAGTGGGGTGTCCCGTTTCAGAATCAGGTCGGCAAGCGTTCTGCCAAACAGGTGGGAAGGGCCAACGCCCTGGCCGCCGTAGCCGCCGGCGGTGGCGATGCCGGTTTGCTCGTTGAAAACGGCATGCGGTGCAAACTGGCGCGGCATGCCGAGCGAGCCGCCCCAGCCATGGGTGATTCTCACGCCCTTCAACATCGGGAATAAGTCGTACATCAGTTGTTCCCGAATGCGGAATTCCGGGTCGCTGAGCTGGAAATCACTCCGTGGTTTTGCGCCATAGACATAGCCGCCGCGCGCGCCAAAAATCATGCGGTTGTCGCTGGACCTCTGGCCATAGCTGATCATCCGTCCGCCGTCGCAGAATGCCGGCTTGTCATCCAGGCCGATTTCACGCCATTTGGCGTCTGATAATGGCTCGGTGGCAATGATCAGGCTCTGCACCGGGATAATGTATCTCCCGTAATCGCCCACAGTGCTGGAGTAGCCCTCCAGCGCTGGCACGACAATGTTTGCCTTGACACGGCCATGCTCGGTTTCAATAACGCCCGGAGCAATTGACGTTACCCGGGTCTGCTCATAGATTTTTACGCCGAGTTTCTCCACCGTCGCGGCGATGCCCCTTACCATTTTGGCGGGGTTTACTGTTGCACAGTGCTTTTTGAAAACGGCACCGTAGCCATTGCGCAGGCGGATTTTTTCATCCAGTTTTTTGGCATCCAGCCACCAGCAGTCATCTTCGGTATGGCCGGCAGCATAAAGCTGCTGCAGCAAGTTGCGCTGCATGCATTCCTGCTCGGGAAAACGTGCTGCCGCATAAATCACGCCACCTTTATGGAAGTCGGCATCAATTCCTTCTTTCTGCAGCGTCTCTCCGATTTTGTCGACGTTTTCAAACAGCAGCTTGCAGCATTTCCTGCGCTCTGCCATCGGCAGCGGGGCCATGTATTTTTCCAGCCCGGTGATATACCCGGCCACCCAGCCACCATTACGGCCTGATGCACCATAGCCGGCAATATCCGCTTCCAGTACCGCCACATTCAGTTGTGGAGACAGCTTCTTGAGATAATACGCGGTCCACAGACCGGTATAACCAGCCCCTACAATTGCAACATCCACATCAACCGGGCCGGGCAATGCGGCTCGTGGTTGAGGTTCGTCTGCCATTGTGCTGAACCAGAAACTGGTATCCCGGTACATTTTCATGACATTTCCTTTGAACACATGTTTGCCGCAAGCTATGCAGCAGGCTCGCATTTGGCGATGACAAAGTATTTGCGGACCGCAGTGACCGATTCCCAAATGCCATCGAAACCAGGCTCCACGATGAACGCATCACCGGCCTGGAAAGTGCTGCAGTTACCTGCCTTGTCAGTCAGCTTGACCGTACCCTCGATGACATAACAAAACTCCATCTCGTCGGGGTGGGTCTTGAATTTGCTGAAGGGGGCCGACTCCCAGATGCCACAGCTGACACTTCCGTTAGCTGCGCTAAGGAAAGGCCAGGTCACGGTGCTGCCGGAGCCGGACAGCAGGATCTCTTGCGGCGTACCACCGGCCACGCCGGCAAGCACACCATCGGTACTCAGGGGTTTGACATATCGTGCAGACATCGGTATCTCCTACAGATGAAGGGTGAGGGCTGGGCCTTCTGTAGCTGCAGTCTGCGATTCCGATGGTCACAGTTAAATACAAACTTCGTGTTATTTACTTAAGGAAGCTCTAAGGTATGGCAACTTCCCGGATGCACTTTACCGGTCAGCTAAGCGATCTCGATCTGCGCCACCTGCGGGTCTTCAAGACAGTTGTGGAGTCCGGTGGCTTTGCTGCGGCGGAGGCCGAGTTGAATGTGACTGGCTCTGCCATCAGCCAGAGCATGTCGGACCTGGAAAGACGCTTGGGATTCAAGCTCTGCAATCGAGGGCGCTCGGGTTTTTCCCTGACTGAGGCAGGCAAGCAGACATATGAAACCACGCTTGAACTTTTGTCGTCACTGGATGCTTTCAAGAATCAAATCAATGCCATTCACTCTCTTCTCAAGGGTGAGTTTAGAATCGGTATTACCGATAATCTGATCACCATGCGGCGGATGCGCATTGTGCATTCCTTGCAGGCACTGAAGCGCCAGGCACCTGATGTCACGATAAATATCCGGATGCTGCCACCGAATGAAATCGAGAAGGGTGTGCTTAATGGCGTATTTCACGTTGGCATGGTGCCCAAGTTCCGGACATGCGTCGGCCTGGATTACCACCCGATGTACGATGAACAATGGGGCTTGTACTGTGGCGAAGAGCACAGCCTGTTTTCCATTGCGGACCAGGATATGAGCCCTGAAATGGTTTTATGTGAAGATGCCATTTCGACAGCCTATGCCCAGCCGGATGACATCAAGGAGCAATTTTCCAGGTTCAAGTCGACTGCCGTGGCCAGCGATAGGGAAGGAACGGCTTTCTTGATCATGACAGGCTGCTATATTGGTTTTTTGCCGACGCACTATGCAGAACAATGGATTTCGCAAAACACCATGCGCAGAATATTGCCGAATGAATTTTGTTTTACGGTGGAATATGTTGCCATCACCAAGCCGCAAATCGATGGCAATCTGATTCTCGGCAACTACCTTGAGGCACTGAAAAGTACCAGCGTGTAAGGGATGTCGGCCCCATTGGCGCCGGCATATACTTGACGGGCCAAGCGGGGGCGGGTGCTTCTGGCTGCCTGAAGCCAGATGAGCTGTCCCTGTTCCAATATTTCCAGCAACCAGAATCTGCAATGAGCGATGGCGTAGCGTACAAGCGACTGGCCGACCTGCCCGGGCTGGTGCTGAGTGTCGGCCACTTCGAAGCGTTCAGTTTCGATCGGCATTACCACCTTGATTACCATGTCGGGCTGGTCACTGCCGGGGTGCAGCGCCAGTGTTTCAACGGCAAAACCGTGCTGCTCGGGCCGGGGTGTATTTCCCTGATGCCGCCTGGTGAGATTCATGATGGCGTGGGCGAGGGCGGTGATGCCTACACGCTGAAAACCTTCCGCCTGTCGCGGGAGCTGCTGCACAGCGTGGTGGGCGAACTCACCGATGCCGATGGCGAGCCGGAGCTGGCCGGCATGCTGCTGGAAGACCCGGCGCTGGCCGGCCACCTGCTGCGCCTGCACGATGCGCTGCAACTGAGCACTGATGCTTCCTCCCTGGCGCTGCAGTCTGAATGGCTGTCGCTGCTGTATTTCCTGCTTGCCCGCTCGCGCGCCATCCGGCCTCTGGCGGTCAAGGGCGCGCTGTCTGCCCTGCAGTGGCGACGGGTCAGGGATTACTGTCTCGGCCACCTGGCCGAAAAAATCACCCTGGATGAACTGGCCGCCCTCTGCGGGCTGGGCCGCTTTCACTTCCTGCGCCAGTTCAAACTCACCGTGGGCATGACGCCCTATGCCTGGTTGCTGCGCCTGCGGCTGGAACAGGCCTGCGGCTTGCTGGCGCGCGGCAGGCTGAGCATTGCCGATGTGGCGCAAGGCGTGGGCTTCTACGACCAGAGCCATTTCAATCGCGCCTTCCGCCAGGCATTCGGTGTGGCGCCGTCCGGCTACTGAGCAGGCGGCCTCGTTGCCTGGCCGGGCAGGTCAATTTTTTACAAGTCAGTGTTTTTGCCACTCTCTAGGATGCGCCTCAGTGCGGGATGTGTTGTCCCCTTGCGATCAGGAGTGGTGTATGGACGTTCAGCAAGCGCTTTTCGATGCCCGGCCGGAGCTGGGTTTTTCCAGCGACAACATTGCCGGCGCCGCGCCGGAAATCATTGCGGCCATTGCCGGCTGCAACGCCGGCCAGGCCAACCCCTATGGCGGTGACGATGGCACGCAGCGGGTGCGGCAGCAGCTGTGCGAGCTGTTCGAGCACGAGCTGGACGTATTCCTGGTGCCCACCGGGACTGCGGCCAACGCCCTGTGCCTCAGCACGATGTCGCCACCATGGGGCAGCGTGTTCTGTCACCCGGGCAGCCATATCAACAATGACGAATGTGGCGCGCCGGAGTTTTTCAGCCATGGCGCCAAGGTCGTCACCGTGGATGGCCCCTCATCCAAGATCGATGTCGAGCAGCTTGCCAGGGCGGTTCGCGTGAAAGTGGGTGACGTGCATGCCACCCAGCCGGCCTGCGTCAGCATCACCCAGTCCACCGAAGTGGGCAGCATCTATTCGCTGGACGAACTGGGCGCCATTGGCGAGGTATGTCGCTCGGCCAGGGTCGGCCTGCACATGGATGGTTCGCGCTTTGCCAACGCGCTGGTGACGCTGGGCTGCTCGCCAGCGGAGATGAGCTGGAAAGCGGGGGTACAGGCGCTGTCGCTGGGTGCTACCAAGAATGGCGCGCTGGGGGTGGAGGCCATCGTGCTGTTCGACAGGCAGCTGAGCGCCAGCATGGGTTTTCGTCGCAAGCGTGCCGGCCATCTGTTCTCGAAAATGCGCTTTCTTGCGGCGCAGATGGAAGCCTATTTGCAGCAGGACCTGTGGCTGCGCAATGCGCAGCAGGCAAACGGTATGGCGCAACGGCTGGTGCAGGGGCTGCAGCGCATTCCCGGCGTGGAAATCCTGGGCGATATCCAGGCCAATATTGTGTTCTGCCGCCTGCCGGCCGCACTTACCGCCGGGCTGCTTGCCGCCGGCTTCGTGTTCTATCACGACCGCTGGGCGCCGGGCGTGGTGCGCTTCGTTACCTCTTTCGCTACTCGGGCGGCGGATATCGACAACTTGCTGGCGCATGCGCGGCGACTGGCTGCATAGCCCGTGCCATGGCCCCGCCAGCTGGCTGATGGGGCCGGCGCAAGCCAGCGTCTATATTTCCGGAACCAGCCACAGCGCGCCTAGCGACAAGGAGCCCGCAACATGAGCCAGACCATCACCCGCTTCAGCAGCAGCCTGCCTTTTCCGTTCTCCCGTGCCGTGCAGGCCGGCGGCTTCCTGTTCCTGTCCGGCCAGGTGTCGATGTCGGAGCAGGCGGAGCCGCTGCGGGGCGATATCACCACCCAGACCCGCAACATCATGGCGGCCATCGAGCGTACCTTGCAGTCCTGCGGCGCCGAATTGAGTGCCGTGGTGAAGGTGACGGTGTGGCTGTCCGATATGCGGCACTTTGCCGAGTTCAACCAAGCCTATGTCACTTATTTTCCCGCCGGCTTCCCGGTGCGTTCGGTGGTCAGCGCCAGGTTGGCATTCGATCTGGATGTCGAGATCGAGGTGCAGGCGCTGGCCCCTGTTCCGGATGCTGTCACTGCCACGCCGTGAATGAATGTCCATGCTCCCCGGTCTGATGTCGCCACCCAGAAAGTCATTGCCATGAATCTGCACTTCAACACCCCGCTGCTGGAATCCCGCCCGCTGAGCGTGCTGACCGGCCAGTCCGTCTGGCTCAAGCTCGATGCGCTGCAGCCAGCCGGCTCGTTCAAGATCCGCGGCATCGGGCACGCCTGCAGCGTCTACCAGCAGCAGGGCGCGCGGCGCTTTGTTTCCTCCTCCGGCGGCAATGCCGGGCTGGCTGTTGCCTATGCCGGGCGCTGCCTGGGCATTCCGGTAACGGTGGTGGTGCCGGAAACGACTACCGAGCGTGCCAGGGAGCTGCTGCAGCTGGAAGGGGCCGAGGTCATCGTGCACGGCAGCTCCTGGCAGGAGGCCAACCAGCACGCGCAAACCCTGCTGGGCGCCACGGATGCCTTTTTGCATCCGTTCGACAACCCGCTGCTATGGCAGGGCCACGCCACGCTTGTCGATGAGATCGCCCAGGCGCAATGCAAGCCGGATGCCGTAGTGCTGGCAGTGGGCGGCGGCGGCTTGCTTTCCGGCGTGGTGGCCGGCCTGCAGCGCAATCACTGGCATGATGTGCCGGTGGTGGCGGTGGAAACCGAGGGCGCGGCTTCGTTCCATGCAGCCTTGCAGGCCGGGCATACCGTGGAGCTGGAGCGCATCAACAGCATTGCCACCTCGCTGGGGGCGAAGCAGGTATGCGAGCAGGCCATGCATTGCGCCAATACGCATCCGATACAGAGCCTGGTGGTGTCCGATTACAGTGCGCTGGCCGCCTGCGAGCGCTTTCTGGCGGACCATCGTTTGCTGGTGGAGCCGGCATGCGGCGCAGCGCTGTCCGTTGTCTACGAGCGGCATCCGGCGCTGGCGAATTACCACCGGCTTCTGGTAGTGGTATGTGGCGGTGCCACTGCATCTATCGACCAGATTCGCAGCTGGGCCGGCCAGCTGGCTGCCCGGCAGTAAGGGGTGGCGTGGCAGGTGAGTCGCTCCTGGTTTGCTAGATGCATCTATGGCTGCTTTCAGGTGCGAAGCAGTCATTGTTCGTCTAAGGCAAAATGGCTGCTTATGCCGACGATCTGCCACTGACCCTCCTCGGTCGGCTGCTGGTCGGCCGAGGCCGAGCTTCGGACCTTCAGCAGGGAGAGTCCACTCATGGCCACAGATCGGACATTTGCATCTGCCAGATGCCCAATGCCGCTATCCCCCTTCAAGAATCCCCATCTTTGATCGCCCGCGGTACCACCATTCCCGCCAGAGCTGATTCCAAGTCAGTTTCACTGCTCAAGCCTCGCCTTTCCTTCCGTCCGTGATCGCCATTGCCACTGCTGCAATCGCATGTGGCATGCTCAAGGCATGCCACGGAGCCCTCTAAAAATTTCCGCATTCGGAACATATTGGCAACACAAATTCCGTTTTCGGAAATATTTCTTTGACGGATAAACGGTGCAGATGTACTCTGGCCTCAGATGGTCCCATGTGTGGCATGGCCGGCTTGCCGGCAACCTGAAACAGAAAGAGGGAAACTGAAGTGGCAGAAGAATACAAACTCGATGAAATGGATCTGGCCATCGTAGATGCGCTTGGCGACAACGGCAGACTCTCGCCTTCAGAGATCGCATTGAAGATCGGGGATATTTCCGAGCGGACCGTACGTACGCGTCTTGCCGCCCTGATCGAGAACAAGCTGATTTACGTCGGAGCGATGTCGGATCCCTCCGCACTTGATTCAAACGTGCTCGCTGACGTGGTAGTTGACGTTGAACCAGGAAAGGTGTCGGAAGTAGCTGACCGTTTGGTTGACTATGAATGCATTAACTATGTGGCCATTACATCCGGTGGGTATTCCATCGCATTGGCAATGTCGGCCAAAACCAATCTCGAATTGATTGAATTCGTTGATACCGTCATCGGGAGAATACCCGGTGTGCGTGCAACAAACGTGGTCATCCTGCTTTCGATCCTGAAGACATTCGGCTGGACGACGAAGTCAGCTGAAAAGCTGAGGGCGAAATTGCGGGAAGAGAAATAAGCCGAGTCGCATCACTCGATACCACTGGAGGAGAATAAATGTACAGAATCGGGATCGACGTGGGCGGCACGAACACAGATGCCGTCATTCTCGATGGACAGCGAGTTGTCGAGAGCGCAAAGCTCTCAACGACAGAAGATGTCATAACGGGGGTCACTTCCGCTCTTGAATTTGTGATGGGAAAGGCAAACGTGTCGGCGGACAGTGTTTCGGCCGTCATGATTGGCACCACGCATTTTCTCAATGCCCTGGTAGAAGGGAGCAACCTCAATAAGGTTGCGGTGCTTCGTCTTTGTGGAAATTCCACAATGTCGTTGCAACCAATGGTTGACTGGCCACCTGTGTTGAAAGGTGCAGTATCCGGCTACGTGTGCACCTTGCCTGGTGGCGCGGAATATGACGGGTCGCCCATTACGGCTTTGGACGTTGGTCTCTTGCGGGAAGCATGCCAGGAGATAAAAAGGCTCGGCCTGGACAGCGTCGCAATCAGCTCCGTATTTGCGCCGGTGAAAGCGGACGATGAGATATTGGCGAAGGAGATCGTCCTGTCCGAGATCCCCGGCGCAAGGGTCACCATGTCGCACGAGGTCGGCCGTCTCGGTTTATTGGCACGGGAAAGTGCCTGCATTCTCAATGCCTGCCTGCAGAACCTTGGCAAGAAAACCTTCTCGGCGTTCGAAAGTGCCTTCTCGGAGCTCAAGCTGAACTGCCCGCTCTTTCTGACCCAGAATGACGGGACATTGATGAGTGCATCCTACGCCGCGCAATTTCCTATTTTCACGATGGCATCCGGCCCGACCAATTCCATGCGTGGGGCGGCCTTCCTGTCCGGATTGAAGAACGCGATCGTGATCGATATTGGCGGGACGACATCAGACATCGGCCTCCTGGTCGACGGCTTCCCCAGGGAAAGCACACAAGGGGCGGAAGTTGCCGGCATCCGGACAAATTTCAAAATGCCGGATGTCTTTTCCATCGGTCTGGGCGGCGGCTCAATCGTGGATAAGGTCGGAGAAACCCCGGTCATTGGCCCTGTTTCGGTCGGTTATCGGCTGAAGAAAAAGTCCCGGATATTCGGCGGGGATACGCTTACGGCAACCGATATTGCCGTTTCTCACGGCCTGTTCAAGTTGGGTGATGTAAGCGCGCTGGCCGATCTCGAGCAGTCGTTCGTCAGCCGTGCCGTAGACAAGATGCAGGAGATGCTCTCGTCGGGCGTGGAAAGAATGAAGCCAAGCAAGCAGGAGATCCCAATCATCCTTACTGGCGGAGGCTCGGTCCTGGTCAAGGGTGAGCGGATCGGCGAATGCCGGGTAATCCGTCCACCACATTACGCTGCAGCTAATGCGGTTGGTGCTGCCATAGCCCAGGTTTCTGGCGAGGTCGACAAGGTCTACGCGCTGGAGCGCGAACATCGCGACCTGGCGCTGGAAGCCGCCAAGAGCGAGGCCAAACGGAAAGCCATTACGGCTGGAGCCAATCCCGACACGGTCGAAATTGTGGAGGTGGATGAGACGCCCCTGGCCTATCTGCCGAACAACGCGACGCGTATTCGTGTGAAAGCCATCGGAGACTTGCTGGCATGAAAAACTGGATTCTGAACGAACAAGACCTGGATTACATCGCACTGGGAGCGGCAGTCCTGGGCACTGGCGGCGGTGGCAACTCCTACCTCGGCAAATTGCGTGCACGTGAACAACTGCGTGCCGGCCGGACCATAGCGGTGATGTCGCCGGCAGCGTTGAATGACGACGATGCCATCATCTGTGTCGCCGGTATTGGGGCGCCGACGGTGGGTTTCGAGAAAATCGAGGAAGGGCAGGAATGTCTGCGTGCCTTCCGGGCAGTGGAGAAGGAGTCGGAGATCCGGGCCCGGGCCTTGATGACCGATGAAATCGGCGGGTCGAATTGCTTCGAGCCGATGATTGTTGCCGCGCTCACCGGACTGCCAGTGGTTGATGCCGATGGAATGGGGCGGGCTTTCCCGGAAATGCAGATGAGCACCCTGGCAATCGCCGGCTGCCCGGTTGCCCCTTTCGCACTGGCTGACGACAAAGGCAATGTGGTGGTATTCCACAATGTCATTTCGTTCAACTGGCTGGAAAAACTGGCGCGTGCCAACACAACGGCAATGGGCTGCTCGGCCGGGTTCGCGCTTGCACCGATAACCGGGCTCGAAGTCAAACACCACGGCGTCCATCACACCATCAGCCAGGCCTGGCGTTTGGGTAAACAGATCAGCGATGCGCGCGCAAACAAGGAAGACCCGATCCGTGCGCTACTCGCCGAAAACAACGGCCGACTGCTCTTCAAAGGCAAGATTTCGGATGTAAGCCGTACTACCAGCGGTGGTTTTGCTCGCGGCCGGGTGGAACTGGACGGGCTGGAGTGTCAGGCAGGTCTGGGCATGGAAATCGACTTCCAGAACGAGAACCTGATTGCCCGCATCAACGGCAAAACCGTGGCCACCGTTCCCGACCTCATCTGTGTGCTGGATTCCGAATCCGGCCAACCGATAGCGACTGAGGAAATCCGCTTTGGCCTCCGGGTATCGGTCATCGTGCTGCCTGCCTCGCCGCTCCTGTGTACTCCGCAAGCGCTGGAAGTTGTCGGTCCAGGAGCATTCGGATACGACGTGGACTACAAACCGGCCGCCGATTTCATCAAGCCTCTTCCACGCCATGGTAGCCCCAGCCAGCCGGAACTGATTGCCGGCTAAATCCTGATACGCGGTTTTGTCTTGACCCACCTCAGCAAGGACAATTCAAATGAAGCAATCCGCAACACGCCTTACCTCCCGCTGGATTTGCACCAGCATGCTGTCTTCTCTTCTCGCCATAAGCGGTAGCGCCAGTGCCGGGGACGATAATACGCTGAACGTCTACAACTTCTCGATGAATATCGGCCACGACACTGTACGAAAATTCGAGAAGGAAACCGGAATCAAGGTCCGCTACGACATTTACGACTCCGACGATACGCTGCTGACCAAGCTGATGGTTGGCCACTCGAATTATGATGTGGTCTTCCCCAGCAGCAGTTACTTCCTCAAGGAGATGGGGGCCGGACTATTTGCCAAGCTCGACCCGAAGAAGCTTCCCAATGCCAAAAATATCGATCCTCAGATTCTTGCGCTGATGAACCTTGATGCCAAGGGCGCCTACCAAGTGCCGTATATCTACGGCGTGACCGGCGTGGCGTACAACGCCACGGAAATCAGGAAACGGCTTGGCAATGAGGCTCCGATCGACAGCTGGGATCTGATTTTCGATCCCAAGTGGGTGAGCAAGCTCAAGGGCTGTGGTGTTTCCATGGTCGATAGTGGCTCCGAGGCCGCAACCGATGTCATGCTCAAGCTCCGCTTGAACCCCAACTCCAAATCGCCCGCCGACTATAACGCGGCCTTTGCCCAGCTGAAAAAGATTCGCCCGTACGTCACCCAATTCAATGCAACGACATACATCGATGAAATGGCCAGCGGCGGCCTGTGCGTTTCCACCGCATTCTCGGGTGATGTGTTGACCGCGAAACTGCGGTCGAAGGAAGCCGGGCATCCGGTCGATCTGAAGTTCGTGATTCCGAAGGAAGGCGCCCCCTTGTGGATGACCCTGATGGCCATTCCGGCTGATGCGCCGCATATGGAAAATGCACTGAAGTTCATCAACTTCCTGCTACGCCCGGAAATCGCGGCAGAAATCACCTCCGAGATCAAATTCCCGAGTGCAGTGAAGGCTGCCCGTAGCCTGGTCTCGCCCGATATTGCCAATGACTCGATGATTTACCCCACCGACGCGGACCGCCGCCGTCTGACGCTCGAACAGGACGTTCCTGCGGCGATCACCCGCCAGATCAATCGGGAATTCTCCGAATTCAAAGCCGGCCGATAACAGCCGGAATCCCTGATATTTCCTGAAATAAATGCCCGATGCCTTCGTGCAACGGGTGTGGGGATCGTGCGTCCTTAAATCCTGAAAATGACAAAGGATGAAAAGATGAAAAGACTGATCAGCATTGCAGTTATTGCGGCGCTGCCACAGATAGCATCAGCAGATGCAGCGGCTACGGATAACGAAATGGCGGCACGACTGGATGCCATGCAGCGAAAAATAGACGCGTTGGAGAGCGCGCTTAAAAACACCGGCATTACAACATCCGATCAGCAGTCGCGCGATGACGAGACTGAGGATATCAAACAGAGGTTGAATAAGCAGGAGCTGCTGGTGCAATCGCTGACCGACGCCGCCAATACGGGGCCAATCGCAGGGTTGTCGGTAACAGGGTATATAGATCCGGTTTATATCTATAACCGCAATGCAAAGACTAGCGGTTTCTCCTTCATGAACCATGCCAACAACTACACGTACTTCAACAGCTCCATCGGGGACGTGTTCCTGGATATCAAGAAAACGTTTGGCACCGGGCCGACGGCACCTTTCGTCGACATACAGCTGGAGCCGAACCGGGGTGCAGGGAACGTCACCCTGGATGGCGCAGCGGGAGGAGGCATATTCAATACCGCACAGGTTACATTTCCTCTGGATGAAACGAACCAGTTTGTGGCGGGTTTGATGCCTGGTCTTTCCGGCTACGAATACCAGTCATCCAACCAGTTTCCCACCTTGACACATAACCTGCTCTACGATTTCAGCGCGCCAGGGTATTTTGCTGGCGTCGGATATAACGGCTCGACCGCTAGCGGAGATTACTCGTGGAAGGTTTTGCTTGGAAACGAGCAGAACCGCACTCATCCTAACTCCGTGCTGGACGCTAACGGCGGCTCCCATAGCAACCGTAATCCGACCCTGGCCTGGAGAATCGATAAGGTGAAAGGTCTGTGGGATTGGGGGTGGTCGGCGGCAGTTGGCAAACAGTCAGTTTATACCGGCAATGCGCAGAACAGTTGCCAGGAGGGCAGTTTCGGCCTGAACTGCCTCAGCAATAGCCCGTTCACGCCATATATGTACACAGAGTTCGATGCGAGCTACGTCGCGGCTGATTTTACGTTCAATGCCGAACTGGACTTGGGCCGGCAAAAATCAGCCGCGTGGAATGGTGGAGATGCGGATTGGTGGGGTTTCTCGCTGCTGGCTTTGCGCAAGTGGCGGTTCGAGCCGCTCGGCCTCATTGGTAGCTCCCTGAGGTTTGACTATCTCGATACAAGCCGGAACGGTGGCGGCGCAGGCACCACGTTTACGGGGGGTAGCGCTCTGGACGGGATGCAGGCGTCCGCTGGCACTGATGGCGTGAACGGCTTTGGCATCGCCCCGAGTTGTCTGGCGTCTTCCCCCAACAACGGGCTGGAATGCCGTGGCGCCAGGCGCCAGGACATCGCGCTTGATTTCATGCTTTATCCGACGTCCAACGTTACCGTGAAGTTTGAATACAGGCACGACTGGGCAGATTTGCCGGTTTTCCAAAAGAGCGATGGATCCTGGAGCAAAAGTAACGACGTGATTGGCAGCTCCTTTATTTATTCATTCTGATCCGTAGGCGGTATTTCTCCTTTGGCCCTGCACTGTGACAGATGCAGGGATTTTTTTCTCCGGAAGTTTTCGGCGAAGAAGATGCTGCTTCTCATCAGGTGGAAAGCAGCCGATATCTTGAGCCTGGAAAACAGGCCACCAAGTCGTTTTTGCAATATCTAATTTCAACAGTCCCTGCGCCTGTTTCAGACAAGCGTAAAGGGGAGGGCTGTACCTTTATTTCTATACAAAGAGGTAGGGAAGAGAAAATCATGAGCAAAGCCATGAGTCGTTTGGAGCAGGATGCCATCCGTGGCGCCAAGACCGGTTTTATCGAAGTCATCGATGTGGTTAAGAAGTTCGGCGACGCGACTGCCGTCAATCATGTGAGCCTGAGCGTGGCCAAGAACGAGCTGTTCGCTCTGCTGGGGAGCTCGGGGTGCGGTAAATCCACCCTGCTGCGCATCCTCGCCGGCTTCGAAACCGCCACCTCCGGCCGCGTGCTGATCGATGGCGACGATCTGGCCAAGATCCCGCCCTACAAGCGCCCGGTCAACATGATGTTCCAGTCCTACGCGCTGTTCCCGCACATGAGCGTGGAAAGCAACGTCGCGTTCGGCCTGAAACAGGAAGGCGTACCGAAGAACGAAATCCAGGAACGCGTCGACAACGCGCTGGAACTGGTGCAGATGCGCAAGTTCGCCAAACGCAAGCCGCACCAGCTGTCCGGCGGCCAGCAACAGCGCGTGGCGCTGGCGCGCAGCCTGGTGAAGCGTCCCAAGCTGCTGCTGCTGGACGAACCGATGTCGGCACTGGACAAAAAAATCCGCCAGGCCACCCAGATGGAACTGGTGAACATCATCGAGCAAGTGGACGTGACCTGTGTGATGGTGACCCACGACCAGGAAGAAGCCATGACCATGGCCAGCCGCCTGGCGGTGATGAACGAGGGCAAGATCATCCAGATCGGCACCCCGCACGAAGTGTACGAATACCCGAACTGCCGCTTCTCCGCCGAATTCATCGGCTCCACCAACCTGTTCAAGGGCCGCGTGGTGGAAGACGAGCGCGACCACGTGTACGTGGAAACCGATGACATGCCCAACCGCCTGTACATCAACCACGGCATCACCGGCCCGCAGGGCATGGAAGTGAGCGTGTCGGTACGCCCGGAACGCATCCAGGTGGCCCGCAGCAAGCCGGACACCCCGTACAACTGGGCGCAGGGCGTGGTGAGCAACCTGGCCTACATGGGCAGCTACACCCTGTTCCACGTCACCCTGGCAAACGGCAAGGTGGTGATGGCCAATATGCCTAGCCTGGCGCTGCTGCGCGACGATGCCCCGTCCTACGGCGACGAAGTGTTCGTTAGCTGGGCCGAATCCAGTTCCGTGGTGCTGACAAAATGAACAAGTTGCTCAAACGCTGGCTGCCTTCGGGCCGCACGGGGGTGGTTGCGTTCCCCTTTGTCTTCCTGCTGATCTTCTTCCTGGTGCCGTTCCTGCTGGTGCTGACCATCAGCTTTGCCCAGCTGCGCCTGGGGGTACCGCCGTATACCAGCCTGCTGGACATCCAGGACAACATCGTCAAGATCACGCTGAGCCTGGATCACTACCTGTTCATGCTGCATGACGACCTGTACNTGGCCACCTATCTGTCGTCGGTGAAGATGGCCGTCGTCTCCACCCTGCTGTGCCTGCTGATCGGCTACCCGATGGCGTACTACATCGCCCGCGCCTCGGAATCCAACCGCAACACGCTGATGATGATGGTGATGCTGCCGTTCTGGACCTCCTACCTGATCCGCGTCTACGCCTGGATCGGCATCCTGAAGAACGACGGCTTCCTCAACCAGTTCCTGATGTGGCTGGGGGTGATCCACGAGCCGCTGCGCATCTATCACACCAACTGGGGTGTGTATATCGGCATGGTGTTCTCCTACCTGCCGTTCATGATCATGCCGCTGTACGCCCACCTGGTGAAAATGGACCTGCGCCTGCTGGAAGCGGCCTACGACCTGGGCGCCAAGCCGTGGAAGGCCTTCCTGCAGGTAACCCTGCCGCTGTCCAAGAACGGCATCATCGCCGGCAGCCTGCTGGTGTTCATCCCGTCGGTGGGTGAGTACGTGATTCCGGAACTGCTGGGCGGCTCCGACACGCTGATGATCGGCCGCGTGATGTGGGAAGAGTTCTTCAATAACGTCGACTGGCCGATGGCGTCCGCCGTGACCTGCGCGATGGTGCTGCTGCTGTTGCTGCCGATGGCACTGTTCCAGCACTACCAGGTGAAAGAAATGGAAGGGGATCACCAATGATCAAGCCGAGCAAACCGCTGTCCTACACCGTGCTCGGGCTGGGCTACGCATTCCTGTATCTGCCCATCGTCCTGCTGGTGCTGTACTCGTTCAACGAATCGAAACTGGTCACCGTGTGGTCCGGCTTCTCCACCAAGTGGTACGCCGCGCTGCTCAATGACGACGAACTGCTGAGCGCCGCCTGGCTGAGCCTGAAAGTGGCCATCCTCACCGCCTGCTCCTCGGTGGTGATCGGCACCGTGGCCGGCTACGTGCTGGCGCGCTTCGGCCGCTTCCGCCTGTTCACCCTGTTCGCCGGCATGATCAACGCGCCGCTGGTGATGCCGGAAGTGATCATCGGCATCTCCATCCTGCTGCTGTTCGTCAACATGGAGCAGCTGTTCGGCTGGCCGGAAGGCCGCGGGCTGACCACCATCTGGATCGGTCACACCGTGCTGTGCGTGTCCTACGTGGCCATCGTGGTGCAGTCGCGGGTACGCGAGCTGAACATGTCGCTGGAAGAAGCGGCGATGGACCTGGGCGCCACCCCGCTGAAGATCTTCTTCGTGATCACCCTGCCGCTGATCTCGCAGGCGCTGGTCTCCGGCTGGCTGCTGTCGTTCACCCTGTCGCTGGACGACCTGGTGACCTCGGCCTTCCTGTCCGGCCCGGGCTCCACCACGCTGCCGATGGTGATCTTCTCGCGGGTACGTCTGGGTCTGAACCCGGAAATGAACGCCCTGGCCACCCTGTTCATCACCGTAGTGACGGTGGGCGTGGTGCTGGCCAACCAGTTCATGCGCGCCCAGGAACGCCGCCGCGCCGAAGAAATGCGCCTGGCGTTCGTGCAGGAATAAACACAAGCAGGACCGTCAAAGGTTGGCCGCATGCGGCCAGGCTGAACCTGTTGCACCGCCCTTGCGCCTCGCGGAAGGGCGGTGCAATGCAAACAGCAAGGCGGCCAACCTTTGGTTGATAGGTGTACCAAGTTGGGAGCGGCCATTGCCGCCCCCGCCCAAGAAGTCTTGGACAACCAGGGGAGTAACCATGAAGAAGGCACTAATCGCGGCCATCATCGCCAGCCTGCCCGCCGCGGCGTTTGCGGATAGCACCGCCGACCAGATCAAGCTGCTGCAGGAACAGCTGAAGGCCCTGCAACAGAAGGTCACCGAGCTGGAACAGGCCAAAGCGGCCCCGGCCGCCAACGCTGGCGAAGACGATGACAATGCACCGGCCAGACTGACCCAGGGCGAGCTGCAGGAAATGAAGCAGAGCCAGGCCAACACCAAGATGAAAGTCGACGCCCTGTCGCAGGCGTCCGACGAAGGCCCGCTGGCCGGCCTGAGCATTACCGGCTACCTGGACCCGGTGTACATGTACAACCGCAACGCCGGCAGCTCGTCGTTCAACTTCGTCAACCACAGCTCCACCTATGCCTACGACAACAGCTCGTTCGGCGACGTGTACCTGGACATCAAGAAAACCTTCGGCGTCGGCCCGATGGCCCCGAGCATCGAGTTCAGCCTGCTGCCCAACCGCGGCAACGGCAACACCCTGCTGAGCAACGATGGCGGCAGTATCGGCAACAATCCGATCAACACCGCGCAGATCAACCTGCCGCTGAACGAATCCACCACCTTCGTGGCTGGTCTGATTCCGAGCTTCGGCGGTTACGAATACCAGCAATCCAACCAGATGCTGACGCTGACCCACAACCTGCTGTACGACTTCAGCGACCCGGGCAGCTACGTGGGCGCCGGCGCCAACTACAGCACCGGCAACTGGGCCTGGCGCTTCTTCGTCGGTAACGAACAGTACCGTACCAAGGGTGCCAGCGTGACCGACAGCAACGATGTCCAGCACAGCAACAAGACCCCGACCATCACCGCCCGTGCCGACTACACCTGGTCCAGCGCGCTGGATCTGGGCTGGTCCGTCAACGCCGGCCGCCAGACCCTGCTGACCCCGACCGACTCTTCCACCGGCAAACCTAACTGTGCATCCGGCAACACCGGCTTTGGCGCGCAATGTACGGCCAGCTCGCCGTACAGCAACTACTACTTCACCGAAGTGGATGCCACCTACACCCTGGCCGACACGCAGTACAACGCCGAGCTGGATTATGGCGTGCAGAAGAAGGCCGCGTGGAATGGTGGCGATGCGCGCTGGTACGGCCTGTCGCTGCTGGCGCACCGCAAGTTCTCCACCGAGCTGTTCGGCCGCATGGGCGTGACCGCGCGTTACGACTACCTGAACAACAGCAAGAATGGTGGCGGCGGTGGCGGCATCGTGCTTGATTCCACCAGCGGCATGGATGGTTACAACGGCTTTGGTATCGACCCGACCTGCCTGGCCAACAGTGCCAACAGCGGCTTTGACTGCAAGGGCGCCAACCGTCAGGACATCGCGCTGGATCTGCTGTTCTACCCGACCGATCAGGTAACCGTGAAGATGGAATACCGTCACGACTGGGCCAACCAGGGTGTGTTCCAGAAGGCCGATGGCAGTGCCAGCAAGA